>JBBSLZ010000178.1:0-6967 GCA_038233435.1 Chthoniobacterales bacterium
AGCATTTTGGAGATTTTCTCGAAGGAAGGGCGGACGAATATGGGACGCTTCGATGCAGAGACGGGTGCGCTGACGGAGCTGACGAAGGGCGACCAGGCGGTGGCGCGGTTTCGGGCGTCGGAGGATGGGACGCGGATCGTTTATCTGGTCTCGACGCCGACGCGGCTGGGCGATCTCTACACGCTGGCGGAGGATGGGCAGCCGCGGCAGTTAACCGACATAAATCGGGAGCTTTTCGGGGCGTTGAATCTGACCGAGCCGGAGGAGATTTGGTATGAGACGTTTGACGGGAAGCGCATCCAGGCCTGGCTGCAGAAGCCGCCGGGGTTCGACGCGAAGAAGAAGTATCCGCTCATCCTGAACATTCATGGCGGGCCGCACGCGGCTTACGGTTTCGTCTTTGACCACGAGTTCCAATGGATGGCGGCGAAGGGTTATGTGGTGCTGTATCCGAATCCGCGCGGGAGCACGAGCTACGGGCAGGAGTTTGGAAATGTGATCCAATACAATTACCCGGGCGATGATTACAAGGACCTGATGGCGGGCGTGGATGACGTGCTCAAGCGGGGCTACCTCGATGAGAAAAAGCTGGGTGTGACCGGCGGAAGCGGGGGCGGGTTGCTGACGAATTGGGTGATCACGCAGACGGATCGCTTCGCGGCGGCGGTGGCGCAGCGAGATATCGCGAGCTGGGAGAATTGGTGGTACACGGCGGATTTCACGCTCTTCCAGCCGACGTGGTTCAAGGCGCCGCCCTTCGAGGATCCGGAGGATTTCCGGAAACGGTCGCCGATTACCTACATCAAGAATGTGAAGACGCCGTTGATGTTGATCCTGGGCGAAACGGATACGCGCACGCCGATGACGGCGGGCGGGGAGGCGATGTTCCGGGCGCTGAAGTATCGGAAGATACCGACGGTGATGGTGAAGTTCCCTAACGAGACGCATGAGCTCTCGCGCGCCGGGCAACCGTGGCATCGGGTGGAGCGGCTGCAGCACATCGTGGGTTGGTTCGATCATTGGTTGCTGGGCGTGGCGAAGCCGGAGTACGAGGTGGCGCCGGAGGCGCCGGTGAAGGCGGCAGCGAAGCCACGGTGAGGACCGTCCACGGTTTGCATCATGTGACGGCGATCTCGGGGCCGGCGCAGGAGAATCTGGATTTCTACGCGGGCGTGCTCGGGATGCGGCTGGTGAAGAAAAGCGTGAACCAGGATGACCCGGGGACGTATCATCTCTTCTACGCGGACGCGGAGGGACATCCGGGGACGGACATTACTTTCTTTCCTTGGGCGCAGATGGTGGAGCCGGCAGTCCGCTTCGGCGAGCAGGTGCTGCCGATGCGCGATCCGCATGGGCTGGGGGTGGCGCTGGTGGAAAGCAAGAGCTCGTTAGACCGAGCGTTTACGCCGTGGGAGGAAGGGCCGATTCCGGTGGAGCGGCAGATTCGCGGGCTGGAAACGGCGCGGATGAGCGAGGCGAGTCTGGGCCTTTCGGCTGCGTTTCTGACCGAGGCGATGGGTTTTCGCGAGGTCGGAACGGAGAACGGCTGGCACCGCTACGGCGTGGGTGAGGGGAAGTCGGGACAATATGTGGACGTGCGGGAGTTGGCGGACGCGCGGCGGGGAGCTTGGGGGACGGGCAGTATTGATCACCTGGCGTGGCGGGTGGAAGACGAGGCGCATCAGGCGGAGGTGCGGGCGAGCGTAGCGGCGGGTGGCGCGCAGCCGACGCCGGTGATCGACCGGTTTTGGTTTAAGTCGGTTTATTTTAAGGAGCCGGGCGGGGCGCTCTTCGAGCTGGCGACGGATGGGCCGGGCTTTGCGGTGGATGAAGATGCGGCGCACCTGGGCGAAACGCTGGTGCTGCCGCCGTGACTGGAAGCGGAGCGGGCGGGGATCGAGGCGGCGTTGCCGCGGGTGACGATGCCGAGTGAGAAGTAGCGCGCGAAAAGGGGGCGGCCTGGAGGGCGCCTTTCCATCGGACGTCGAGGGGCTTCACGGCGTGACGGCGCGGTGGTCGCTGTAGGTGATTTTTGTGCGGATGCGACCGCTTTGGCCGAGCATGGAGCCGCGCATTTCCGAGACAAACTCGCTCGGGACCGGCTTGCCGTCAGGCAGGAGGCGATAGCGCATGCTGCTTTCGAATTGCTCGACTTTCGCGATCAATTTGATCCGAGCTGGCTTGGTGGAACGGAAGCGCACTTCTTCGAAAAATGGAACCGTGCCGGAAGAATTAACGGTCGCTTCGGCGGTGGCACTGGCGGAAAGATCGGTCTCACCGATCGTGACCGTCTCTTTCGGCAAGGAAGTGAATTTGAAAACGGTGCGGCCAAGGGAATCGGTCGAGGTCTTCGGTGTCTGGGCGAAGTAGCCAGCGACGCGCCCGTAGAAAGCAGGGCGGCGCCTGGCCAGACCTTTGGTGTAGTCCGCCAGCTCCTTGGCGTTGGGCGCGCGGCCATCCACGGAAACAAACGACCAGCGCTGATCTCCGTTTTTCGTTGGATCCCAGCGCTCCACAATCACGCTCGTTTCCGTCTTCTCGTTACTGGTTTGTTCGGCGCGGATGGTGCGGGTGTAGGAATAATCTTCGGCCCGCACCGTGCGCGCGTGCGAGATGATTTGGTCGCGCATGGCATCGGCTCCGGCTGGCGGCGTCTGCGCCAGAATGGGCGAAGCCGCAAAGAGCATGACGATGAGGAAACGGGGGACGAGGGGCATCGCCGCAAAGCTAGCGGGCGCCGGCGCTTTCGGCGACAAGCTTGTCTTCGCGCGCGCGGACGGTTAGAACTCGCGCATGAATCGTCGACACATTCGCTGGCTGCCCATCCTGGCGGCGGGGCTAATTTTTGCCTGGCAGTATTTCAGTTCGGAGAGATTCGTGAACCCGGAGACCGGCCGCGCGAGTCACGTTGGGATGTCACGGGAGGAGGAAGCTGCGCTCGGTTTTCAAAGCTATCGGCAGGTGCTTTCACAAGCGCGCACGGTCGACTCCGGGCCGCAGGTGGAGATGGTCCGGCGGGTGGCGAATCGTCTCGCGACCGCGACTGGAAAATCCGGCGAAGGTTTTGAGTGGGCGGTCTCCGTCATTCGCGATGAACAGGTGAACGCGTTTTGTCTGCCGGGCGGGAAGATTGTCGTCTACACCGGAATTCTGCCGGTAGCGCAGAACGAAGCGGCGCTGGCCACGGTGATGGGGCACGAGATGGCGCACGCCACCTCGCGCCACGGCGCGCAACGCGTCTTGCAACAAAACCTGACCCAAACCGCGATGACCGGTCTGGCGGTTTCGCTTTCCGACATGGATTACAATCAGCAACGCGCCATCATGGGTGCGCTCGGCGCCGGGGCGCAGTTCGGCGTCTTGATGCCGTTCGGCCGCAAACACGAAAGCGAGGCGGATGAGATCGGCCTCTTCTATATGGCGCGCGCCGGCTACGACCCGCAGGAAAGCCTGCGTTTCTGGGAGCGGATGGATCGGGCCGGCCGCGCCGGGCCGCCGGAATTTCTCTCCACGCATCCGTCGCATGGGACGCGCATCCAGCAGCTGCAGGCGTTAATGCCGAAGGCGATGGAGGAATATCAGCGCGCGGGCGGCAGGTGAAGCCGCGGAACGGGACGTGGCGGGCGCTTACTTCGTCTCGCCAGTCTGGGCGCCCGGCGCGCCGCCCGCATCGTAGAGCACGCCGTAGATTTGCTCAAGACGCACCGGCTTTTGCAGAATGGCGATCGCGCCAGAGTCGGTGATGTCCTGGGTGGCGGCGACCCCGGATACGAGAATGATCTTCGCCGCCGGATCGCGCGCCAGAATGTTGCGACACGCCGTGGCGCCATTCAACCGCGGCATCGAATAATCCATCAGAACGACATCCGGCCGATGGCGCGCGTAGGCCTGGATGGCGTCGAGTCCCGTCCCCACCACCTGCACCACTTCGTGCTGACATTGCTCCACCAGCGCCGCCAGCGTGGCGCCGACGCTTTTCTGGTCATCCGCGATCAGGACACGCACGATTCTGAGGCTACCACTTCCGGCGATACTTTTCCTCGTACTTATCGCGCAGGCGGGTTTGCCGATTGCTCAGGTCAATTTTGCGCCCGTCAATGTAGGCGGCTTCGATCTGGGTGGGAAAATCGAGCGGATCGCCCGTGGTCACGAGGAGCGTAGCCGCTTTGCCCACTTCCAGAGAGCCCACTCGATCGGCCACTCCGAGCAACTGCGCGGGATAGAGGGTGACCGCCTTGAGCGCCTCCGCCCGTGGCAAATCAAAGGAAGCCGCTAACGCCGCTTCGTAAGGGAGGTTCCGCTCATGCGCGGCTTCCGAGTTGCGACCCGCAGTGGCAATGCAAAAGCGAACGCCAGCCTCCGCAAGCCGCGCGGCTGTACGGTAGACGCTATCGTAGGCGTCCCCGCGGCGCGGGGGGAGCGCGGTGGAAAGGGCCACGATCACCGGCGTGTCGGTGGCCTTGAGTTGCGCCGCCATCCGCCAGGATTCGCGCCCGCCGACGAGCGTGAACTTCATTTTCGCTTCCCGCGCCCAGGCGAGGGTCGCTTCGATTTGGGCCACCGAATCCGCGTGAATGAAAAGCGGCAGCGTGCCTTCGATCACTGGCACCATCGCTTCCCAGCGGAGATCGGTTTTGAATCCAGCCGGAGGTGATTTCCGCGCCTGCGTGTAGGCGCGCGCGATCGTAAATGCATCGCGAATCTGCTTTTGCGCCTTGTCGATCTCCTTCTGCTGATCCTCCGGTTTCTTGGGCGCGCGCGGGTCGCGATCAATCGCGAGGTCGGGCCAGCGCAGATGCATCGCCGCGGGCGCCAGCACGGTGAGATCTTCGGGCGTCCAGCCATCCAGTCGGATGACCGCCGATTGTCCGGAGACGAGGCCGCCTTCCGGCACCACGTGGGCGGAAAGGATGCCATTGCTCCGCGCCACCGGCAGCAGTTCGCTGTCCGGATTCACGCTGCTGATGCTGCGCGCGTTAGGATTGATCGCGCCGGTTTCTTCGTAATCGAGGGTGGCCCGCACGGCGCTGATCTCGGACAAGCCGAGGAGGCTATTCGCGTTGATTAACCCGGGATAGATGTGCTTGCCGCTGGCATTGATCACTTCCGCGCCTTCCGGCGCGGCGGCATCCGGACCGATGGCGGTGATTTTTCCTTCGCTGAAAACGATCGTGCCGGAAGCAATGTCCGGTCCGCTGACGGGGTGAATGGTCGCCCCGCTGAGCGCGATCGGGCGCGTTTGTGGCGGTGCGGGGATAATTTCGGACGCATGCACC
This sequence comes from Chthoniobacterales bacterium, assembly GCA_038233435.1. Classification (GTDB taxonomy): domain Bacteria; phylum Verrucomicrobiota; class Verrucomicrobiia; order Chthoniobacterales; family UBA10450; genus JACCTI01. The sequence goes on from JBBSLZ010000178.1 coordinate 5,277, forward strand.
GAGGCCAGGCCGAGCAGGACAAGTGAGAATCTAACGAGCGCGCTATTCATGATCGTGGCACGTGTAGCGGTCGGCGCTGCTGCGATAAGCGCCGCCCGGCGTTTTCTCCTCGTCCTTTTTCTCTTTGCCCTCGCCGTCGTCCTTGCCCTTGGCGATTTCCTTCACCCGCTCGGCGAGCGCTTTTTGAATGAGCGCCTCACGTTGCGCGGCGAAACTCTGCTGCGCTTCCGCGTCCTGCGCGCGATCGAAGTATTTCCGTCCATCGATCCACGTCTGCTCGACCCGCGTGTAATTCGAGAGCGGATTCCCATTCCAGATCACGAAATCCGCGTCCTTGCCCACCTCGATCGAGCCGGTCTTGGCATCGATCCGCAGCTGCTTGGCGGAGTTGATCGTGACCAGCTTGAGCGCTTCGTCCGCGGAGAGGCCGCCATATTTCATCGACTTGGCTGCCTCTGTGTTTAACCGGCGCGCGAGGTCGCCGCTGTCGGAGTTCACGGAGGTGAGCACGCCCTGGCTCTGCATCATGGCGGCGTTGAATGGAATCGCGTCGAAAGCCTCAAACTTGTAGCCCCACCAATCGGCAAAAGTGGAGGCGCCCACGCCCGCGGCCGCAATTTTGCCGGCTACTTTATAGCCCTCGAGAATGTGCTGGAGCGTGCCGACCTGAATCTTGAACTCCGCCGTCAGGTCGAGAAACGCGAGCACTTCATCCTGCCGATAAGAATGCGCGTGGATAAGCCGTTTGCCGTTCACGATCTCGGCCAGCGCCTCGAGTTGCAGATCGCGCCGCGGCGGGAGGCCGGTCTTGCTCTTGAGCGCTGCCTCATACTCCTGCGCCGCGCGAAAGCGGTCGCGGATCAATTGCTCCACGCCCATCCGCGTCTGCGGATAACGAGTGGTAAAATTCTCGCCCCAGTTCGATTGCTTGACGTTCTCCCCCAGCGCGAATTTCACTCCCGGCATCGCGCCAGCCAGCTTCAACTCCTCCGGCAGCGCGCCCCAGCGGAACTTGATCACCTCGTTCTGCCCGCCGATCGGATTCGCCGAGCCGTGCAGCAGATTGGCCGCCGTCACGCCGCCCGCGAGCTGGCGGTAGATATCGATATCGGTCGCATCCACCACGTCGCCGATCCGCACCTCGCAGGTGACCGCGTGCGTTCCCTCGTTCACGCCTTTGCTGATGGCGGTGTGAGAATGGCAATCGACAATCCCCGGCGTCACGTTGAGCCCTTTGCCATCGACAACCGTCGCGCCCGCCGGCGCTTTCAAGCCCGGTCCGACGCCCGCGATCCTCCCGCCGCTCACGAGCAGGTCCGCGTTTTGCAGCGTGCCTTGCGGGCCGGAAGTCCAGACGGTCGCGCCCTGAATCAAAACTGCAGCCGGCGCCTCCGGCAAAGCCGTGCGGCCAAATGCGCCTGCGGGAAATGTCTCAGGAAAATCGAGCGCAGTATCGAGTTGCGAAGGTTTTTCGGTTTTCGTCGCGGTGAAGGCAGCCGTCCGTTTCGCGCTCCAACCGTCGCCGCTGATTGCATCGCCCTCGATCCGACCGGACAAACGCAGCGCGCCTTCGCCCTTCCCGAAAAGTTTCGCGGGCGCGACGAGCAGGACGGCGTTGCCGTTCACCGTTAGCGCCACTTTCTCTCCGCTCAATTTGGCCTCCGGCTTTTCCAGTTCGCCTTCCACCATCA
>JBBSLZ010000179.1:0-6966 GCA_038233435.1 Chthoniobacterales bacterium
ATCACCGCCGAACTCACTCGCCCATCCGCCAGCTCCGCCAACGAAGTCGCACCGCTCGTCGAGATGTCATCCATCCCTTCGCCCTCGTCCACCGTGCCGTGCACCACCCAGGCGCGCTCCCGCCCGAGCCGGCGGAGCACTTCCGCGAAGACCGTCGTCAACCGCGGCGTGTGCACCCCGATCAACTGCCGCGCCGGCCGCGCCGGATTCAGCAGCGGCCCGAGCAAATTAAAAATCGTCCGCCGTTTCTCCTGCGCCAACTGCGCCCGCATCGCCGCCAGCGCGCGAAACGCCGGATGGTAAAACCGCGCGAAGAGAAAGCCGAGCCCGATCCGCTGCAGACACTCCCGCAGCTCCTCCGGTGGCCAGTCGAGACGAATCCCGAGCGCTTCCAGGACATCCGCACTACCGCAGCAAGAGGTCACGCTCCGGTTCCCATGCTTCACCACCACCGCGCCGCCCGCCGCCAGGATAAACATGATCGTGGTCGAGACGTTAAAAATCTCGAGCCCGCTCCCGCCCGTTCCGCACACGTCCAGCATTGGCCCCGGCAACGTCGCCGGATCGATCCCGGGATCGATCGCGCGCCCAATTAACGCCTCCACAAACCCCGCGATCTCCTCGGGGCTCTCGCCTTTCTCATCCAGCGCGATCAAAAAATCGGCTTTCACCGCAGCGACCGTCTGTTCGGAGAGAAGGAGAGTGACCGCATACGCGATCTCTCCCCGCTGCAGATCCGCGCCGCTCCGCAGCTTTTCGGTCAGCGCTTGCATTCGTTAGGCCGGATCGGCCGCCATCTCCGCCAGCCATTCCCGATAAATCCGTGGCGAAATCTCCGAAGGTTTGATCTCACTCCGGCCGCCCCAAAAGACGTTGGTATAGGAAACAGGAATCCCGCTCGCGGTCAGGTGCTCATCGATCGCGCGTTTGTGTTCGAGCAAAAGCGCTTTGTCCGTCCCGTGCGCCACCGCCATGATGTTCACGTTCTTAAATTCCGGCCCCGCCTCCCGCCAGTAGCAATGGGTCAAAATGTGATGCCGCCCCACCTCGCCGCCCGCTTCCATCTCGCGCCCCGCCGGCACCGCCCAATGGAAAAGCGCGTTAAAACGCGTCACCCGCACCCCACCGGTGGACGGCTTCACATGCTCCAGGAAGGTCGAGAAACGCCCGATCACCTTGCGTTCGTTCAGCGACTCTGCAATCTGGCAAAATTCATCCAGCGACACGCCCGCTTCCGCCGCCCGCGCCGTCCACGGCGCCGGCCGGATTTCCTCGGGCGCGAACTCGCGTTTCAAAGCCAGCAACACTTCCCACTCCCGATCCGTCACCTCGGCCACGTGCACCGGGGCCATCGTCGCAGGCTGCTCCGCCTTGCTCCCGGGCTCGACCGTTTTCCGCCGCACATGTCCCACCCCCAAAGTGAAAATCCCTTTCGCCGCCATCAAACGAAAATGTTCCGCGCCCAATCGCTCCGCCAGGATTTCGCCATGATGCTGCAGGGAAAAACCGTGCGGCACCTTCAGCGTGGTCCAGAGCTTGTATTCCGATCCCGGCGTCACCGCGTCCGTCGAGCGCAAGACCACATGCCCCGAAAAAGGATCCTCTTGCGACATGTAATCGAAAGCCGCCTCGATCCGTTCCGGCGCCACCTTCCAGGCCACCAGCGCACCGTCTGCCAGATTGGTCGCGAGCAAGGTCTGCCGCACCCGTCGCACCGTGCCGGCGCGCAACATGGCCTCGATCCGCGCCATCACCACGTCTTCCTCCACGCCCGAGCGCCGGGCGATCTCGGCGAATGGCTCCCGCACGAACCCAGCGATCTTGTCCTCCGAAATGGCGAGAATCTTTTCGTTGATCGGGTCGTTGTGTTCCGTCGGCAGCATTGCGTTGTAATTAGCCGTCGCGGTTCAGCTTGTCCAACCCACCAGTTGGAATCGCCCGTCAGGCGGCGTAAGAAAGCACCGCGAAGTAATGGCAACCCGTCCCTCCCAGGACGAAGAGGTGCCAGACGAAATGGTGGTAGCGTTTGTGATCGTTGATGAAAAAAATCACGCCGGCGGTGTAAACGACGCCACCCCCCAGCAGCCAAAGCAGGGTCGATAACGGCACTGCGTGCGCCAGCGGACGGATGATGATCAAGACCAGCCAGCCCATCCCGAGATACAAGCCGACCGCGAATCGCGGCCGGTGCGCCGCGCCTTTGAGCAGTTTCAGCAGCACACCGCAAAGAGCCAGCAGCCAGACGATCGGTAGAACGGTCCAACCCCACGGCCCATGCAGCGGCCCCAGCGTCAACGGCGTGTAGGTCCCGGCGATGAGAAGATAAATCGCCGAGTGGTCAATCGTCTGCAGGACGCCTTTGAAACGCGTCCGCGGCCACGAATGATAAACCGCCGAGCCGAGGTAAAGAATCAGCATCGTCGCGATGAACACGATCGTCCCGACGAGAAACGGCCGACTTCCCCGCGCCACCGCCGCCCGGAGCAGAAACGGCGCGCCCACAGCCGCACCGATCACGCCGAGACCGTGGCTCACTCCATTCGCGATCTCTTCGCCGTGCGATTGCGTCCAGCGCGCGGAGTCGCGCAATTCATCGGCGAGATGCATTCGGCCCGCACGTTCGCGCGTTCGACCTGCCACGGAAAGGTGAAAAGCGCGCCGCTTGCGGTCCCGGCGCGCCGCCCTTAGTCGAAGACATGGCCGCACTATCGCCCATGCATCGCGTCATCTTCTTTGACGCCGCCGGCACGCTCTTCCATTTGCCGAAAGGTGTCGGCTACCACTACTCGTTAGTCGGCCAGCGTCTCGGCCTGCCCCTTGACGCCACGGCGGTGGACAGCGCTTTCGCGGCGGCTTGGAAAGAGATGCCCGCCCGGCCCGCCACGGGGCGTCCGAGGGTGGATGACGACAAAGAATGGTGGCGCCTGCTGGTCGAGCGCGTGTTCGATCAATGCGCGCCGGACACAAAAGCGATGGATCGCGAGACCTACTTCGAAGTCGTCTATGCACACTTCGCCGAGGCAGGGGTTTGGGAGTTATTCCCCGAGGTGGTCGACGTCCTGGAAAAATTACACGCCCGCTCTCGCCTCGCCGTTATTTCCAATTTCGATGGTCGGCTGCGCGTCATCCTCGAACAGCTCGGCATCTCGCGCTATTTCTCGTCCATCGTCATTTCCAGTGAAGTTGGCGCGGACAAACCCGATCCGCTCATCTTCGAGCGCGCGCTGGAATTGAACAATGTCGCGGCGAATGAAGCGCTCCATGTGGGCGACGATCCGGTGCGGGATTGGCAAGGCGCGGCCGCGGCCAATATCTCGATCTTCAAGCTGGACCGACCACACAACTCCTTGCGCGACCTCGTGCTGGCGTGAATCGATTACGCTGGAATCTGCGCCGCCAATTTCTCGATCTCCGCCTTCAGTTCCTGCCAATCCACCGGCTTCGTCATGTGCCGGGTGAATCCCGCGGCCATGCTCGCGGCCACATCTTCTTTCATCCCAAAGCCGCTCAGGGCAATGCCCGGAACTTGATGACACTCTCCCAATTCGCGCATGAGATCGTGGCCGCTGCCATCCGGTAGACCCAGGTCGCTGACCAGCATATCGAACGGGCATCCGGAGTTTCCAGCTGCCTCGGCGCTGGTCAATACTCGCGCCTCCGCCAGGCTCCCAGCCGTGACCACGTGATGTCCGACGCGCTTTAGCAAGCGCGTGAGTAGCTCGGAGGTGTCGGGGTGGTCCTCGACCAACAGAATTCGGAGCGAGCGCGTGCTGGAGGCGCTGGCCGATTCCCGGTCGCTCGCAGCCTGCGCCGCGGTTGCCGTCGGTGCTTCAACCGCGACCAAACGAATGCTGATCATCGCGCCTTTGCCTTTCCCTTTGCTCTCGGCGGAAATCGTTCCGCCATGTAATTCGACGATCGCGCGGCTGATGGCGAGGCCGAGACCGAGGCCGCCGAATTTACGGGTGCGCGAACGTTCACCTTGCTCGAAGGCGTTGAAAATAGACGAAATGTTTTCGGAGCTAATGCCGATGCCGTTGTCACGCACGGACACGACCAGATCGAACTCGCTCGCGTCCGGATCACTCGAAACGCGGTCGCCTTCCCCCGGAATTTTTCGAAGTTCGTTCGCAATGGAAATTTCGATCGCGCCGCCGGCCGGCGTAAACTTGCAGGCGTTTTGGAGCAGGTTCCAAAACACCTGCGTGATGCGGGAGCTGTCGGCCAGGACGTGCGTTTCCGTCGCTGTGACCTTGACGGTGACGCTGAGCTCCTTCGCCTGCGCCACCCCGGCGCAGTAGTTTTCCATCGCATGCTCGAGCAGCGGTCGCACATCGACGACGCGGCGGTTCAATTCCAGTTTCCCGCGGGACACGCCGGTCAGGTCGAGCAGGTCGTCGATCAGTCGCGCTTCGACTTCCACGTTGCGACGAATCATGTCGACTTCGCGCACGATGTGCGGCGGCACGCTCTCGTCTTCCTGGAGCGACGCCACCGCCGCCAGCACCGGTGTGAGCGGGGTGCGTAATTCGTGGCTGAGAATGGCGAGGAAATTATCCTTGGCCTCGTTGGCCGCTTCGGCCGCTTCTTTCGCGCGGCTCAGCTCTTCCTCGGCTTCTTTGCTCTGGGTCACATCGATGCTGACGCCGGCCATCCGCACGGCTCTCCCGTTCTCATCATAAAAGGCGCGCCCACGCGAGACCATGTGGCGGAGCGATTTGTCCGGAAGGACGATCCGAAAGCCGACATCGAGATCCTGCTTTTCATCCAACGCCACGCGCGTCGCCCCCTGAACCCGCGCCTGATCATCGGGATGAATGTACTTCATCCCCGCGCCGGTCGTGTGGCTGAATTCCTCCTTCGAAATGCCGTAGAGCGGATACATGTATTCGTCCCAAATGACTTGCCCGCTAATCACGTTCCAATCCCACGTGCCCGTCTGCGAACCCTCGAGCGCGAGGCGCAAACGCTCTTCGCTGCCGGCCAGCGCGGCGTTGCTCTCACCGATGCGCGTCAGCATTTGATTGAAAGCCGAAGTCAGTTGCCCCAGTTCATCCGAGCCGTGCTTCTTCGCGCGAACGGAATAATCCTGCCGCTCGGAAACGGCGGTCGCCACTTCCGCGAGCGCCAGAATGGGAGCGGAAATATGACGCTGCAAAGTGCGCGCGAGCAAAAGCGCGCCGAGAAAAGAACAGGCGCTCACGAGGACGAGCAGAATCCCGTAAACGGTGAGGCGAGAATACATTTCGCTGAGTTCCGCGCGCACGAAGATGGTCCCCAGCCTCTGCCCATCCTGCAGGATGGGTTGAAACATAATGAGATGCCTGTGTTCAAAAGTGTGGCCATCCAGCCCCGGCTTGTCGGGAAATTCAGCCGTGGAACGCAGCGCGGGGAAGCTGGCAAAGAGCTGACCCTTCTGATTGTAAATGGCGGCTTCAGTGATCTGCCGGTCGGCGGCGAGAGCAGCCAGGATCTCTCGAGCGTTTTTCGGATCATCAAAGGCCACCGCCGCCGTGCTATTGGAGCCGACAATCTGCGCTAGCACATTCACATGCAGCGCGAGCGAATGACGAAACGTCACCACTTCGTAGGTGATGAGAGCGCTGCCCATGAGGAAGAGCGCGAAGCTGCTGGTGCATAGGATCACCAGAATCAGCTTCCGCTGGATGGGGGCGTCTCGGAGGCGAAAGGTCATTGGCTTTTTATTTCCGCCACCCGGAGGAGCTTGGAACTCACATTCAGATTCGCGTTTCGGAGCGTGTTCGGATTGATTACCAGGCGCACGCGGTTTTGATCCGTCGTCAGGCCGATCATTCCCCCCTGCTCCACGAAGTCCGCAGTCTCGCCCACCGTCACCGTGCTGGTACCTGCGAGGGCGCTGAGGACCTCGTTCAGACGTCCGCTTTCGGCCGCGCCGATAAAGAGCACCTGACATCCCCGGATCTCGCGAATGCTGCGATAGCGCTCAATCCGGATGGGGCGCCCGTGCGAAGTTTCGCCCTCCACCGCTTCCTCGAGCAGTGGGCCGAACGGATCGCTCCCGAAAATGCCGATCACGATCGGATCGCTGGCCGAGTCGAAGGCACTTGCCGGCCATTCGATGAAGCGGCAGAAATTATATAGAAAAACCGCCTTGAGAGAGTACTCGTTAGGCACGGAGGCCGCGTTCGCAGCGAGTGTAACCCGATCGGAAAACAGGGCCGCCACCAAGGCCAAGGCAGTGGCAAGCCTGCGCGCTCGTCTTAGAAGGTCCATTTGATGGTCCCAAAAACGCGCCGCTCCACTTCCCGCGTCACGACGGCGCCGCGAAACTCCGGATGCTGCGGATCAAGCAGATCCCGCCCGATAATCGCGAGTTCGATATTCTCACGGGGCAGCCAGGCCAGCCGAAGATCCAGGCCGAGATAGCTCGGCGTGGCGGGATGCGGCAGGTCGCTCACGTAGCGGAGCACGGCATTGAATTGCACGTGGCCGGGCAAATCCACCGAGGAACGCAGCGTGAAAAAGTAATCGGGATCGTTCGCTTCTCCCGCCCCGTTTGTTGCATCCCGGCTCCCGGGGCTGCGCTGAAGATCCACGTGCAATCCGCTCACATTGCCATCCAGTTCCCACCAATCCGTCACGCGCCAGCGGCCTGCGAGCGTGGCTCCGTAGGTGTGGCCTTCGAGCATGTTCGCGAGAATAATCGGACGCCCGGTCGGCCCCTGCGGCTCCTGGCTGCGCAGGTTGTCGTAGTCGTTGTAATAAACGGAGAGATCGAGCGAGAGCGTCTTTGATGGCTGCACCCGGTAGCCCAACTCGTACGCGATCAAAACTTCCGACTCAAAATCGCGTGTCCCGCGCAGCGTTACCGGAGTGCCGGTGGATGGATTGGGCAGAAACAAATCCTGGTCGATCCGCGTCGGCGTCCGCACCGCGCGCGAGATTGCTCCCCACACTGTCTGGTCCGCGGTCGGCGTCCAGACG
>JBBSLZ010000180.1:0-6953 GCA_038233435.1 Chthoniobacterales bacterium
CGCAGCCCAGAAGCGCGCCCAGAAATCCCCACATTTGATAATGACTCTGCAAACCGAGATGTCGAATCCCGCTCCCGAAGTTGGCCCAGCGGGCCGGTCCACCGAGCAGGACCGGGCCGGTCATGATAATGAAAAGCACGCCGAGGCCCAGGCGCATGAAAAGAAGGCCCGCCTCCCGGTATTTTCCTAGAAACTGCATCCGCATGCGCGGACGCTGAATGGAACAGGAAGAGATTGCAAATGAAAGGCACGCGCCGATACGTCTCCGGATGAGCGGGATCACTAAAGCCGTCCTCCTCGCCGCCGGCCGCGGCACCCGCATGCGCGAGCTGACGAGCGACCTGCCCAAGCCGATGCTCCGCGTGCGCGGAAACCCGATTCTCGCGCACATTATCGACGGCTTGCGCGCGGCGGGCGTCACGGACGTGCTCCTCGTGGTCGGCTGGCGTGCGGAGGTGGTGCGGGAGTTCTTCGGCGACGGAGCGGAGTTCGGTCTTCGGATCGGCTACGAGACGCAAGTGGTGCAGGACGGAACTGGCAAGGTGGTGGAACTGGCGCGCGCGTTTTGCGGCGAGTATCCGTTCGTCCTCAGCTACGGCGATATTTTGGTCGACCCGGCCAATTACCGCCTTCTCGTCAGCCCGGCGGAGGACGTGGAAGCGATCATCAGCGTGAAGCGGAGCGACGATGTCAGCCAGGGCGGCGCGGTCTTTGTGAATGACGCTTTCGAGATGACCGATCTGCGGGAGAAACCAAGGCCCGGAGAGCTGACCAGCCCGTGGTACAACGCTGGCGTTTACGCCTTCCGCGCCAGCATCTTCGATTTCATCAGTCGGCTGGAGCGCTCGCCGCGCGGCGAGTTTGAGTTGACCGACGCGATCCGCGCGCTCGCCCAATCGGGACGCAAGGTGAAAGCGTTCGAACTTAGTGGCGAGTGGGCCGATGTGCGCGACCCGGAGATCCTGGCGGAACTCAATCGCTAGCCTTCGGGGACTTCTTCGTCTTCCTCCTCTTCCTCGATTTCGCGTTGCCACGCTTTCGAAAGCCACGGCCGCACGAACCCGTAGAGAAGATACGCGAGAAAGAGGATGGCCGGCATCCACTCGTAATTCAGGGCGGTGAAAATCAGGACCAGGCTGATGATGAGAAACCGCGGCACAGAGCGTGTGGTGCGCCAGTTCAAACCCTTAAAGCTGGGATACTTGAACCGGCTAAACATCATGAACGAGAGAAAAATCATGAGCGGCGGCAGCACCCATTTCCAGCGGCCGATATCGTGCTCCTTCTCCCCCAGCCACCAGAGCATGAACAGCGTCAGCGACGCGATCAAACCCGCGGCCGCGGGAATGGGAAAGCCGCGGAAGTTTTTGTCCGGACCTTCCGGATGCGGCAGCGCGGCGATGCAATTAAAACGGGCCAGCCGCAGGGCGCCACAGAGCAAATAGACGAACGCCACCACCCACCCCACCCGCGGAAAATCCACCAGCACGATCCGGTAAACCATCAGCGCAGGTGCGAGCCCGAAGGAAACCGTGTCGGCTAACGAATCGAACTCGCGGCCGAAGGCGCTGTCCTGCCCGCCCAAGCGCGCCAGCCGGCCATCGAGCACATCGAAAATACAAGCGCCCAGGATGTACCAGATGGCGGTGTGAAAAAGCATGGCTGCCGATTCGGGGTCGGTCGCCTGCAGGAGTGCCCCTTGCACGATCTTGAGCGTGGCCGCGAACCCGCAGAACAGGTTTCCTGCCGTCATCAGATTCGGCAGGAGGTAAATCTTGGGGGATTGATCGCTCATTCGCGGCGCCAGCTTTCAGCTTGTCGTCTCACTAAACCGCAAGTTAGAAACTTGCGCCACATCTCAGGGTAATCGCGCGATCACCGTCGCGCCGCCCGCGACCCGATCGCCCACCCGCACCGTCACCGTCGCCTCCATCGGCACATAAACTTCCGTGCGCGAACCGAAGCGAATCATCCCGAAGCGTTCGCCTTTGGCCAATTCGTCGCCCACTTCCGACCAGCCCACGATGCGGCGCGCGATCGCTCCCGTTAATTGTTTCACCACCAGCGTGGCACGCGGGTTTTCAAACGCCCACGTCATCGATTCATTCTTGCCGGAACAATCGGGGCTGCGCGCGTCGAGGCAAAGTCCCTCGCGATGTTGCCGATAGCTCACGCGGCCGGCGATGGGCGCGCGGTTCGTGTGTACGTCGAAGACGGAAAGGAAAATACCCACCCGTTTCATCCGCTGGTGCACGACGTCAGTCTCATCGATTTCAACAATATCCGCGACCACGCCATCGGCCGCGGCCACGACGGCCTCCGGCTCGGGCGGAGTGATGCGCTCCGGATCGCGGAAGAAGGCAAAGGTGTAGCCAATCAACAAGACAAAGAGGGTCGGTAGCCAGCGCCAAAGGAAAAAGGACGCGACCGCCAAAACTACCAGGATGAAGAATATCCAGCGGCCTTCGTAAAGTGTCTGCCAACGCATACGCGGCGATAGATTCGGGGCGCAGAGATGGGGGGTCAAGCCCGGCCTCCGCAACGCCCGACGAATCTGACGGGCGGCGCAGGTTTCGGGCACAAGATGTGGGCCGGCCGCTGGGGGCAGCCACTAGATACGGGGTTTCCATAGCCGCTTTTACTCGAAGAAACAGATTGTTCCGGGCGGTCTCCACGCCTATATTTTCGACAGTTTATGCCAGCCGCCGCCACGCCTCTTCCCGACACCGAAAGTTCCGATAGCCAAAAGCGCCAGACCGACGCCACGGGAATCAGTCAGAGTCAAAAATACGACGCGGCCCAAATCGACAAACTCGAAGGCTTGGAAGCAGTCCGGAAGCGACCGGGAATGTATATCGGCGACCCGGACGAACGCGGCCTGCACCACTGCGTTTTCGAGGTGCTCGATAACTCGATCGACGAACATCTGGCTGGCTATTGCAGCAAAATCGAGGTGGCGGTGCACGTCGATGGTTCGGTTTCAATTCGCGATAACGGCCGCGGTATCCCGGTGGACATGCATCCGAAGTTCAAGATGCCAGCGGTCGAGCTCGTGCTCACTAATCTCCACGCCGGCGGTAAATTCGGCCAGGGCGCTTACAAGTATTCCGGCGGTCTCCACGGCGTCGGGGCCAAGTGCGTCAACGCGCTTTCCGATTGGTTCAAGGTGGAGGTCTCGCGCGATGGGAAGGTGTACCACATGGGCTTCGAGCGCGGGAAAACCACCCAGCCGCTGGAAGTCATCGGCGAGCTGAAGAACAAGAAGCAGACGGGCACGCTGATCACGTTTTTCCCGGACCCGACCATCTTCACGATTACAACTGAGTTTAAATTCGAGCGCCTCGCATACCGTCTGCGCGAACTGGCATTTCTAAATCCCGGCCTCGAAATCACGCTCGCGGATGAGCGCGGCGACACCCCGAAGAAGGAGACGTTTTTATACAAGCACGGGATCGAGGAATTCGTCCGCCAGCTCGGCGCGAACAAGACGGTCATCCACCCGAAGCCAGTCATCCTTTCGCGGCAGCGGGACGAAGTTTTTGTCGATGTCGTGATGCAGTATAACGACAGCTACAACGACCAGATTTTGTGCTTCGCGAACTCGATTCCGAATCCGGATGGCGGCACGCATCTGACCGGTTTCCGCAGCGCGCTGACCAAGGCGGTCAACCAATACGCGAAGGCGAACAGCCTCGTGAAAGACAAGGACCCGGCCATCTCCGGTGACGATGTGCGCGAGGGCCTGACCTGCGTCCTGAGCATCAAGCTGCCGAATCCGCGCTTCGAATCGCAGACCAAGGTGAAGCTCGTTAACACCGAGATCGACGGGATCGTGAACTCGGTCGTTTACGAAGGCTTGATGACTTTCTTCGATCAGAACCCGCCGATCGCGAAAAAGATCTTCGAGAAAGTGCTCACCGCGGCCCGCGCGCGGGAAGCCGCCCGCAAGGCCCGCGAGACGATCCGCAAAGGCGCGCTCACTGGCGGCGGCTTGCCGGGCAAGCTGGCTGATTGCTCCGAACGCGATCCCGACCTGACCGAGCTTTACATCGTCGAGGGTGATTCCGCCGGCGGCTCCGCCAAACAGGGACGCGATCGCCGTTACCAAGCCATCCTCCCGATCCGCGGCAAGCTGATCAATGTCGAGAAGGCTCGCCTCGATCAAGCGCTTAAGAACACCGAAATCCAATCGATGATCACCGCCATCGGTACCGGCATCGGCAAGCCCAAGGAAGAAGGGACGGAAAAGAATGGGAAAGCCGAGGAAGGCACCTTCGACATCAAGAAGCTGCGCTACGGCCGCATCATCATCATGACTGACGCGGACGTGGACGGCTCCCACATTCGCGTCCTCCTCCTGACCTTTTTCTACCGCCAGATGACCGAGCTCGTCCGCGCGGGCAAGATCTACATCGCCCAGCCGCCACTCTATCAAATCAAGCGCAAGAAGCGCGAGGAATACGTGGACGACGACATCCAGTTAAACAAAATCCTCATCTCGTTAGGCGCGGAAGACGTGCGTTTGAAAAATCTGGCCGATGACCGGGAACTGAGCGCCGCGCAGTTGAAGGACGTGCTCGAGTCTCTGGAGAAGCTGGCCAAGCTGAGCGACTCCGTCCGCCGCCACGGCGGCGATTTCGAGACCTTCCTGACCGAGCGCGATGAGAAGACGGGCAAACTCCCCGCCTACCTGGTCAAAATCCGCGATGGCAACGAGGAGTCCGTCCGTTATTTCCACGACGAGCGGGAAGTGCGTTCCTTTCACGAAGAAAACCTCGACCTTAATCTTTTCGACGACGACATCGATCAAGAGCTGCTGCCAATCTCGAGTGCGCCCGTCGCTCCCAAGCCGGGCGCCCAACGCCGCCGCGCCAAGAAAGTGGAATTGCATGAAGCGACTTCGATTCAGAAGTTAATCAGCGAGTTGGCGCGGCGCGGATTAAAAGTGGACCACTACTCGGCGAGCGATAAACCGATCTTCGAACTGATCGAAGGCGAGGGCGAGAAAGCGACCGTGTATCCGCTCTTTTCGATTCCCGAGATTCACCAGAAAATCGTCGAGATCGGTCGCCGGGGCGTGCAGATCAAGCGCTTCAAAGGCCTCGGTGAAATGAACGCGAAAGAGCTCTTCAACACCACGATGGACCCGAACAAGCGCAAGCTCTTGAAGGTCGATCTCACGGACGATAACGCGGTCGAAGCCGATCAAATGTTCACCCGTCTGATGGGCGACGTGGTCGAGCCGCGCCGGCAATACATCGAGGATAACGCGCTCAACGTGCGCAATCTGGACGTATGACACTGCCCCGTTTGGTCGAGATCCAGCCGCGAGAAAACTTCCAGCTCTGGGTGAAATTTTCCGACGGAAGCGAGGGCGTGTCGGATCTCTCCGATGTCGTCGGCAAAGGAGTTTTTCGCCTTTGGGATACGCCGGGCGAATTCGAAAAGGCGCGCATCGGCGACTCCGGTGAAATCGTGTGGGCGGATAACCTGGACGTCTGCCCGGATGCGATCTACTTCGAGGTCACCGGTCAGGAGCCCGAGAGCTTTTTTCGAGCGGCAGAGGCGACGCATGCCTGAGATCAGCCGCTTCTTTGGGATCGTTATCCGGATGTACTATCGCGAACACAATCCGCCGCACTTTCATGCCACCTATGGGGCAGACGAAGCGCAGACCTCGATTCTCTGCAGCTCATGGAAGGTCAACTCAACGCACGCGCACAGCGGCTCGTCGGGAGTGGGCGGCGTCCCATCGCAACGAACTTTTGGAAAACTGGCAACGTGCCCGCAATGCCGAGCAGCCCCAGCCAATTCAGCCTCTCGAATAAATGTATAATCCGAACGAAAAGATAGAGCCGATCAACGTCGCCGAAGAAGTCTCGAGGTCGTTCCTCGATTACTCTATGTCGGTCATCATCTCGCGTGCGTTGCCCGATGCGCGCGATGGGCTCAAACCTTCCCAGCGTCGCATCCTCTATGCGATGAACGACCTCTCGTTGTACCCAAATCGGCAGCATCGGAAATGCGCCAAGATTTGCGGCGACACCAGCGGTAACTACCATCCGCACGGCGAAGCGGTCATCTACCCCACCCTCGTCCACATGGCGCAGGCCTGGGCGATGCGCGAAACGCTGGTCGATGGCCAGGGCAACTTTGGTTCCGTGGAAGGCGATCCGCCGGCCGCGATGCGGTACACCGAGGCGCGCATGACGCACCTCGGCGCCGCGCTCATGACCGACATGGAAAAGGACACGGTCGACTTCGTCCCCAACTACGACGAGACGCGCACTGAACCCAAGGTTTTCCCGGCCGCTTTCCCGAATCTGCTCGTCAATGGCGGCACCGGCATCGCGGTCGGCATGGCCACGAACATCCCGCCGCACAATCTCGGCGAAGTGATCGACGGCATCTGCGCGCAGATCGACGACCCGGATATCGATCTCGACGGCTTGATGAAATATGTGAAGGGCCCGGATTTCCCGACCGGTTGTGCGCTGCTCGGGCTTGCCGGCATTCGCCAATATCTCGAAACCGGCCGCGGCAGCATGAAGGTGCGCGGCAAGGCGGGCGTGGAGGAGTTGAAGGGAAATCGCGAGCAGATCGTGATCACGGAAATTCCCTACAACGTGAACCGCGCCACCCTCGTGGAGAAGATCGCGGCGCTCGTGAACGACAAGGTGCTGACGGACATCAGCGCGATCCGCGACGAGTCCGACGAGAACACGCGCGTCGTGATTGAGTTGAAACGCGACGGCAATCCGAAGGTCGTCATCAACAATCTCTACAAGCACACCGCGATGGAGAGTTCCTTCGCGGCCTCGATGCTGGCGATCGATCACGGCCGCCCGAAACTCCTCTCGCTCAAGGAAGCAAACACCGCCTACATCGAGCACCGCCGCGAAGTCGTCCTGCGCCGCACGCGCTACGAACTCCGCAAAGCCGAAGAACGCGCC
>JBBSLZ010000181.1:0-6940 GCA_038233435.1 Chthoniobacterales bacterium
ATCATCCGGGTTTTGGACTGTTGATTTCGACTTCTATTCAGAATTGGTGGATAACTCTAAGCAGAACTGCCAGCCACACAAATCGCCTGCCGCGCCCCGCTTTGCCACCCTCATTTCGTATCCCTCCACCTCGGTGGCGGCTTTTTATTTGATGAAACCGGAACGTTTGCAGCAAATCCTGGCCGCCGCGCGCACGAAGCGGATCCTCGTCGTCGGCGACCTCATGCTGGACGAATTTGTCTGGGGAAAAGTGGGCCGGATCTCGCCCGAAGCACCCGTCCCGGTGGTCGAAGTGACGAGTGAGAGCATGTATCCCGGTGGCGCGGCCAATGTGGCGCGGAATCTCCGCGGCTTCATCGCGCGCGCCTCCGTTTGTGGCCTGCTCGGGACCGATCGCGGAGGCGAGCAACTCCGCCTCCTCCTCGAAGAAGACCAGATCGACACCAGCGCCACGATTCAGGATCCGGAGTTTCCCACCATCGTGAAAACCCGCATCATCGCCCGCCAGCAACAGGTAGTACGGGTGGATCGCGAGCAGATCCGACCGCCCACGGCGGATCAGGTCGAGCGCGTCGTGGCCGCGGTGAGTCAGCAATTGCCTGAGATCGACGCCATTATCCTGGAGGATTACGGGAAAGGATTTCTCAGCGCGGAATTGGTCGGGCGCATCTCGGAAAAAGCGAAAGTCGCGGGGAAGATCGTGACCGTGGACCCGAACCCGCGCCATGCGCTGGCCTGGAAAAACGTGACCGCGGTGAAGCCAAATCGACTCGAGGCGTTCCAGGCGGCCGGGATCCCATGGAGCGATCCGGCTGATCCCGCCCCAATGGACACCGCGCTCCTGGAAGTGGGCGCGAGCCTGCTCGAGAAATGGGAGACGCGTCATTTGCTCATCACTTTGGGAGAGCAAGGCATGATGCTGTTCGATCGCGCCGCGGCGCCGCACCATATCCCGACCAAAGCGCGCCAGGTTTTCGATGTCTCGGGCGCGGGCGATACCGCGATCGCCTTTTTCACGCTAGCCCTGACCTGCGGAGCCAGCGCGGTGGAGGCGGCGGAGGTGGCCAACCACGCCAGCGCTGTGGTCGTGGGCAAGCTGGGCACTGCGACCGTTACCGCGGAGGAATTAGCCGCGAGCTTGGAGGACGATGCCGCCTAACGAGTCCTGCGCCCATCCCGCGGTCTTCCTGGATCGCGATGGCACGATCATGCGAGACGCGAATTACTGTCGCGAACCCGCGCAGGTGGAGATTTTTCCCGGCGTCGGCGACGCGCTCCGCCGCTTACGGGAGGCGGGCTTTAAGATCGTGATCGTGACCAACCAGAGCGGTCTGGGGCGCGGTTACTTTAGCGAGGCTGATTACGGGGCGGTGGCCGCGGAGGTCGAGCGCCAGCTCGGCCCGGGCTTGATCGATGCGACTTATTTTTGTCCCGATTTACCCGACACCAGTTCGCTGCGCCGAAAGCCTGCGCCTGGCATGATCCTCGAAGCGGAGCGCGATCTGGGGCTTGATCTCACTCGATCGTTTATGGTGGGCGACAAACCGATCGATGTGGAATGCGGCCGGAACGCGGGCGTGCGCACGATTCGGTTGCAAGCCGGAGATGGAGAGCCGGACGGGGCGGACTGGAGCGCGCGCGACGTGGGTGAAGCGTCCGAGATTATCCTCCGCCATGCGCGCTAAAGCTCTCGGCATTATTCCGGCGCGTTGGGGCTCGACGCGTTTCCTCGGCAAGGCGCTCCACCCGATCGCGGGCAAGCCGCTCTTGCAGCATGTCTGGGAGCGTTCCCAACGGGCGCAAAAACTGGACTCGGTGATCGTGGCCACGGACGACATGCGAATCGCGGAGGCGGCGTTCGCCTGGGGCGCGGAAGTGGCGTTAACGTCGAAACGCCATCGCAGCGGCACCGATCGCGCGGCCGAGATCGCCACGCGGGCGCCGGAGTTTCGTCATGTCATCAATATTCAAGGCGACGAACCGCTGGTCGATCCGAAGTTAATCGACCGCCTGGTGGAGGAATTGCGGCTCGATCCCACGGTGGAAATGATCACAGCCGCGCATCCGTTTTCCGACCCGGCGGAGATCGCCTCGCCGCACCAGGTCAAGGTCGTGCGGAGCCGGGCGGGCGACGCGCTTTACTTTTCGCGCGCAGCCATCCCCTTCCCGCGCGCTCCGTCTTCCGCCAAGCCCCTGCGACATCAGGGCATCTACGGCTACACGCGGGATTTGCTCCTGCGGTTTGTGGCCTGGAAACAGGCGCCGCTGGAGGAAGCGGAAGCGCTCGAACAATTGCGCGCCTTGGAGAATGGAGTAAGAATCCGCGTGGTCGTGACGAAGCGGGGCTGGCCTGGGGTGGACACCCTGGCCGAGGTGGAAGCAGTTGAGCGGGAACTGCTTCGTGCCGCCCGGAAAAAAGCACGGCAGCGAGGAGAAAGCGGGCGATGAAATATATTTTTATTACTGGCGGAGTAATCAGTTCGTTAGGCAAAGGGCTCGCGGCGGCGGCGCTCGGCACCTTGCTCGAGCTGCGCGGGCTGCGGGTTGTTTTTCAGAAATTCGATCCCTATCTGAATGTCGATCCCGGCACGATGAACCCGTTTCAACACGGTGAAGTTTACGTTTTGAACGACGGCGCGGAGACGGATCTGGACCTCGGGCACTACGAGCGGTTTACCAACTGCGTCCTCTCCCGCCATAACAATCTGACCAGCGGTCAGGTCTACGAAAGCGTGATCCTAAAAGAGCGCCGCGGCGATTACCTCGGCAAAACAGTGCAGGTGATTCCGCACGTCACCGATGAAATCAAGAACCGCATCCGGGAAGTCTCGGAGGAGAGCAAGGCGGACGTTTTGATCACGGAAATCGGCGGCACCACGGGCGATATCGAAGGGTTGCCGTTTCTGGAGGCGATCCGGCAGTTCATTCTCGAGGCGGGCCCGCAGAATGTGCTCAACATCCACGCCACCCTCGTGCCCTTCATCAAAGCCGCGGGCGAATTAAAGACCAAGCCGACTCAGCAAAGCATCGCGAAGCTGCGCGAGATCGGCCTCCAGCCGCAGGTGTTGCTTTGCCGTACCGAAATGGCACTCGACGCCGACACGCGGCAGAAGATTTCCATGTTTTGCAATGTCACCCCGAAGGCCGTCATCGAGGCTCAGGATGTCAAGCACACCATCTACGAAGTGCCGCTGATGTTGCACGAGGAAGGCCTGGACCAACTGGTCTGCGACTTTCTCCACCTGGACGCGCCGGCCCCGAATCTGACGGATTGGAGGAAATTCGTGGAGCGAATCGTGAGCCCGAAGAAGTCGGTCAAGATCGCTGTCGTAGGCAAATACATCGATCTGCAGGATGCCTACAAAAGCATCTACGAATCGTTAACCCATGCCGCCGCTAGCCAGGATTGCGGGATCGACCTGAAATTAATCGATGCCGAAACGCTGCAGGACGGGGTGGATGGCCAACTGAAAGATGTAGCTGGTGTCCTAATCCCGGGTGGTTTCGGCGAGCGTGGCGTGGAAGGGAAAATCAAGGCCACCCAATTCGCGCGCGAGCAGAAGGTGCCGTTCCTCGGCCTCTGCCTCGGGATGCAGGTGGCGACGATCGAATTCGCGCGGAACGTCTGCGGAATCGAGGACGCGAACAGTACCGAGTTTGAGGAAAACACCGCCGAACCGGTGATCTGTTTGCTTAACGAACAGCGCGATGTCAGCAAAAAAGGCGCGAGCATGCGCCTCGGCACCTGGCCGACCAAGATAGCGAGCGGCACGCTGGCGGAAAAGATTTACGGGCACTCCGAGGTTCTGGAACGGCACCGGCATCGCTACGAGTTCAACATGAAATACCGCGAGCAGATGGGCGAGCGGGGGTTTACCATCTCCGGCACTTCACCGGATGGCGCTTTGGCGGAGTTAATCGAGTTAAAGGATCATCCCTACTTTCTCGCCTGCCAGTATCATCCGGAGTTTCAGAGCAAGCCGAATCAGCCGCACCCTTTGTTTAAGGGGTTCATCCAGGCCTGCCTGACGCACCAAGGTTAGGCGCGCGGGCGGTCGAGTTAACGAGCCGCGGCCCGTCGCAAACGGTCCATGACCGCCCGTCCCAGGCCCATCTCCGGAAGCGTTTCCGCCACAATCAGATCCAGCTTTAAATCGTCCAGCTCGCGCAGCGCGCGGAACAAAGTCGCCGCCGCTTCCCGCAGATCGCCCGTCCGGCTTAAAGAGCGCACCGCCTGGAAGTCGCACCTGGAAATTTCGCCCAAGCCTAAGGCCCCGACCCGGCCCGGTGGCAGCGTACAACCACTCAAGGCCTCGACCAAAACGAGCGGGGTGCGTGGCGCGTAATGCGAACGGAGCTGGCCCGGCGCCTCCGGACGATCACGTTCGCGGGCCGGCAGGACCTCCGCGATGGCTGCCAATTCTTCGAGAGCAATCGGCCCATGACGCAGGATTTCCATCCCGCCATCGCGCACCGCCACGATCGAGGATTCGAGCCCGTGAAACGTCGCTCCGCCATCGACTACGATCGGAATCCGACCTTCCAATTCGGCGAGAACATCCTCTGCCCGGGTCGGGCTGATTCGGCCGAAACGATTCGCGCTCGGGGCGGCCAAGGGCCTGTCCACAGCACGGGCGATTTGCTGGAAAACAGGATGCGCACTCATTCGCACCGCCACTGTCTCGAGGCCCGCCGTGACCAGGTCCGGAACGACCGAGCGCCGCGGCAAAACCAAGGTGAGCGGACCCGGCCAAAATCGACTGATCAGCTGGGCGACCAACTCCGTGTCTGCTGGAGAAACGCTTGTAAGCCTCTCCAGCCATGATTCTTCTGGCAAGTGAACGATGAGCGGATCAAAACGGGGACGTTCTTTTGCTTCGAAGATTTTTACCACCGCATCCGGGTTTAAGGCATCGGCCGCCAAGCCGTAGACGGTCTCGGTGGGAAGCGCGACCGCCGCTCCCTCGCGTAGAGCCTCGACCGCCGCCGTCAGATCCCCTTCCCCGGAAAGAAGGCGCGTCTTCACGACCCGCTTTCACGCAAAGCCGCGCGCGCCGTCTGCACCCGCTCCATCGCGGTGCCGACTGTCTCGGCCACGGCGGTCAGATGCCCCATCTTGCGGCGAGGCCGCGGCTCGCGTTTTCCGTAGAGATGACGGTGGACGCCCGCCACGCCGAGCGCCTGGGCCCCGGCCGGCTCCCCGTCTTGCCAGGTATCGCCGAGCAGGTTCGCCATCGCCGCCGGACAGAGCATCTCTGTTGAGCCGAGCGGCAGACCGCAGACCGCGCGCACCTGTTGCTCGAACTGACTCGTCGCACAGGCTTCGATCGTCCAGTGGCCGGAATTATGAGGTCGCGGGGCCAGTTCATTCACGACCAACGCGCTGTCTTTCTTCAGGAACATCTCGACCGCGAGCAGGCCGACCAGATCGATCTTTTCCGCGATCGCGCTGGCGAGCGAGGCCGCCTCGGAGGCGACTTTCGGTTCCACCCGGGCCGGTGCAATCGTGAGATCGAGGATATGATTTTGGTGCAAGTTCTCGCAGACGGGAAACGTCGCGATGGCGCCGTCCGCCCCGCGCGCCACGAGCACTGAAATCTCCTTTTCGAAATCGACCATCCCCTCCAGGACCATCTCCCGCGCGGAGCTGGCGTCCCAGATTTCATCGAAGTCCTCGCGGGAATTGATCTTCTGCTGGCCTTTCCCGTCGTAGCCGAACGCCACCGTTTTCAGTATCGCTGGCCGGCCGATTTGCTCGATGGCGGACTCGAGTTCGTGCGCGTTGCGGACGGCTTTGAAGGGCACCACTGGAAAGCCCGCCTCGGCCAGAAAATTCTTCTCCCTGAGCCGATTTTGCGCGGTGTGCAGGATCGCGCCGGCCGGACGGACCGCGCGCTCCTCGGCACACCACTCCACCGTCTGGATCGGGATGTTCTCGAACTCGAACGTGATTACGTCCACATCGGCGGCAAAACGGCGGACAGCCGCCTCGTTGTCGTACTCCGCGATGCGGGTCAGATCGGCGAACTGGCTGGCGGGGCTGTCTTCCTCCGGCGTGAAAATGTAGACGCGGTAACCCATCCGCCGCGCCGCGATCGAGAACATGCGGCCAAGTTGACCACCGCCCATAACGCCGATGGTGGCCCCGGGAAGGAAGG
Organism: Chthoniobacterales bacterium; assembly: GCA_038233435.1. Taxonomy (GTDB): domain Bacteria; phylum Verrucomicrobiota; class Verrucomicrobiia; order Chthoniobacterales; family UBA10450; genus JACCTI01. The sequence continues at coordinate 6,159 of JBBSLZ010000181.1, forward strand.
CCGATTTCATTCCAGCCGCTGAGCGAGGACGGCCTCGGTTTGTCGGGCCCGGAAGGCCTCCACTTTCGCCCGGACATCAGAGTTGGCCAGGCCGATGATGCTGGCCGCGAGCAGGCCGGCGTTCTTCGCTCCGGGGACGCCGATCGCGAGCGTGCCGACGGCCACGCCGGCCGGCATCTGCGCGATGGAAAGAAGCGAATCGATGCCTTTGAGCGCCTTTGATTCCACCGGCACGCCGAGCACCGGCAGCCAGGTGTGCGCCGCGATCATGCCCGGCAAATGCGCGGCCCCGCCTGCGCCCGCGATGATGACTCGCAAGCCGCGCGCTGCCGCTCCGCGCGCGAACTCTGCCATCAGGTCTGGGGTGCGATGCGCGGAGACGATTCGGTGTTCGCTCGGCACCCCGAGCGCTGCAAGCATCTCCACCGCATGGCGCATGGTCTCCCAATCGGACTGGCTGCCCATGACGACAGCGACCAGCGGAGCGGAGGAAGCGGGGGGGGACATGGCGTTCGTTATTGAGTTCGCGGAAGCGGAGTGGTTGTAAAGGTGTTTTTGGAGGGGCGGCGTCCGGCCGTGTGCAAGGCTGCAGCCTGCGCTACCCTGTGGGATGGAACGCGGCGACGCCATCGTCCTGCTCGGATTCATGGGCGCCGGCAAAACAACGGTCGGTCGCGAGCTGTCGCGGCTGACGGCGTGGCCACTCTACGAAACCGATGTGATAATCGAGGCGCGTTTCGGCTGCTCGACTGCGGAGATTTTTGCCGCGCACGGAGAGGCCG
>JBBSLZ010000182.1:0-6919 GCA_038233435.1 Chthoniobacterales bacterium
ACCAGCGCTTTCGCGCTCGCCTTCACCGCTGCGGAAACCCCGCGGCCCAGCTTCACGCCCCAGCGCTGGCTTTGCTGGTCCAGCCAATCGATGAAAGCCTCCCGCGCCATGATCGACGCCGCTGCCACCGCCGGATCCGATTCCGCTTTCGTCCGCTGCTCCAGTGTAATTCCCCGCCCCTTTTGCAAAAGCGACCGCTCGATCACCCGCGCATCCGCAAACTTATCCGATAACGCGCGCGGACAATCCGGCCGGCGCTCCAATAAATTCTCAATCACCCGCGCGTGACCCCAGCCTAGCAGGCTGTTCAGGTTGCCGAACTTTTCATAGAGCGCGTTATAGCGTTCCGGCCCGATCACCACCGTGTCCACGATCGCACCCTGCGTGCGACGGATCGCCTCCGCCAACGCCCGGATCCGTGCATCGGACCCGATCCGCTTGCTGTCCTGAATCCCCGCCTCCATAAACTTGCGCGCGATCCCGCGGTCCACATACACCCCCGCGATCACGAGCGGCCCGAAGAAATCCCCCTTCCCGCTTTCGTCCACGCCGAAGTGCGCCCCGAACATCTCCGGCGAATGCACTTCCTCGTAGCCGAGTTTCGCCTCCTCTAGGATCTGCGGTTCGAGCTGGAACTGCACGAACTCCCCGATCCCCTTCCCTTGCAGAAGAATCTTCGGCCCCTTCTCATAGACAGCCACGCTCAGCTTTTCCTTCTGCGCGAAGAAGAGCGTGTAAGGACGCGGCGCGAACTGGAAGTTCAGCTCCTCCAGGAGGGTGCGCAATTTTGCGGCCTGAACAGGCGTCAGCGGATGCGTGTAGGAATTCACGAAATGTGAGGGCGACGCCCGGAACGTCGAACGTCGAACGTCGAACGTCGAACGCCGAAATCGTACGGCAAAAATCCGCCGGTTACCCAGCCGCCTTCTCGGAATCCGCTTCCTGATTGGCCTGCACACACTCGAGCGTCGCCGTTTGCTCCCAAAGTTTCTGTTCCATCGCCTGCTGAGCCGCAGCCGTTTCCGCCTGCTTCTTGCTCCGGCCTTCGCCCTCCCCCAGCGCCATTCCCTCCCAGACCACGCGCACCAAAAAAGTCTTCTCATGCTCGCGCCCGCTCTCCGAGAGCAACTCATACACCGGGCTCCGCGGCGAGATCGCCTGCAGCAATTCCTGCAAATGGCCCTTCGGATTGATATCCACCGGCTCCACCTCGATCCGCGCCAGATCCGGCGCCGCCAGCGTGAGCAAAAACCGCCGCGCCGTCGCCAGATCCGTATCCAGATAAATGGCCCCCAGCAGCGCCTCGAAAGCGTCCGCCAAAGTCGACATCCGCTCCCGTCCACCGCACGATTCCTCCCCGCGCCCCATCATCAGGAATTGCCCTAGCTCGAGCTTCAGCGCATGCCCGCAGAGCGCCTCCCGCGAGACCAGCCGCGAGCGCAATTTCGTCAACCGCCCCTCCGCCTCCCGCGGAAAGAGCGTGTAGAGATGCTCCGTCACAATCAACTGCAGGACCGCGTCGCCCAGAAATTCCAGCCGCTGATTATCAAAATGGTGCCGCTTCGTTTCGTGGCCCAGGCTGGGATGCGTCAACGCTTCCGCCAGCAGAAGCGAATTCCGAAACTTATGGCCGATGCGTTCCTCGAGCGGATTCACGAATCGGGACTGTAGCGGATCGGAAAAACTTTGGCCAGAACTCGCCGCGCTCCGTTTCTCCCGCTCACTTCTTCTGGTAAATCGCCAGCGAAGTCACGATATCCACTGCCCGCTGCAGGACGAGATCGCGCGGCATCGCCTTCTCCGTGCCCTTCCGCCGCTGCGACGCCTCCATCGAGTCGATCTCCGGATTCCGGCCCGACATCAAAGCCGCCTCGTTCAAGTGCGGCCGTTCCTTTTCAAAAACAAACGGCGCCATCCCCGATTGCACACTCAACTCGAAAATCTGCCGCTTCTCCGCTTCCGCCAACTCCACCGGCACATCCGGCTTCAATCCCTCCGGAAAAAGCGGACGCCCCTCCGGCAAGACCGCTTCCCCCACCGCCGTCCGCAAGATTCGGCCCTCATTCAACGGCAGATCAGAAAACTCCACCGCGCGCCCCGCCGTCGGCTCCCCGATCAACAACGCCTTCGTATAGAGACGCAAAACCCCCGCCACCGCCTCCGCCGGCCCAGCCGTGTCCTCATCCACCAGCACGATCACCAATCCTTGGTAAACCGCTTCACTTTCGGAAACAAAAGCGCGCCCCGGTTTTCCCCCCGTTTTCCGGAGCGAAAAAAGCGGCTTCCCTTTCTCGACAAATCGATTCGCAAATTGCGCCGCGGTCGCGAAATCGTTCGTCGCCTCGCTCGCCCGCAGATCCAGCACCACCGCCTCGATCTTCTTCCCTGCGTATTTCTGCAGCGCCGCATCCAGCGCCTGCAGATTCGCAGGCGTCAGAGCCCCCAGGCGGAAGTAACCGATATGATTCTCGATCAGCTCGTCGTAAAACGGATCCGTCGCCTCATTCACATCCGGTGCTGGAGCCGGCAGCAACATCACTCCACGGCCTAGGCGCGCCAGCACCCCGGAAAGCATCGCTCGGTTCAACTCCGTCTCGTTCAGCGCCGCCGGATCGATGTAGTTGCTCTTCAATAACTGCACCACTTGTTGCAAATCGGCCAGCCCCATTCGGTCGACCAGCGCGGCAGTCGGAGAAGCCGATGGCGATGGCGAAACGGTTGGCGACGGAGAAGCCGTTGGCGTGGTTTTTTGCGCCCCCGCCTCCTCCGCAAGCGCAGCGAACAAGAAAGCCGAAAGAAACAGCGAGGCGAAGCAGAACATCAGAGGGCTGAGACGTTAGCCCCAACCGCGGGAAGGGCAATATCCCTCCGAAAATGCGCGCCCTCGAACTCGATTTCCCCCACCACCTCATAAGCCCGAGCCCGCGCCGCCTCCACCGTCGCGCCCAGCGCCGTCACCGCCAGGACCCGTCCACCCGCCGTCACGATCTCGCCATTTTCCAGTCGCGTGCCCGCGTGAAAAACCTGCGCATCGGGGAATTTACGACCAGCCGACAAGCCGTGGATCGGCTTCTTCGTCTCGTATTTCCCGGGATAGCCGCCCGACGCCATCACCACCGTCACCGCCGGTCGTTCATCCCATTCCAGCGCCACCTCTTCCAGCCTCCCATCGATCGTCGCCTCCAGCAGCGGCAACAGATCCGACTTTAAACGCGGCAAAATCGTCTGCGTCTCCGGATCGCCAAAGCGGCAGTTAAACTCCAGCACGCGCGGTCCCTCCGGCGTCATCATCAATCCCGGAAAAAGCAGTCCCCGAAACATCACCCCAGACTCCGCCAGCCCCGCCACCAACGGCCGCATAATCCGCTCTTCCACCATCTTCTGCGTATCCGGGCCCCACGTCTCCGCCGGGCTCACTGCCCCCATCCCCCCCGTGTTCGGACCCTCGTCCCGATCATAGGCGCGCTTGTGATCGCGCGCCGTCGCCAGCATGCGGTAGCTCGTCCCGCTCACCAACGCGTGCAACGAGCACTCCGGTCCGCGCAAAAATTCCTCCACCACGATCCGGCGTCCCGCCTCCCCAAAACGGCCTTCCTCCATCATCGTCTGGATCGCCGCCGCTGCTTCGTTCATGCTCTGCGCGATGACTACGCCCTTGCCCAGCGCCAGGCCATCCGCCTTGATCACGATCGGACACGAGAGCCGCTGGCAGAATTGCACTGCTTTTCCGGCCTCCTCAAACGACCCGAAAAGCGCCGTCGGCACCTGATACTTCCGCATCATTTCCTTCGCGAAAATCTTCGACGATTCCAGCCGCGCCGCCGCCCGCACCGGCCCGAAGACGCGCAGCCCCTCGCTTTCAAAAAGATCCGCCATCCCAGCCGCCAAGGCGTCGTCCGGCCCGATCACTGTCAGGTCGATCCGATTCTCTGTCGCAAACCGGACCAGCCCCGGCAGATCACTCGCCGCCACGGGAACGTTCTCGCCCAGCGCGGCCGTCCCGGCATTCCCCGGCGCCGTAAACACCTGGGTGACCCGCGGAGACTGGCTCAGCTTCCAGCCCAGAGCGTGCTCGCGTCCACCGCTGCCGATTACGAGAATTTTCACGCGGCAGACGGTCCCATCGCCTCCAGCCTCTTCCAGCAGCTTGGAAAAACAAGCCGGCACTCGCCGCGCCAGGGAAACGGCCAGCGCCGCCACTCCTTGGACGAAAGCAGAAATGCGTGACACGCTCTCCAGATGAGCACGACAAAAAAACGCGCGACCTACTCCGTCCTCAGCCCCGGCTGCCCGTCGCGCGTCGTCCTGTAACGCATAGCCGATAAATGGTCGGCCCTGATCATCAAGTTGCTGGCCGTCCAAACTTTACGCTACTCCGTCTTGCAACGTCAGATCGGCGACATCTCACAGAAGATGCTTACCCAAACCCTGCGCAGCTTGGAGCGCGACGGTCTCGTGCGCCGAAAGGTCCATGACAGCGCCATCCCGAAAGTCGAATACTCTCTCACCCCGCTCGGCCGCACCTTGATCGTGCCGCTCCAAGGCCTCTGCCGCTGGACCGAACAGCATCTGCCGGAGCTGGAAGCCAACCGCGCCCGCACCCTCCCGGAGTAAGTTTGGGAATGCCAACGCCGGCCCCATCCAGCGGACGCCTCTTCCTCCTTTCCCCCGCCCACGCCGGCGGCGCCCGCGCTCGGCTCCTCCTGAGCGAGCGCGCCTCCTTCGATCTGGCCCGCCGCTTGCGCGTCGGCGCCCGCCCCACCCTGGGCGAGGTCTTCACTTTCCTCAGCAGCCTCTATTTCCGCGGCAAATTAACCTATGCGAACGCCTTCGCCGACCCCGCGCACATCCGCGTCATCACTCCCGACCGCGGCCTCCTCCGCGCCGACCACCCGCTCTCGTTAGACGACTTGCGCGCCTTCGCGGAAGTGGACATCCACGAACAGGACCCGCGCTATCGCCAGCCGCTCGAGCGCACGGTGCGACTCCTCGTTAGCCAGCTTCCGCCCATCGCGGAAGTCATCCTCCTTGGCAGCATCGCCACCGGCAAATACGTCGATGTCCTCCTCCAGGAATTCGGCCCGCGCCTCCTCTTTCCCGCCGATTTCGTGGGGCGCGGCGACATGAGCCGCGGCGGCCTCCTCCTGCGCAGCGCCGCCGATCGCCGAGAACTCTCCTACATCCCAGTAGCCGGCGCCGCCCGCACCGGAAAACGACCGCCAAAGCTCAAGCCGCGTCCGTCCACTCGATAGCCCTGTCGTCATGCTGGCCGCAGGTAGGGACGCCGCGCTGCGGCGTCCAGCACGCGCGGCCACATCCACAGCCTCCAAGCCACGTCCTCCGCCGTCCCCGTCTCCTACTCCACATCCAGCTCAAACTTAATCCGCACCTCATACCGCCCGTACGCCGCCAGGCTCGCCGGCAACGGGTCCACTTTCACCACTCGCTGAGCCACCGCCGCGATCGATTCATCCACCACCACATTCCCGGATGCGCGCACGATCTTAAATTCTGAAACCCGCCCGTCCGCCTCGATCCGCACCTGGACCAACGCCGACATCCGGCTGCCGGTCGCAGCCGCCGTCTTCGGTTGCGCCCAGGCGCCAAAAAACCGGTCGTGCAACATGCTCCCATAGAGGTTCGCCTGCGCGGCGCTGGCCGCCCGGCTCGCCGCATCGGACGCTCCGGCCGATTCCTGCTTCACCGGGGCCACTGCCACCTTCGCGGTCTTCTTCTCCGCCGGAGTCGATTTCTTTGTCGGAGTGGCAGCCGGTTTCGGTGAGGCTTTTGTTTCCTTCTTCTTTTTCTTCTTCGGCGTCGGTTCGGGCGTGTTTTTCACTTTCTTCGCCTTCTTCGCTTCTGGCGTGGGCGTTGCCTTGGCTTCCGGTCTGGGCGTGGCCGTGGGCGTTGGGGTCACCAACGGGATCTCGCTGGCCGGCGCTGTCATCGCCGGTGAAGGCACTTCCTCGTTGAGCGGGGTGGCGGCCGGCGCTTCCTCCGGCGTGGGCGCCGGCGTCGGCTCGGTCGCCGCCGGTTCCGGCAGGGCCGCGCCCGGCCCAGCCGCGCTCGCCGCCATCCACATCACCTCCAGCTTCGGCGGCGACTTCTTCAAGTTGCCCCAACGCACCAGGCCGATCAGCAACGCCACGTGCGCCACCCCGATCGCGATCACGTTTCGCCAAAAGCGCAGCTCGCGCGCCATCGTCAGGGGCGCTCGTTTTGGGTCGCAATTCCCACCTTCGAAATTTGCGCGCGTTGCAGCAGATCCATCACCCGCACCAGTTCTTGCACGGGTAATTCGCGGTCCGGCCGGATCACGACTGCGACCTCCGGGTTCGCCTGCTTCACCGCTAGCAGGCGCGCGGCCAGCGTCTCCGCGTCCATAAATTCTTCGTTAAACTTGAGCGTGGCGGCGCGATCGATCGAGATGGTCTGCACCTTCGCGGGGTCGACCGCCGCGTTGGCCGCGTTACTCGAAGGAATGGAAAGGTTGACGCTGTTCTCCATCAACGGCGTGGTGATGATGAAGATGATGAGCAGGACGAAAGCGAGATCGAGCAACGGGGTCACGTTGATCTCGGAAAGGGTCGAGAGGGTGGTGCGTTGGGAGTAGCGGCGCATCGTGGTCAGGCTCCCCAGTTCGACGTTGGACGTTCCACGTTCGGCGTTCGACGTTCATTTTTTCCCCAACCACAGAAACGTCGAACGTCGAACGCCGAACGCTGAACATCGAAAGAAAGAGATCCGCGACTCATCGCCGGTAGTCCTCCGCACGCACCGAGTGATCGACGTATTTGTGCTCGAACTCCGAGGCCAGCTCAGCCGCGAAGTTGTCCATTTCCACGATCATGCCGCGGATGCTGGTGACGAGAAAGTTGTAACCGAACATCGCCGGGATCGCGACGCAGAGCGACATCAC
>JBBSLZ010000183.1:0-6914 GCA_038233435.1 Chthoniobacterales bacterium
GCTCGCTTTCACAGGCGTATTTTCGTCCAGCTTCTTGTTCTCGATCAGCCTGGCCACATCGAGTGGCAGGCTGGCATTGATCTCCACCGGCTGGAGCCGCGCCTGCTCGAGTTTCCCCGTCACGACGAGCTGATTGTTCTCGAGCTGGGCGTTGAGGCCGAAGGTGGCGGGCTTGAAATCCTTTAACTGATCCGAGCGCAACCCGGACAGTTGCAGATCGAAGGTCGCGCGCAGGTTATCGATCGTGCCCTGCGCATCGAGTTTGATCGTCGCCAAGCCCGCCACGGGGGCGGTCGTGCCGAGGTCTTTGGCCAGCTTTTCAATGTCGAGATTCTCCGTCTGGAAGTTGACCAGCACTTTGCCATCCGAGGGAAAGAGCGGCTTCTCCGTGCCCAGATTTTCCCAAACAAACGGCACCGAGACATAACCGGCCGCATATTTCGCTTCGCCCTGGTCGATCTGGATGCGCGTTATTTCCAGCGTCGAGCCTTTCGCCTGCATGATGGCCTGAATCATCAGCTTATCGCTTGAGAAAAAGACGATCGGCACGTTCAATTCTTCGGGCGTGTAATTGGCATCGACGTTCGCCTCCAGCTTCTCGAGATCGCCGAAGCGGCCATCCTTCAGAGTCAGCTTCAGGTTGCCGGAATTCTTGAAAGTGGAAACCGTGCCCTTCCCTTCCCAATTGATCGCCAGCGCGCCCGCTAGCTCTTTCTCATTTCCGGCCGCGCGCAGCACCGGCTCGAAGGTGCTCAGGTCCGCGATGTTGACCTCGAGTTTGCCGTCATACGAACGCGGGGCGTCGAGCGCAAAAGTACCAAACGCGCGCACGTAATCGCGCTCGTTTAACTGCGCCGTCAGATCGTTCAGGTAAATCACATTCTCCGCCACCGTGCCGCGCGCGCTGATCTCCGGCACGGTCAGGTTCTGCGCCTTCAAATTGGTCGCGTAGAGATTGAACCAACCGCCGCCCAGCTTCGCGCCCAAGTCCGTCTGCGCGTATAATTCGACCGCGCCGGTCACTGGCTTGGCCGCGCCCTCCACCCAGAAATCGCCCACATTCGGCGCCTGCAGGGACAGGTCGACCGAGCCGGGCTGATTGATAACGTTGTCGAAATCCTGCGGCAGCTCGTAGCGCCCGTTCAAGGTCAACCGATTGGCCGCGCGCTGCACGATCAGATTTTCCAGAGTGACCTTCTTCTCCGCCGTGTGCACCTTTCCGTTCACAGAATCGACCGCGTAATCGCCGTACCGCAGCGCGCTCATTTCCAGCCCGATTTCGCTCGTGAGGTTGGTCCAATACGGCGGCGGCACGGTTTCGTGGCCCACATCTTCCTCATCCGGCAAAGGCGGCGGCATCTTCTTCGCGGCCTGCAGTTTCACCACCGCGTGTTCCACTGTGCCCTGACCGAAATCGACTGGCCCGGCCACCGCCACGAGGTCCACATAGACGGTGGCATCGCGCACCTTGATCTCACCGTTCACCTCCGCCGGACCGGTGATCGGCTGCGCCATGCCGGCGGTGAGCGAACCCAATTTCGGGATGTCGGCGCGCAGTTGGAAGGTCGCCGGCACGCGCCCGAATTCCTCCGTCCGCGCGGGCAAATCGGCCGAGCCTTCCAGGCTGATGCTGTTCTCGCCTCGGGTCAGCTTCAGCGTCTTGACCTCAGCGCGTCCCTTCGCCGCGCTCACATCAATCTCCGCGGTGTCGAAGACCACGCCGCCCGCTTCGAGATCCTTTAGCTCACCCGTGATCGTGCCATTCCACGAGTTCGGTTGGTCCAATTGCCCTTCGCCCTTCACCGCGAGCCGTTTCACCGTGCCGCGAAGCTTGGACGGCTCCGGATGCTCCACGTCCGCGACCGGTGGCTTGATCCGGCCCTCCTCCAGTTTCGGCGGCTGGAAATAGTCCGTCACCGCCTGCAGCGAAGTATCCTCAACCGCGAAATCAATCCCCGTCTCGAGCGATTTATCCTTCTCGCCCAAGGCGAAATTCCCCTTGATTTTCGCCCCGGCGAAAGTCCCATCCACCCCCACCTCCAGTTTTCCCTCTCCAATCTTGGACGCGTCCAGATTCACCTCCTTGAGATGCGTTTTCTCGTCCAGCACCAGGTCGCGCAGAAAAAGGTTCTTGTCCTTGTAGGTGGTCTGCGCCGTCACATCTTTCCAACTGCGGCCGCTCGATAACTGCAACTTCCCAATCTTCAATTCCCCTGCCTGCGTCGGATTCAGATCGAGAGAAAGATGCTCCAAGACCAAATCCTTCGGCTCCGATTTCACCCGCACATTCACATCGGACAGCGTCAGTTTCTCCGGGAAAAAAGCGGGCAGCGAGATCTTCTGGCCATCCACTACCTCCTTCACCGGCGGCGCTTTCGCCGGGTCGAGCACGATGTTCGCATTCCGCACCTCCACGGTTTGGAGCAGCTCGGCCATGCCCTTGCTCATGAAATCCCAAAGGCTGTAATCCACCCGCACGACGTCCACATCGGCGGATTGCAGAGCGGAAGGTCCGGTCGCGACTGCGCGCACGTTGCGGAGCACGATGCCGCCGAGGACCGAGCCCTCGACCCGAAGGTCCAGCTTCAGATTTTGCTCCGCCGCGAAGTAAATGGCGGCCCGCCGAACGAGTGTCTGCAGGATGGGCCGATGAAAGACGAGCAACAGAAGCACGACGATACCAAGCGCGACCCCGACTCGTTTGAGCCAGACGCGCCATGCCGATTTCGAAGCATTGCCGTTTTCATCCACGAAGCGCGTACTGTATTTCCGGGAGGGGAAAGAGCAACCCGGAGCGCCCACCATTTGCATGCCAGCGCAGAAGACGTGACCCTCCCCCAGCCTCATGAACCCCGACAAACTCTTCGATTATCTCGATGGAAAACTTGCTCCCGCGGAGCGCTCCCAACTCGAAGAACAGCTCATGACGGACGAGCAGTTGCGGAAGCAGTTCAATATCGCCCGCGCCATCCAGCGCGGCGGCGGTGTCTCGCGCGAAGTCCTGGAGCCGACCCCAGCCGATCTCGAACGCGGCGGCCGCCTCGGCCGGCGCATTGCCATCGCCGCCATCGTCCTCGTTTTCGCCAACGTGATCGGCGGCCTCGCCTTCATCGCCTTCAAAAACACCAAGCCCGCCGACCAGCGCCGCAACGAGGCCGCCGTCCGCCGCCAGGTCACCGCCTCGATCGGCGCCGCGGCCCAGAACAACATGCCGCTGCCCACCTTCCTCCCATCCGAAATCCAGCTCACCGCGCCGAGAGCAGATTGGGAAGCGCAAGCCAGCCGCATCATGGCCACCGCCACCGCGCTCGGTGGCGAAGCCCGGAAAGGTTTACCGGACGAGAAGATGATGACCGTGCTGGCCGATGTCCCCACCAGCCGGGAGGAAGAATTCCGCCGCGCCGTCGTCTCCAGCGCCCCTCCCGCCAGCACGCCGCTAACCGCCGCGCCTTCCGAGCCTAACCAGCGGAGCATCGTGCAAGTTCGGATCGCCGAAGCGGCCCCATGATCGCCGTCACGTTCGCGTTGCCCTCGGAAAGCTCCGCGTTCCTCCGCCACCTCCGGCAAACCGTGCGAGGCGCCGCTGGCCCTCACACCATCTCCGGCACTTTCCACGGCCAAGCCATTTCCGTCCTGCACACCGGCGTCGGCGAAAAGACGACCCGCGCCCGGCTCACCGCCTTTCTGCAACAGGCGAAACCGGACCGCCTGATCAGTTCCGGCTTCGCCGGTGCCCTCGGCGCGCGGCTTCGCGTCGGCGACGTGTTCCTCGACGAGCAGTATTCCGAGCCCGCCCTCATCCGCGGCTCCGCACTGCCGATCGCCCGCTTGACCACTGTCTCCGAGGTCATCGAAAACAGCGCCGCCCGCGCACAACTCGCGCTCCAGACGAAAGCCGACGCGGTCGATATGGAGACCGCATGCATTGCCGAACTCTGCCGCGCCGCCCAGGTGCCCATGATGGCCCTCCGCGTCATCAGCGATAGTCCCGCCCAGCCGCTGCCTGCTCCCGCGCAGGTGTTATTCGATGTCGACCAGCAACGCACCCCGGCACTGCCGCTGGCGCTCCATCTTCTCCGCCACCCGCAGTCTTTGATCGACCTGCTCCAGTTCGCCCGACGCGTCGCCCGCGCCCGCGTCGAGCTGAGCAAAGAACTACGTCTCCTCCTCAAGCGCGGGTAGAGGGACGGCGCGCCGCGCTCTCCAAGCAGCATGGCCACACCACCCGCGCCCAAACCATCCCCCGCGCGACCACTCCTTCTGGTCACCGCAGCACGGCGACCCTACCCCGGCTCCACATGCACCAGCACATCAAAAATCCGCGCATCCGTCTCCCGGATCGCATTCTTGACCAGATGCGCGATGTCGTGCCCCGCGTGCACCGAGATCGCGCCATCCACCTTCACATGCAGATCGACGTAGAAATGCAGCCCCATTTTTCGCACCAGGCACTTCTCCACTTCATGCACCCCGGCCACACCCTCTGCGGCGCGCCGGATCTCGTTACACATCTCGCCGCGCGGCGCCGTATCCAGAATCTCATGCAGCGCCGGCGAAAGCAGCCGCCAGCCGTTCGTCGCGATCAGCGCGCAGGCGAAAAGCGCCGCCCAATCATCCGCGCTCTCCCAACCTTCCCCGCCTAACAAGGCGATCGAGATGCCGATGAAAGCCGCGATCGAAGTGAGCGCATCCGCCCGATGATGCCACGCGTCCGTCTGCACCGCGGTGCTGGCCACGTCCCGCCCGATTCGAATCACAAACCGATAGAGAAACTCCTTCACCACCACCACCACGATCAGGACCACGAGCGTGAAAGGCGCCGGCGCATGATGCGGCATGAAAATCTCGCGCCCGCTCTGCACCGCCAGCGCCAGCGCGGCCGCGATCACTCCCACCGCCACGATCGCCGCCGCCACCGGCTCCGCTTTGCCGTGGCCATACGGGTGGGTGGCATCCGGCGGGCGGGCCGCGAATTTCAATCCACCCCAGATTACGACCGAGCCCCCGATATCGAGCGCCGATTCAATCCCGTCCGCGATCAAGACATAGGCGTTCCCGAAAATCCCGGCCGCGATTTTCGCGATCGCGAGCACGAAATTGATCGCCATCCCGAGCAGCGCCACCCGCGCGCCGCTTTGTAAATTGCTGGCCGAGACGTTCGATGTAGGCTGGGCGACGGGAGCCATTGATGAGCGAAACTATACGCGCCGCAGTTTATGAAACGCACGGAAATCCGGCGGAGGTGATCAAAGTCCTCGAGCGACCGTGGCCCACGCCGGCGGACGACGAGGCGGTCGTGCGCATGGAAGCCGCGCCGCTAAATCCCGCCGATATCAACGCGATCGAAGGCAGATATCCCGTGCGCCCGGCTCTCCCGGCCACCCCGGGAATGGAAGGCGCCGGCGTCGTGGCCGAGATCGGAAGTGCCGTCCGCGGTGTGGCCCTCGGCGATCGCGTGCTCCTGCCGCACAATCTCGGAAGCTGGCGGGAGGCGTGCGCGGCGAAAGCCGAAAAGCTGGTCGTGATCCCGACGGGCATCGAGCCGGTGCAGGCGGCGATGTTGAAGGTCAATCCAATCACCGCCTGGCGCATGCTGCACGATTTCGTCCCGCTCCAGCGCGGCGATTGGTTCATCCAAAACGCGGCCAACTCCGCAGCCGGCCGCGCCGCCATCCAGATCGCGCGCGAACTCGGCTACCGGAGCGTGAACATCGTGCGGCGCCCTGAGCTAGTGGAGGAACTGCGCGCCGACGGTGGGGATGTCGTCCTGGTCGAAGGAGAACAGTTGCGCGAGCAAGTGGGCGAGCAGACCGGCGGAGCCGAGATTCGGCTCGCGCTCAATGCCGTGGGTGGAAAAAGCGCCTTGCAGTTGGCGAAAACGCTGGCCCCGGATGCGACCATGGTCACCTACGGCGCGATGAGCCTGCAACCGCTCACGATCCCGAACGGAATGCTGATTTTCAAAAATCTAAAGTTCACCGGTTTCTGGGTAAACAAATGGTACGACGCCGCCACCGCGGCAGAGCGGGCGGCCACCTTCGCCCCGCTTTTCGAGATGGCGCAGCGCGGTCTGCTCCGCACCAAAGTGGATGCTGTTTACTCGTTAGGCGAAGCGACCGCCGCCGTCCGCCACGCGATGCAAAGCAAGCGGCACGGCAAGATCGTCTTCGCGTTCTGAGCCGCGCGCGAGTGCGTGCACGCGTTCGACTTTCTGAGCTTTTTCGCTGTAACGACGGCGCTCTGTCGCCGTAAAAAGCGTGCCATGCCATCAGGGACCGAGGAATAATCGGAACCCGATGATGCCAAATCCGGAAGACGACCGCTATCACCGGCGACCTACGCGTTTGGAGCGCGTCTTCGCAGCCAAGCGGCCGTTTTACTTCGTGACGTTTAACACAGCGCAGCGCGCCAGAACATTAGCGTGCGATGAAGTGAACAGAGCATTTCGAGCGTTCAGTTTGAAAGCGCACGATCAATACGATATCGCCGTCGGACGTTATGTGCTCATGCCGGATCACATTCACCTTTTCGTCGCATTGCCGCCGACAGGTTTAACGCTTTCCAAGTGGGTCCAATCGTTACGATCAGTGATCGGTAAAGAACTGCTCCGTCTCGGCGTCCAAAAGCCGCACTGGCAGGAAGGATTTTTCGATCATCTGCTGCGCAGCGGCGAGAGCTACTCGCAGAAATGGGACTATGTCCGGATGAATCCGGTGCGTGCCGGATTGTGCCGAGAAGCTGAGGATTGGCGGCATCAAGGAGAGATCGTGAGCATTCGCTTTTAGCCACGCGTGTTTACGGCGACAGAGCGCCGTCGCTACAATCCTGCACGCTTATCAAAGCTCGACGCCTGTGCGACGCTGACTGAACCGATCGCGCGCCAGCGTTGTAGCGACGGCGCTCTGTCGCCGTAA
>JBBSLZ010000184.1:0-6822 GCA_038233435.1 Chthoniobacterales bacterium
ATCACGCCGAGGAAGAAGGTGGAGAGTCCAAGCAGGGCGGCGCTTTTTTCCAAGGCGCCGGAGACGAGCTCCGCTTCCCAAGCGGTAAAAGCGGTGCCCACGAGGAGCACGGCGAGCGATTGCCAAAGCGGCCACCCCTTTTCGCGACCACTTTCGTCCTCCCCACGATCGAAGGCGAAGACATCACGGTGAGTGAAGAGCGTGTAGATGAGATTCGCGAAATAGACGAGGATGAGCACGACGGAGACGGCGAGGCTCAGGTTTTCGTCCAGCTTGCCTATGTCCCGCACCGCACCGACACCGCGCTCGGTGTAGTCGAAAAGCGCGGGCACGAGCAGCGCGATCATGGCCAAAATGAGCAGGCTGGAGAGGAGGCCGGCGCGCTCGCGTTTAAAGCTCTGCCGCTCCCGGCCCCAGCTCCCGATGACGATGGCGAGGCCGAGGCCGAGGAGGCTGTTGCCGATAATGGAGCCGGTGATCTGCGCTTTCACCACCTCGACCTTGCCGCTCATGAGGACGAAGAGAGCGAGGATCAATTCGGCCGTGTTCCCGAAGGTGACATTGAGCAGTCCGCCAATGGCTGGGCCGGCCCGATGGGCGAGCTGCTCGGTGGCGCGGCGAATCCATTCCGCCAGCGGCACGATGGCCAGGATGGCGGTGCCGAAAGTCCAGAGAGGACCGAGATCCAGGAAGTAATGCAGCCCGAGCGAGAAGGGGATGAGCAAGAGCAGCCAGGTGAAGAACATGACGAATAGATATCGCATCCGTTTTCCCGGTCGGATTTGCCTTGTTTCCTGGCGGGAGCGCTGAGAAACGACGATTGGCGCCAAACGCAGGAAGCGGAAATCGTGGCAACCACGGTGCCGCCGAGTAATGAGGCGGAGTCGGCGATGGTGGTGACGCTGGTGCCGGATGTCTATACGGCTGTGGTGCGTGGGAAAGATGGGAGCACGGGGGTGGCTTTGGTGGGGCTTATCGGTTGCCGCAGGCGGAAGGGAGTGAGCGTTCGGCCTGGGGGCGGGCCGGCTCCAGGGACGGGTGGCGTCGTTTCCGGCGGACGGGAATCAAGGAGCGGCGGCTTCCGAGCCGCCGCGTTCTGAGCGGTGGGAAAAAAGGCGGACCAAACTTGGCGGCTGGGAAGCCGCCACTCCTTGGGTGGGCAGGCGGCCTCTCGCGGCTCGGTCTCTTCTCGCGCTATTGTGTCGCTTGGCCGGGGAATTCCATCATAGCGTTTACGTCATCCTACTCGATGCGGCCGTGGCCCGGCATCGCTCGGTGTTGCGTATAAATCCGGGGCGCGATCCGGGGAAGCCTTGCCTCTACGTGGGAATGAGCGGGCTGCCGCCGGAGCATCGGTTTGAGAATCACAAGCACGGCTACAAGGCGGCCTGGACGGTGGAGAAGTACGGGGTGCGTTTGTTGCCGGAACTTTACGAGCATCTAAACCCGATGCCGTACGAGGCCGCGCTTCAGATGGAGATGGATCTGGCGGAGGATCTGCGCCGGGAGGGCTACACCGTGACGGGCGGTCACTAAACAAGGGCCGCGAGGCCGGTAAACCTTGTTCAGACAATTAGATACACAGCAGGAAAATGAAGTTGTCGGTTCAGGTGACGCTTGCCGTCCGCAGAGGTGAGTTCGAGACCGCGACGCGAAAAATTAATTCGACGAATAAAGGTCGGAGGGCGGCGTCAAAGTCTGCTCGCGAAATGGAAGCTCTCTCAATCTCCAGATTTTCCGGAGGCCGCGCTCTGCTGAGTGGGCTCGTGATTACGCTGGTGCAAATCGCGCTGGCGGTGGGGTTGATGGCGCCGGAGGGCTCGTTTTCGTCGCGCTATCAGACGCTGGTCCAGCACGATAGCTATTGGTTCGCGAACATCGTGGACCATGGGTATCAGACGGTGCTCCCGCCGATCGCGCGGAAGATGATGGAGGTTTCAAACGTGGCGTTTTTCCCGGCTTATCCGCTCTTGGCGTCGGCGGTGAAGCGGGTGGCCGGATGGGAGACGGGGACCGCGCTTTTGGTCACGTCCCAAGCGGCGGCTTGGGGTTTCTGGACCTATTTTTTCCTGTTTTGTGAGCGCTGGAAGGTGGCGGGATCGGTGAAGTGGGGGGGAGCGCTGGCGATCGTGGCGCATCCGACGGCTTTTTTCCTGGTGGCCGCTTATTCGGAATCGCTTTTTTTGATGGCGCTGCTGGGGTTCATGTACTGGAGCACGGCGGAGGGCGGGCTGGCGAGGGTGCTGGCGGCTGGTCACGGGATCGGGATGTCGGCGACGCGGATCGTGGGAATCCCGTGCGCGGCGTATCCGGTGGTGCGGCGGATTTTTGCGGAGGGCTGGAGCGGGCTGCGTGATGTGCGGGGCTGGCTGGGACGCTATGCGGGGCCGATTGCACTGATGATCGTGTCGACCTTCGGAGCGCTGGCGTTTTTCGTTTTTTGCCTGGTGCGCTGGGGGCGGTGGGATCTCTATATGCTGACGCAAGAGGCGGGCTGGGAGGTTCATCCGGATTACCTGGCGGTGTTGAAGCCGCACAGCTATCGCTGGTTGATTCCGCCGTGGAATGATCCGACGCAGTGGAGCCAGATGGCGACGACGCTGGGGGCGGTGTGCCTTTTGGCGGTGGGCCTGGGCGAGCTGTTTTTTGGGATGCGGACGCGGCAGACGAGCGGTGCGCGGCCGGGCGGCTGGCAGGCGCGGATTGGGTTCTACTTTGCGGCGGCGGTCACTTTTTATATCGCGGTGAGCGGAGTCGCATCCGTCCAGATGGAAAGCATGATGCGTTACCAGTTTTGCGCGCACGCGTTAATCGTGCTGGCATTAATGCACTTTTTAGCTGAGTTTCGCCCCGTGCCGGTCCCGGGACGTGCTTTGGGCATGGCGGTGATCGCGCTCCTCATCGCGGCTGGACTTAGTTTGCAGGGATGGTGGGTCTGGAACTTCACGCGGGGAGCCTGGGTAGCATAGAAACAAAAATGAAAACCAATGTAGCAATTATCGGAGCCGGACCGGCGGGTTTGACCGCGGCCTATCTCCTTTCGAAGAACAATGTGGACGTGACTGTCCTGGAGGCGGATCCGGTCTACGTGGGCGGCATCTCGCGCACCGCGACCTACAAGGGTTTCCATTTCGACATTGGCGGGCATCGCTTTTTCTCGAAGTCGAAGGAAGTGAATGAGTTTTGGGAGGAGGTCCTGCCTAACGATATGCTGGAGCGGCCGCGGTCCTCTCGCATTTTCTACGGCGGAAAGTTTTTCGCTTATCCGCTGAAGGCAGTGGAAGCACTCGTTAAGCTGGGGGTATTCAAATCGACCCTCTGCGTGCTTTCCTGGATGAAGGCGCGGGTTTTCCCGGTGCCGAACCCCACCAATTTTGAGGATTGGGTGAGCAACCAGTTCGGCAAGCGGCTTTTCAATACCTTCTTCAAGAGCTACACCGAGAAGGTGTGGGGGATGCCGTGCAAAGAGATTTCGGCTGATTGGGCGGCACAGCGCATCAAAGGCCTTTCGCTCGGGAGCGCGATCAAGAATGCGCTCCTGCCGCAGAAGCAGCCGAAGGATAAGAGCAAGGTGATCAAGAGCTTGATCAATTCGTTCAAGTACCCGCGCAAAGGTCCGGGCATGATGTGGGAAGCGTGCGCGGAGAAGACGAAGGCGCTGGGTGGCAACATCTCGATGGGCTCGAAGGTGGTGGGTTGTGAATTTAATGCCGACGGCGCGACCTGGACGCTGCGTTTCCAGGATGCGGACGGGAACGAGCACTCGCTCCAATCGGAACACGTCATCTCGTCCGCGCCGATGCGGGAACTAGTGAACGGGCTCCAACCGGCGGTCTCCGAGCGCGCGAAAGAAGCGGCCAACGCTTTGAAGTATCGCGATTTTCTGACCGTGATGTTGATCCTGAAGAACCGAGACGCGTTCGAGGATAACTGGATTTATATCCACGACCCGAGCGTGCAGGTGGGCCGGATTCAAAACTTCCGCTCCTGGTCGCCCGAGATGGTGCCGGACCCGGAGAAAGCCTGCTACGGGCTGGAGTATTTTTGCTTCGAACACGATGGACTTTGGGATTCATCGGATGAGGAATTGATCGAGCTGGCGAAGAAGGAATTGATGCAGATCGGTCTCTCGAAAGAGGGCGATGTGATGGACGGCACAGTCGTGCGCCAGAAGAAGGCGTATCCGGTTTACGATGATCATTACGCGACCCACGTGAACACGGTGCGCGAGGAATTGGCGGCGCGTTTCCCGAATCTGCACCTGGTAGGCCGGAACGGGATGCACAAGTATAACAACCAGGATCACGCCATGATGACGGCGATGCTCTGCGTGGAAAACATCCTCGCGGATACGGAGCTCTATGATCTCTGGGAGGTGAACGGCGACGCGGAATACCACGAAGGTGGCGAAGCGGCGGTGGAAGAGACGACGGGCACGGCCATCCGGCAGGTGCCGCGGCGCTTGCCGCCGACGCCGGAGCTGGCGCCGGAGCAGGGGTAGGCCTAAGCTGAATTTTACGGAAAGGCCGCGCTGTCAATGGCGCGGCCTTTTTGTTTTCCTCGGCGGTCGAGCGGAGAGCTGTAGCGACGCCGCTCTGTCGGCGTAAGACGTGTTAACTGCAATCGACGCGTGTTTACGGCGACAGAGCGCCGTCGCTACAACGCTTCGCGTTCGTCGGCGCGTCTCGTCGCGTCAACGTTTCGCGTTTCTTTGGCGCGATCTCGTTGATATCTGCGATTCGTTAGGGGCGGCGATCTCGCCGGCTACACCGCTTCGCGCCCTGGTCGCCGCTATTCGGGCAAGCCGTCCATGGGCACGCAGGAGCAGAAAAGATTGCGGTCGCCGTAGACGTTGTCGATCCGCGCCACCGCAGGCCAGAATTTTGCTTCGCGGGTCCAGGGCGCCGGGTAGGCGGCGCGCTCGCGCGGGTAGGGCCGTGGCCATTGGTCGGCCGTGACCTGCTGCGCGGTGTGAGGCGCGTTCTTGAGGAGATTGTTCTTGGCGTCGGCGGTGCCGGAAACGACTTCCTGGATCTCCGCGTGAATGGAGATCATCGCTTCGCAGAAACGGTCGATTTCCGCTTTCGCTTCGCTCTCGGTCGGCTCGATCATCATCGTGCCCGGGACCGGGAAGGAGACGGTGGGCGCGTGGAAACCGTAATCCATCAGCCGCTTGGCCACGTCTTCCACCTCGATGCCCGCGCTTTTAAATTGGCGCAAATCCACGATGCACTCGTGGGCGACCTGGCCGTGTTTGCCGCGATAGAGGACGGGGTAATAATCTTCCAGCCGTTTCGCGATGTAGTTCGCATTCAGGATCGCGACTTTGGTCGCTTCGGCGAGGCCTTGGGGGCCCATCATCCGGATGTACATCCAGGAGATGGCGAGGATGCTGGCGCTGCCGAAAGGTGCCGCCGAAACCGGGCCGACGCCTGAATTTCTGATTTCTGATTTCTGATTGCTGATTTTGGGATGCGCGGGCAGAAACTCGAGTAAGTGCAACGCGACGCCGATGGGCCCCATGCCGGGCCCGCCGCCACCGTGCGGGATGCAGAAGGTCTTGTGGAGATTCAAATGGCACACATCGGCGCCGATGTCGCCTGGGCGGCAGAGGCCGACCTGCGCGTTCATGTTCGCCCCGTCCATGTAAACCTGGCCGCCGTGCGAGTGCACGGTCTCGCAAATCTCGCGGATGGTGGTCTCGAAAACGCCGTGGGTGGAAGGGTAGGTCACCATCAGCGCTGCGAGATCGTCTTTGTGCGCCTCGGCTTTGGCGCGGAGGTCCCCCATATCGATGTCGCCTTCCTTTGAAGTGGCGACCGGGACGACTTTGAATCCCGCCATCACGGCGCTGGCCGGATTGGTGCCGTGAGCGGAGTTCGGGATCAGACAAATCTTGCGCGCGCCCTGGCCATTGGCGCGGTGATACTCGCGGATGGCGAGCAACCCGGCGTACTCGCCTTGCGAGCCGGCATTGGGTTGCAAGGAAACTGCGGAGAACCCGGTGATCTCGGCCAGCCAATGCTCGAGCTGCTCGCACATGTCGCGGTAGCCGATGGTCTGCGCATCCGGCGCAAAAGGGTGGAGCCGCGAGAATTCCGGCCACGAAACCGGGAACATCTCCGCGGTCGCGTTCAGCTTCATGGTGCAGGAGCCGAGCGGGATCATGGAGGTGGTAAGCGAGAGATCCCGTGCCTCGAGGCGGCGCAGGTAGCGCAGCATTTCGGTCTCGGTGTGATGGAGATTGAAGACCGGGTGGGTAAGGAAATCGGAATCGCGGATGGCGAATTCCGGAAGGCGGAACTCGGAGCCGTCCAGATTATCATCGGCGAAGCTGCGCACGTGCGTGGCGCGGAAGAGCGACATCAGGGTTTCGATGTCCTTGTCGGTCGTGGTCTCATCAAGGGAGATGCCGACGGCATGCTGGCCGAGGTGGCGTAGGTTGCAGCCCACTTTTTCGGCGCGCCGCACGAGGTCGTCGCTGGAGCCTTCGCCCAGCTCCACCCGTAGGGTATCGAAGAACGCTTCGTGCGCGATTTCGAACCCGACGCCTTGCAGCCCTTTGGCCAGCTTGGCGGTGAAATGGTGGACGCGGTTCGCGATCGCGCGCAAGCCGCGCGGCCCGTGGTAGACGGCATACATTGAGGCCATCACGGCTAGGAGTACCTGGGCGGTGCAGATGTTACTGGTGGCCTTGTCGCGCCGGATGTGTTGCTCGCGCGTCTGGAGGGCGAGGCGGTAGCCGGGGCGTCCTTCGGCATCGTGCGAGACGCCGACGAGGCGGCCGGGGAGGTGGCGTTTGTGCGCATCGCGCGTGGCCAT
>JBBSLZ010000185.1:0-6817 GCA_038233435.1 Chthoniobacterales bacterium
AGGACTCGAGAGTTCCAAACCAAGCACCTTCATGACTCCGCTCCACTTCGGATCAGCCGCCCATTTTCGCCCTGCACCTCGAATGACACCGTGATCGCATTCGCCGGCAACAGTTGCGGAAAACGATCCGCCCACTCGATCAGACAAACGCCCTCGCCGTTTGCGTAGTCATCAAATCCAATCCGCAGAACTTCCTCGGCCGACTCCAGCCGGTAAAAATCGAAATGAAAAACCGGCAACCGCCCATCAGTGTATTCATGGACCAAAGTGAAGGTGGGACTGGTCACCTCCGCCCGGCTCCCCAACGCGGCCACGAAGCCTTTCACAAACTGCGTCTTGCCCGCGCCGACCTCGCCGCGCAGGGCAAAGACATCGCCCGCGGCTGCTCGACGGGCCCAGTCTCCCGCCGCCGCCGCCGTCTCCTCCGGGCTATTGGAAATGATCATAGCCAGGTGCGGATTTCTGATCTTTGATGGCTGATTTCTGATTGAGCCGCCCAATGCACGTCAGTGGCACCTTGGGGAATTTTTGACGCCACGTCTTTTCCAGGTCAGCGCTATCGTGAGGCGCGATGGCGAAGAGGAGTTCGTAGTCTTCTCCATCGGAAATGGCCTGCGCGATCGTGCAACCGCGCCGACGCGGAATCAATTTTTCGTCCCAACCAAATCCCAGCCCGCTCGCGCGCGCCAGACGCGGCAGGTCGGCCCCCAACCCGTCGCTCAGGTCCATCATCGCGTGAATCCGAAAGTGCGCCGTTAACCAGCGCGCCTCCCGAATCCGGGGCACAAAACTCAAATGATGCCCGCGGCGCGATCCGCCCAGGCGACCGGTCACAAAGAGCGAGTCGCCCGCTTTCCCGCCGCGGCGGGAAATCCACCGATCCTTCTCCACTCGCCCCGCCAGACTCACCGACACAACCAAGGGCCCATCAATCCGGCTCGTTTCACCGCCCACGATCGCCACCTGAAAGGCGCGCGCGGCTTTCGCCAGGCCGCGGTAAAGTTCCTTCACCCAACGCGCCGGCGTCGTCCCCGGAGCGAGCAGCGTCACGAGAGCAAACTCCGGCACGCCCGCCATGGCTGCGAAGTCGCTTAGCGGGCGCGCGATCGCCTTCCAGCCGACTGCGCTCGCTTTCGCACCCGGGTCAAAATGAACTCCCTCCACCACCACATCCGTCTTCAACAAGAGCATGCGGCCAGGATCGGCCGTTCGAATTACCGCGCAGTCGTCGCCCGCGCCCGCGATCACCCCCGCGCCGGACGGCAAACCGGGGAGCAATTGCTGCAAGAGCCGCTCCTCGCCGAGCTGGCCCAAGGTCATGGCTGCAGCCACTCGGGGAAAGCCAGCGCCACCAAGGTGAGCGAGTTAAAAAGCGCGTGCATGCTCATTGAAACCAAAATCGAGCCGCTCCATTCATAAGCCAGGGTAAGACAGGCGCCGAGGATAAAGAGCGGAGCTGCGGACGGGATGTGAGCATGCACAAAAGCAAACAGGACGGAATTTGTGAGCAAGCCCACGAAGCGTCCGAGGTAGCGCTTTACCACTCCGTAGAAAAAGAAGCGGAAGACAAACTCTTCCACGATCGGCGCCACTCCCACCGCCAGGACGATGATGATGATCCGCTCCTGCATCGTTTGCGATTCGCTGAAGATTTCCACGATCCCCTGTCGACTGGATGGAACTCCGAGGACGCGCTGCGAAAGCAAATCGCCCAGCACAATCAGCGGATAGGACGCGAAGAGGAGCACCATTCCGGTGGTCACGACCCGCCAAAGCGGGAGGACATTAAACCCGGCGATGCGACTGACGGGCAACCCCCGCCAGAATAAAAACGCCGCCACCAGCACGAGCAAGCCAAGCGAGATGACCACATTGGCGATCAAGTCGTTAGGCTCCAGCGTCGGCTTGACTGTCTGCGCCAGGGCGCGCTCCGCACTGAAGGCGAAAAGGGCCGCCAGGCTGCAAGCCAGGACCACCTCCGGCCAGCCAAAACGCCGCTCACCTTCCTCCAGCGCCACCGCGGGCCGGGCGCTCACTTGCCGCACGACCGAAAGATAAATATAAACGCCGCCAACGAGAAAGAGCAGGTTGGCAATCGCGGCGATCGCCGTCAAAAAACTCTCAGGCATGCGCGTGCCGTCTAAGGAGCGTAATAGCTCGGCAGGAAGTACGCGCGCCCGGATTCCAACTGCGGCACGAGCTGCTTCGGCAGACTCAGTTCGATCTTCGACGGACTGCTCTGGCCGAGGGCGCGGAAGATCCGGCCGATGCTAAAAGGCGGCCCGTACTTCACGATCGCGGCGTCCGGCGCATTGCTCAGCTCTTTCGCCTTCCGGAACGCGTCCTCGATCTGCCCCAGCCCGTCGATCAGCTTATTCTCGAGCGCGGCGCGACCGGAAAGAATCCGTCCATCGGCGACCGTGTTGCGCAGCCCATCCGCCGGCAGATTGCGCTCCCGCGCCACGATCCCGAGAAATTTATCGTAGGTGCTCATGACAAAACCTTGCACGTACTCGCGTTCCTCGGGCGTGATCGGGCGGGCGCCATTCAGCATGTCTTTGAATTTGCCACTCTTAAAAACGACCGAGGCGAGCCCGATCTTATTAAAGAGCTGCTCGTAGTTTAGTGTCTGAATGATGACCCCGATGCTGCCCGTGATGGTCGTCTCGTTCGCCATTAAAAACTTCCCGCCGCAGGCCACGTAATAGCCGCCCGAGGCCGCGACCGAATCCATATAGACGATCACCGGCTTGACCGCGCGCGTCCGCACCACCGCATCGTAAATCACATCCGAGGCCGTTACCTCACCACCGGGAGAATCGATCTCGAGGACAATCGCGCGCACATTATTATCCTCCCGCGCCTGCTCCATCGCATAGCGCATATCGTCCACCATCGAGTCGCCCACGTTGCCAGGCAGGGAAGAGCTGATCAAACCGCGCAGCGTGATGATGGCAATCTTGTCGTTGCTCCCCTTATGCGCACGGTCAATCAAGGTCTCGTGGAAACGCGGGCGCGGCTCCTGCATCTGCCCCGTGCCGCTCAGCCGGCTGAAGGCCGTAATTCCGAGGATGACATTAAAAAAGAGACTGGCGCAGAGCGAAACGAACAAAAAAATGCTCAGGCACCCGAGTTTTCGATTTGCCATAACGGCGCTAATTGACGGGAGAACCCGCGCCCACACAAGTGCTTTCCCGGAGAGGCGCCGGCTGGCCCGGGAGTTGCTTAAAATGTAGCCATGAACAGCAGTGGCCATCTTCCCGTCAGCACCTCCGCCGCCCGTCCGACAGGCCGCCCGCGCGGACGTCCGCGGAAGCAAATCAACACGGCTCCCGCCGTCAAAGAACCGGCCGCCGTCGGCACGCTCACGCGCACCAAGAGTCTCCTGCTCGCGGCCCTGCGGGTTTGGGAGTTGAAACAGCGCGGGCTCGGTTAAAAAAAAGTTCGCCCTCTAAAAGCCGGTCGACAACCGCTCCTTACCGTGGGAACTCCACGGTAGATGGAACCTTCTCCCACCCGGCCGCTCCTATTGCGGCTGGTGGTTGGAATCGCGCTCGCAGTTTCTCTCATCTCCTGCGCCTCCGACGGCCGCTATCGTCCCCTCCCGCCCGGAGAAGGGCCGCCCGTCCCGCGCACCGTCATCCTGCGCGAAGAGCCCTCCATCTCGACTTTCCATTTCCCGCGCGGCGTTTACCGCCTGGAGGCGGAAGATGACCGCGGCTACTACTACCGCGCGCCGGGGCAAGTGCAGAAACACGCCTTCGCCGGTTCCCAGCCTTACGATGGCGGCATCTACGTCCGGAAATCCGAGCCGGACAAGCCGCGCGCCTACGTCGTCTGGGCCGGCGGGCGGACCAAGATCGGCAACCTAGCGCGCGCCAATCTCGAATTTCGCGACGAATAGCGGAATATCCGGGCCCCTAGCCCGCAGGGACCCGGGAGACTTCCGCCACGCGCGGATGTTTGTGCGCTGCTTCCACGAAATATGCATCGGTGATGCAGGAGGCGAAAACGACGGGTTCACCCGCATCGCGGGCCAGTAAAAGCAACGGAATGGCCTCGTCCAGCCGGCCCTCGCGCAGGTCGATCGCCGCCGCCGTCAGCATCCAATCGACCGCTAGTTTGCCCGCCGCTTTCTTCGCTTCCAGCTCCTCTTTCACGGGCGTCGCCTCGGCTGCTTCCAAGAGCGCCATCCGGATCTTGAAACGGCAAATCCTGGCCTCGTCTACATCGTTGGACAGGAGGATGGCATGTTCATAGCGCGGAATCGCTTCCCGTGGATGGTGATCAAGACGGAGCGCCTCTCCGAGAAAATAGGGGTAAAGGGCGACAAAAGGCGCCGCTACCATCGCCGCCTCGAAGGAACGAAGCGCCCCCGGGACATCCTTCCGGCGGACGGCGATCAGGCCGCGATAGTAGTTCGAGGTTTCGACGTCTTCATCAAAAGCAATGGCACGCTCGAAAAGCTGATCGGCCATTGCCAAATCCTTATTGTCGTAGGCGATCTTGCCCACCCGCGCCAGAATCCCGCGGTAGGCCAGATCCTTATGCTTCGCGGCCAGATAACGCTCCGCCGCATCCTGCAATTTTCCTTCCCGCTCCAGCTGCAAGCCCTGTTCGATCAGATCCTCGGTCGCGACCCCGGGAAACTTGTTTGCCACCGTTCCCTCCAGTTTTGGCGCCTGCCGCGAAGTTAAGAACTTGTATTTCAAGTAAGGAAACTTCATCCCGACCAGAAAGGTCAGTCCGAGCACGACCAGCACCCCGATGATGAGGAACGCGCGCTGCATTTCCGAGGTGCGGGAGGCGGTCTGATCCAGGCGCAACAGGCCGCCGGACGTCCGTTTGCCGGGCTCCGCGGAGGGCCCCCTTTCCTCCTCCCATTCCCCCGCTGGCTCGACCGGCTCGGGCGGCGCCTGCCGGCGCTCCGGAGGTCGCTCGCTGCGACTTGTGCGCGCCTCTCTCTGCGGCGGGGGCTCCACTGGTTCAGGCGAGCTGGGTGGCGGCGGCTCCGGGTCACGTGCGCGCGGCGTCCCCAGGAAACGCCGCTGTTCGGGGGTTAACATGCGCTGCCGGGTCGGCCGCGGGGCGGGCGATTGTTCGTTCGTCGGGTCGTCAGGCATGAAGGAAAAGTTTAGATCCGGAGACGGCGTGGAAGCACCTTGATCGGAAGAGAACGCTAGCAGGAGGCTAGGGCGCGAGTCGATTGTATTTCCGCAGCACCGCGCGCAATCGATCGTGCGGTAGCGCGTCTACTTTGTGATCATCGCGCCCGGTCATGCTTTGATTGGCGACGAGCGCATTCACAATCGCCTCCTCCACCGCCTGCACGGTCGCTTCGAAGATCCCGTCCAGCCGATCGTTCGGAATCGTCAGGACCGAATGCGTGGGGACGGCCGGATCGGCAGCGCCGGAATTGGCGGTCGAGAACGCCAAAAAAAGATCGCCCGATCCATTGCCTGAGACGCTCCCGGTGCGGGCCAGACCGAGGCTGGCCCGCCGCGCCAGACGCTTCAGTTGAGACGGCAACAGGGGCGCGTCCGTCCCGATCACGATGATGATGGAACCGCTCTCTTTGCTGAAGACAGCGTTCTCCGGGATCTCCCGGCCGACCGGCACCCCCGCGATGGTGAGCTGCGGACGACGCCCGCAATTTGCCTGGACCAGGACACCCACGGTGTAGGACGCGTCTTTCGTTTTCACCACCCGCGACGAGGTGCCCGTGCCGCCTTTAAACTCGTAGGCGATCATCCCGGTGCCGCCGCCCACGCTGCCCTCTTCGATCGCGCCGCCTCTGGCCGAATCCAGCGCGTGGACTACATCCTCCGGCTTTACGTGGAAGCCGTTGATGTCATTCAAATATCCATCCCATGTCTCCGCCACCACCGGTAAACTCCAGAGGAATCCAGTCGGATCCGGCCCGCCCTGCGCGACCCGCCATTTGATGACTGCATCCCGTGCTACCCCAACGCTATGAGTATTCGTGATCACGACCGGGCCTTCCAGGAAGCCGCCCTCCTCCACCCAGGCGGTGCCGGTCATCTCGCCGTTGCCGTTCAGGCTGAAGGTGCCCGCATAGACCGGGTCGTTGAACGACTCCTTTCCGCGCGGTAAGAGCGCGGTGACGCCGGTGCGGACTGGTCCCTGGCCCACCACCAGTTTGCCCTCGCCCTCGATCAAAGTGGTAAAGCCCACCGTCACGCCTGCCACGTCCGTGATCGCGTTAAGCGGCCCGGGAGTGCCTTCAAACGGAATCCCGAGCGCACGCGCGCGGACGGATTCAGGGGGAGGCGAGGTGATCGGGTTCCGAGCGAGAAGCGGCCAGATCGGAAGCAACAGAAGGACGAGGAGGCACGGACGGAGACGCATAAGGCAAATTCCCAAAAAGATGTGCGGACTGGATCAAACTCTACGCTTCAAAAATCTCCCGCACGTCGAGCACGAGGCCAGGAATCAGCGGGGTCTCGATCATATCCCCGGCCGCGAGAGTTTGCGCCAGCAGAAAGCGACCTTCTTGCGCACGGTGAATTTCGACCTTCCTCGCGCGGCCATCGACCAGCCACATCTCCCTCCTCTGATTAATTGGAGATAAGGCGGCCCCTCCGGCATTTTCCGATACTCCTCCGCGGACATCCTCTGATGGGTGGTCGGAAGCATGTTTTCAGTCTTCGCCTCATCGCCGGGCGCGTCAATCCATAGCCTCCCTTCCCCCGCTGGCGCGACAAGTTTCCTTTTCTATTTTCGCACTCTCACCGACGCGGTAGATTGGCGCGTGAGTTACCAGGTTTTCGCCCGAAAATACCGGCCGCAGACGTTC
>JBBSLZ010000186.1:0-6743 GCA_038233435.1 Chthoniobacterales bacterium
CAGATTCGAGCGGATGATCTGGCGGGATGGTCGTCGCCCGAATTTTCATCTCCTGCGATTCCCTCCAATCATTGTTGCTGGCCACAAGCGCGCCGGCGTCATCGCGCAACTCCAGGGTCGGATCGTCGAGAGCACCGGAGACGCCCTGATTTCCCAGGGAGGGCCCGAGCGCGCGCAGGTAAACTTTTTTTGCCACTGTGCCGGTGACGATGAACCCGCCGATGAGGACGTTATCGCCCGTCTGCACGCGGGCGCGGGTGGAGATGTTCACCAATTTCGCCGCAGAGCCGGAGCTGAATTCATACGCGCCGATGTCGCTGCCGTCGCCGCCGTCAGCGTTGGGGATCGCAGGATCGTCGAAAGGACGCAAGAATCCGCGCTGATCGGTGCTCGAGCCGGAACTCTGGCCCTTGTCAATTGCTGGACTGTCTGCCAGGAGAGCGTGGGTTTGCGTTGCGCCACCGTTATTTTGCAACGGTCCGAGCTTCGGGTCTTGTCCGGTGATATTCCCGGTCGTCGTGCCCGTAATCGTCGCGCCGGTGGTGCTCTCGATCAGATTGTATCCTTGGGAGGTTAACGGCCCGAAGACGTCTGGTCCTTGAGAGGCGGTATTGTTTGCGACGATCGTGTTCCGGAGTCTGGTCACAAGCGTGTTATCGGTCCACACTCCTCCACCTTGGCTTGAGGCCGGCCCGTCTGGGATTGCATTGTTGACGACCGTCGCGTTGGTCAAGGTTATCTCGTTCAAATTGGCGATTCCGGCGCCACTTCCGCCAAATCCTGTCGAATTACCACTGATCGTGACGTTGCTGGCAAACAGCGTTGCGCTGTTATAAATTCCGCCGCCGCGGGTGCCGGACCTGTTAGAGCCCGCTCTATTCCCAGTGACGGCGGAATGAGTGATTGTCATGGTTCCACTCTCTGAATAGATTCCTCCGCCGGCGCCGGTGGAGGTCGATGCGTTGTCGCTGATCGTGGTGCCCGAAATGGTGACCGTCGCGTTTATGCTGTAAATGCCGCCGCCGCTGCCGCCGCTGCTGCCGCCGTTGGTGGCGGTATTAGCAGTCACAACGACGTTCGTTATCGTGAGGAAACCGCGATTGATAATCCCGCCGCCGAAGCCGGGAAAGATCCCGGTAAGACTGTTGCCGTTGGTCACGGTCATTCCGCTCAGCGTTACGGTCGGCCCCGCATCGATCGCGAAGACGCGGCTGTTCTTATTCCCGCTCACGGTCAATTTGCCAGGGCCGGGTCCGCTGATCGTCAGGTCGCCGTTGATGGCCAAAACCCCGCTCGTCAAAACGATAGTTCGCGGCGTGCTGAAGAAGGTCGTGTCGAATACAACCGTGTCGGCGCCGGCTGCGGCATCTGCGTTCAGGATGGCTTGTCGCAGGCTTCCGGGACCGCTGTCATTGGCGTTGGTGACGGCGATAGTCGCCGCTGTGACCTGCATCGCCGAGGCGAGCGCGAGGAGAGCGATGATGGCAGGGTTTTTGTGAAGAGGCTGGTTGTTCTCATAGAGATTTTCCTTGGGCGGTTGTGATGCTGCCGCAGGGCAAGTCATCGGTGCCTTCAACCGGACATGCGCAACGGAGGCCGAAATGCGGCGAGGAAAATTTTCACACGAGGCGCGGGAGCCTTGCCAGCCTTACGCTGGGAGCGTAGTTTTGTGGCCATCATCGGGTTGCAACTGCGGGCTTGGTTTCTGCGAAGTAACTGGATGTCCGCTCATGAGTTCCACCGTGCCCCGCCCGCAAGTCACCCGGATGCTGGTCGACTGGAGCCAGGGCAACCGCGAGGCCGCGGTCCAACTGATGCCGCTGGTTTATGACGAGTTGCGCGTGATCGCGCGCGGTTATCTCCAGCGCGAGCGGGCCGATCATACGTTACAAGCGACTGCGCTGGTGCACGAAGCGTATCTCCGGATGGTAGATCAAACGCAATTGACCTGGAAAAACCGCGCCCATTTTTTTGGCGTGGCCGCGCAGGTCATGCGGCGGATTCTGGTCGATCACGCCCGGCGGCATCGGACTGAGAAGCGCGGGGGAGATTGGGCCAAAGTGGAACTGGACGAGGCCCGGCTAAGCGCTACCGCGCGCCCGGTGGATTTGATCGCGCTCGATGAAGCGCTCCTTGATCTGGCGAAGCTCGATCCGCGGCAAAGTCAGATCGTGGAGTTGCGTTTTTTCGGCGGCCTCACGATCGAGGAAGCCGCCGAAGTGCTCGATGTCTCACCGCGGACGGTGCGGCGGGACTGGCGAATCGCGAAAGCGTGGCTGCGGCGGGAAATCATGAGCGAGCGGGAGAGTGCCGGTGCTAATTGAGCCGGTGTCCCGGAGGGACAAACAGAGGTTAGCCGGTGGTGCCAACCACCGGTTTGAGACAACAAGTGGCGCGAACCCCGGCAGGGGTTGCGGAAAACATCGGGAAATCCGTCGCCCCTGCCGGGGCTGGTCTCATTTCGTCTACATGACCGGTGGTTGGCACCACCGGCTAATTTCCATGACGCCTTCGGCTTCGGCCGGGAGAGGACGCCCTGCACGCAAATGCATCTCGCGCGTTCGCCATGACGCTGCGACCACGGAAGGAGGCGATGTCAGGAAAAGCTGAGCAGTGGCCGCGGGTGAACGAACTGTTCGACGCTGCGGCTGAATTGCGGGAGCCGGAGCGGACGCAGTTTCTCGAGCAAGAATGCGCGGACGACCCCGCGTTGCGCGTGGAAGTGGAGACGCTTCTCGCGGCGGACGAGGAAGCCGCTGATTTTATCGAGCAACCGGTCGGATACATTCCGATGGAGCTGTTTGCGGAAAGCGGGAACGAGGTCGCTGGCCAGGAGTTTGGAGCCTACCGGATCATCCGCGAGATCGGGCGCGGAGGTCTCGGGACCGTTTATCTGGCGGAGCGGGCGGACAAAGCGTTCGACAAGCAAGTCGCGCTCAAGCTCGTCCGGCGCGGGCTCGACACCGAGGACATCCTGCGGCGCTTCCGGCACGAGCGGCAAATCCTGGCGCAGCTCGAACATCCGAACATCGCCCGCCTCCTCGACGCGGGCTCGACCGATGACGGCCTGCCCTATTTCGTGATGGAATACGTCCAGGGAGCGACGCTGTCGGAATTCTGCGACGGACAAAAACTCGACACGAACGAGCGGCTGCAACTTTTCCGCAAAGTGTGCGACGCGGTTTCCTACGCGCACCAGAACCTGGTCGTCCACCGCGACCTGAAGCCGTCGAACATTCTGGTGACCGAAGACGGCACCCCGAAGTTGTTGGATTTCGGCATCGCCAAACTGCTGACACCCGAGGAGGAGGCGATGACGCAGACGATGCCGGCGTTGCGGGTGATGACGCCGGAGTATGCGAGTCCCGAGCAGATCAAAGGCGGCGCGATCACCACCAGCAGCGATGTCTATTCGCTCGGCGTGCTTCTCTATGAGCTCCTGACCGGTCAAAAGCCCTATCGCCTGACGAGCCGCAGCGTGGAAGAAATCTCGCGCGCGGTCACGGACCAGGAGCCGACACGGCCCTCCGACAATCAGCCATCAGAAATCAGCCATCAGAAATCGCTCCGGGGTGATCTCGACAACATCATCCTGATGGCGTTGCGCAAGGAACCCGAGCGCCGCTACGCAACGGTCGAGCGTTTTTCGGAAGACATCCGGCGCCATCTCGAAGGCCTGCCGGTAAGCGCGCGGCAAGCTACTTTTCGCTATCGGGCGGAGAAGTTCGTGCGCCGGAATAAAGGCGCCGTCGCCGCCGCGCTCCTGCTCTTCCTCGCGATCATGACCGGGATGGTGGCGACGCTTTGGCAATCGCGCATCGCCCAGACGGAAAGAGCGAGAGCGGAGAAGCGCTTCAATGATGTCCGGCAACTGGCGAACTCGAATCTTTTCGAGGTGTATCCGAAGGTCGAGCGGCTGGAAGGGTCGATTGAAGCGCGGGAAGCGATCTTGAAAAACGCGCTCATTTATCTCGACAGCCTGGCGAATGAAACCGGCGACGATTTGAAACTGAAAAGCGAACTTGCCACCGCCTACGAAAAAGTGGGCGATGTGCAGGGCGCGGTCGCGTTGAGCCTGGGAAATTACAAGACGGCGTTTGAAACTTACTCGCGCGCGGAAGAGCTGCGCGAAGCGGTCTATGAGGCCGATCCAACGAATCTCGAGGCAAAAGAAAAGCTGGCCAGAATTTACCAGATCCTGGGTAAGAGCTCGTGGTATAACGACCGCACGAAAGACGCCGAAGAATTTTACGCCAGGAGTCTCAAGCTGCGCCGCGAAGTGGTCGCGGCCAAGCCAGACTCAGTCGAGGCACAGAACGATCTGGCCTACCTCTTAATCATCTCCGGCGCCATTCCGGAATACAGCTACCAAATCGAGAGCGCGTTGACCTATTTCAACGAAGCGCTCGTCATGATCGAGAAAGCGCGCCGGCGGCATCCGGAGCATGTCGGATTGAAGAAGAGCTTGACCTTGGTCATGAAATATCTCGGGCGAGTGAAGAGCGCGCAGAAAGATTACGCGGGGGCGATCCGCGACCTCAACCAAGCCGCCGAAATTAGCCAGGAATTGGCGCAAAAGTTTCCCGAGGATTTCCGTCTGCAACGCGATGTCTGGCAGTCGGAAACCCAATTGTGCCAGCTCTACAACAACAAGGGCGACGACGGACCGAGTGCGGTCGCCGCTTGCCTCAAGACGATGGAGTTCCCGGCCGCTGCCTTGGAAAAAGAGCCCGAGAACGCCGGTTTGCAAACCGACATGGCCGGAGCGCATTGGGACGCTTCCCGGGCTTTGTATATCGCGAAAGATTACGCGGGCGCCGTCGAGCACGCGGACAGGGCGCTCGCGCTCAACGCCCGGCTTGTGGAGAAATTTCCCGACAGCGCCGAACGCAAACGCAGTCGGGCGATCTATCGAACGTGCAAAGCCGAAAGCCTGATTGAGCTGGCGCAGTTTGATCAGGCGCGGGTGGAGCTAAAGGCCGCTGAGCAAACTCTGCAGGAGATCATCCAGGTGGATCCCGCCACTCCGATCCATCACTGGGATCTGTCGAAGATTTATCGCGAAGCTGCGCAGTCCTTTCACAGGCAAGGCAATGATCAAGAAGCGCTGGCCTATATCGACCGGGCGCTCGCGCAGGTCGAGGGATTGGTTAAACTCGACGCCCTCGCCGGGTCCGATGGTCAAGTTCTCGCGGAGCTAAAGAAAGAGAAAGCGGAGTACACGAAATAGCGCTTCACGGGAACGAACACTTCGCTGCGGATGCTTACGATTCTCATCACAGGTAATACACTTCCACCAAACCGATGCCGGTAATATCGCGGGCTCTCCGGACCACGGCGTTGTATTGGGCCGCATCGAGGGTGCGGATGAGGGTCGTTCGCGATCACTCCACCGCAAGGAGGTGGCGCCTGCTTTCAAGAACAATTGCGGCCTCTGACCCGAGCCGGATTTATTCTTGGCCGGTGGAGCTTTCCGTCCGAGTATGGGTTCCCATATCGTGATGAGCTCGCAATTTCCGCGGTAGAAAAAGCGCAATTTCTCAGCCGGTTCGTGGAGGGGGAATTGCCGGTGAGCCGCCGGCGCGATGGGCGCGGCGAGCGAGAGCACGCTGCTGGAGAAACGGAGGCGTTTGAGCTGCACGGGAGGACCGGATGGGCGTTCGAGGAAAAACTCGGCTTGTGGGTCGGCTGGGGGGAGCACGACGAGAAGGATTTCCCTTCGCCTTGAACATCGATCTGCCGAGCGAGGCCAACGCGGCCAAACGCGTGCCGCTGGGCCGTGCCTGTTTGCAGGCGCTGGGCAAGCTTTAGTCTGGTGCTGGTTCAGGCCTAACGAAAGGTGTGGCGGGCTGCGCGACTTTGCAGAAGACGTCTTTCGCGAGGAGGTAGCCGGCCCGACCAATCACCGGGCGAGACGCCCGGTGTCCCCACAGGCAGGATGCCTGTGCTACCATCTTCTGCGCTAGCGCCCGATGAGGGAGGAGATCCCTCCCACTCCGAACCCGCCATTCGTCCGGATCAACTCTTTCTGCGTGATGATGCGGACGTTTTGCGCCGTGTCGGTTCCAATCGATTTCACGCGGACTTTCCGCGGGATATACGACCCGGTGACGACCGCGACGCGTTCGGTGTCATCGATGATCAAACCCCCGGCCGTCTCGCGCGGGAGAGGCTGGTTGCTAGTGGCGCATCCGACCGTGAAGAAGAGTCCCACAGCGAAGAGAAAAGTGGCTCCGAACCGGCTTATCGTTTTCATGCGAAAAGTCTCGCTGTTTTTCCGCAATATTCAATTTAACGGAAGGCCGGCTATTCATTCCCAGGCGCTACCCCAGCGCTGAGCGGGAGCGCTTCCGGCTTGCTTCCGACCGCTCCAAAACCCGAAGCTGCCCGCACTTTATGGCGCTGGCGCAATTAACCGACGAAGAGACCCGCACCTGGACGCGCGAACAGAAGGATCGCTGGTGGTTCGAGAATGTTTACCGCGGCAATCTCCCCCAGCTCACGCTCCGCTCCGGCCTGACCGGCTTCTTGTTAGGCGGCGTGCTCTCCGCCACCAATCTCTACATCGGCGGCAAGGCGGGCGTGACGCTGGGCGTGAATCTGACCTCGGTCATCCTGGCTTTCGTCATGTTCCGCACTCTCGCCCGCCTCGGGTTGGCAAAGGATTTTACCATCCTGGAAAACAACGCCATGCAATCGATCGCGACCGCGGCCGGTTACATGACCACGCCGCTCATCTCCAG
>JBBSLZ010000187.1:0-6668 GCA_038233435.1 Chthoniobacterales bacterium
CTTTTATCGATTTGTTGCGTGAAGAGCTGCCGAAGATGGCTGAAAAGTAGCAACAAAATAGCAACGAGGAATCGTCTCCCTCGTAAACCGTCGCCCTTTTAAGGCGTTGGTTGTGGGTTCGAGTCCCACCCGACCCACACTCTGAGAATTGTCTCAGAGGTGCGGCTTCTGTCACACTCGGACTGTCACATTCTCCCTCTCGTGGAGGACCCGGGTGATGCCCGACGCCTCGCGAATCTACGTGCTGGCGCCGAGTGGGGGAGAGGAATCGGCGACGTCCAGGGAGTGGCGTGGCCGCGCCCCCGGGGGTGGGCGGCCCCCCCCCCCGCCCCCCCCCCACCCCGGGCTTGTCAAAGAGCCATACCAGACCGTTTGGGAGCATCACGTTTATGCGAGGAGCGGGATTCGCCAAAGTCGTCAAACCGGCAATGACGCGTGAACCGCCACAGCTGCAGAAGGGGAAGCGTGCGGAAGTTAGTTCGTTTTCGGAGCGATCGCGGCAGCGGCTGCGGATAAAAATCGCGAGCGTCTGTCGCGCAAACCCGCCGCTGTTCTGCACCTTGACCTATCCGGTGGAATGGACGTGGGATGCTAAGCTTTGGAAGAGGCATTTAAAAATTTTCTCACAGAGATTTTGTCGGCGGTATCCGGCCGCAGGCTTCATTTGGAAGCTGGAGTTTCAGAAGCGTGGAGCGCCACATTTTCACCCCTTTGTTTGGGGAATCGGCGATGAGTTACGAGAATTTCGCCATTGGATCTCCGATGTATGGAATGAGATTGCAGGGGACGGAGATCCGAATCATTTGATGGCGGGAACAAGCGTCGAACGAATGCGCCGGCCGGAGGCGGCGATTCGGTACGTTAGCGGCTACGCCTCAAAGAGTGACCAGACACGTCCTGGTGAAAGGGTGGGCAGATACTGGGGCATCCTGGGTCGTGATCAAATTCCGTGGGGAGGTGAGGAGCAAATCGTCCTGGATCAGTCTGAGGCAATAATCGTTATGCGAACCATTCGGCGGTTCATGATGGCTGGAAATCGGGAGAGACGAATCCGGCGAGTCGCGAAACTCGTTGGCCTAAAACCTTCGGAACTGGTCTCCTGGGGAGGATGGTTCGAACGCAAGCCCATTCATTATGGAAAACATTTACGTGCTGCGGGCAGGAGGATGCCGCAGAAACTGCGGTTGCGGAATCTAAGTTCCATGAATGTGTTTCTTAATGCGGATTTTTGGGCGGTCCGGATTTCTCGGCTGCTTGATTAACATCAGCTCCTTCGGTTTATCCGCCAAGCGGCGGGTGAATTCGCTGGAGGAGCGCGTAGAACGAAAAGCCCCGCCCGGCAGGAACCGCGATCTCGCCATCGAGCACGAAGCTCCGCGCTGTCAACTCGGCGAGCGCCTTGACCACTTCCGGGAAGTAGCGCGCCAGCGGTGCTGGGATTTCGACTGGAGCCCGATCTTGTCGCCCGACAAAGCCTCCATCGGCGGTAGCGGTGAACGGACTTCGAATGGCATAACAACCTAATCGCAGGCAACGACGTGTCGCGCCGCATCAAAGAAACACGCGCGCCGCGCGGACCTTGGTGCGATAGTTTCAACGACCTACGATGATCAAAAACGACCAAGAACATTCGACGGAGGCGCGATCTGCCCAGGGCTCCGAGTCGTTGCCCGCGCTCCCAGCGGCGACCAACGAGCAGTTGATCAACTCGGAGCAGCGCCAGCATGACCGCGCAGATGAAGCGGAGAAGTTAAACGAGGGGCTCAAAGCGGAAATCTCCGTTTGCGAGGCCCGTGTGCTCGGCCTAGTCGAACAAGCGCGACTGTTAGACCTCAGCAATGACGCGATCATCGTGCGGGATGTGCGGAATCGAATCATCTATTGGAATCATGGCGCAGAGGAGATCTTCGGCTGGACGCGCGAGGAGGCTGTGGGGCAAGACCTCCACACGCTGCTGAAAACGGAATTTGAGCATCCCTTTGAGGAACTCATCGCCAAGCTGCGTCGCGAGCATCAAATGAGTGGTGAAATCGTCCAGTCCGCACGCGATGGCCGGCGTCTCGACCTCCTCTGCCGCTGGTGCCTGGACCACGATGCGGAGGGCGCGCCGGCGTCCATCCTGACCACGACCACGGAGATCACCGAGCGCAAGCGGTCGGAGGCAGCATTGCATGCGACGCAGGAGCGGCTAACGAGCATTTTGGAAAGCGTCACCGATGGCTTTCATCTGCTCGATGCGGCAGGGCGCTTCACGCAGTTCAACGCTGCCGCGCGGAAGATCTATGCGGCGCAGGGCTTGGATCCGGACGCGCTCATCGGGCAGCACGTCTTCGATAACGCTCTGCCGGAGGCGCTCGAGACGGAGGGCGGAAAGGCCCTGCTCCAGGCAATGACGGAACGCGTGCCGGTCTCGATCGTGACTTTTTATGAACCGTGGCATCG
The DNA here is from genome assembly GCA_038233435.1 of Chthoniobacterales bacterium. GTDB lineage: Bacteria > Verrucomicrobiota > Verrucomicrobiia > Chthoniobacterales > UBA10450 > JACCTI01. The sequence goes on from JBBSLZ010000187.1 coordinate 2,443, forward strand.
TTGGTTCCATGCGCGCCATTACCCGACGCCGGACGGAGGCGTAGCCAGCTTCTTTCGGGACATCACCGAGCGCCATCAAGCAGAGGAAAGATTGCGCGACAGCGAGGAGCGCTTTCGCGCGCTGGCCGACAATATCCCCCAGCTCGCCTGGATGACTGACGCGGAAGGCTGGATCTTTTGGTATAACCAGCGCTGGTTCGATTACACCGGCACGACGCTCGAGAAGATGCAGGGATGGGGCTGGGAGAAGGTAAATCACCCCGATCATCTCCCGCGCATCATGGACCATTGGAAGCAGAGCCTCCGCACGGGGAAGGGCTTTGAGGACACGTTTCCGCTTCTTGGCGCGGATGGCCAGTATCGCTGGTTCCTCTCGCGCGCGGTGCCCATCCGGGACGACGCCGGGCAGGTGCAGCGCTGGTTTGGAACGAATACCGATGTGACCGAACAGCGCGCGGCCAATGAGGCGCTGACCCTGGCCAAGGAGCAATCCGAGGCAGCGTTGCGCGCCAAGGATGACTTCCTCGCCGCGCTCAGCCATGAACTGCGCACGCCGCTCACGCCGGTGCTGATGATGGCCGCGGCACTGGCTAGTGACCCCGAAGTTCCCACCGAGTTGCGCGAGCAGCTTGGGATGATGCGCCGCAATATCGAGCTCGAGGCCCGGCTCATCGACGACCTGCTCGACATCACGCGGATCAGCCGCGGCAAGCTCGCCATCGCGCCGGTCCCCACCGATCTGCACGAACTCATCCAGCACACCGCCGAGATCGTGCGCAGCGACGGGCCGACCAAACAGGTGCGGATGGTCTTTATGCTCGAAGCCGAGCGGCATCACGCGCTGGCCGATCCGGCGCGGCTCCAGCAGGTGATTTGGAACCTGATCAAGAACGCGCTCAAGTTTACCCCGCCGGGCGGAACGATCACCGTGAGCACCCGCAACGGCGTGGAGGGTGGGATCGTGGTCAGCGTCGAGGATACGGGCCTTGGCATCAGCGATGCGGCACTGCCGCACGTTTTCAAAGCCTTCGAGCAAGGCGACATCGCCGGCCAGCATCGTTACGGCGGGCTCGGCCTCGGGCTGGCAATCTCGCACGCCATCGTGGAGGTCCATGGCGGCGCGCTCCGCGCCGAGAGCCGCGGCGTGGGGCTGGGCGCCACTTTCACCCTCGCGCTGGGCACCGTTGATGAGCCCGCGGCCACGGCCCCGGTCGCCCCCGGCCTCCCGGCTCCGCGCCGCACCCTCCGTCTGCTCATTGTCGAGGATCACGAGACGACGCGCACCGTGCTCGCCCGCCTGCTCGCGCGTGACGGGCACACCGTTACCTCAGCCGGGACCGTTCACGAGGCACTGCAGGCCTTTGGCGCGGCGCGCTTCGACCTGGTCGTCAGCGACCTCGGCCTGCCCGATGGCAGCGGCATCGATCTGATGCCCGAACTTCAGCGCCAGCGCCCCGTGCCGGGCATCGCCCTCAGCGGCTATGGCATGGAGGAAGATCTGCGGCAGTCAAAAGCGGCCGGCTTCTTCGCGCACTTGGTGAAGCCCGTGAATATCGAGCAACTCCGGCAGCTCATGGATCAGCTAGGGCCCCCGGCCGGAAGAGGAGATGTCGAAGGCTGAAAAAATTCTCTCCGCAGTGAGGCGCAGGCCACCAATCCCCGCCGTCACGCGTTCTACTTCGGTTGCCTAGTCTTCGTCGCCAATTTGGCTCATGCCGGCAGCCACCGGAGGTTCTTCCGCCGCAACGAAACGGCAGAGATCGGCCTCTGGACACGTCGAGTTTCATTCGATGGGCGCTGTTTTCTCAGGAAGAAAGAGCACAGTCAATCCCAAACCGCGGATCGAGATAAATCAGATCCACCGACTCCGTCGCGATGTCCTCCCGCAGCACCTGCAAATTGTCGCCGTAGTAGAGCTGGTTCAACGGTCCCCTAGATAAAGGAAATCGTCGCGCGGGGCAATCTGTTCCCCCTAGAGTTTTGGCTACACCTTTGGGGCAATGCCAAAGGTGTTCGTTGTCATCTCGCATCGAAACTTCGATGCGATCACACAATCAATTATTGACAAACGTCTGTAGTTATTTAGCGTTCTCCTCATGGGAACCGAGCAGCAACCAGGGAATACACTGCGGGTTGCGCGGGCCGGAGTCCAGAAGGCCGCGATGCATCGAGGGGAGGAAGACCGCTCCGAGTTTCTTTGGTGTCTGCATTGTTATCGAGCATATCGGTGGGGCGAGTACCGCGTTGTTCACGGGCTGCAAATGTGCCCGTATGACGGCTGCGATGGTGATGCGTTTGTCGATGGCTGGACGTGGGAGTCGGTGCGGGAAGGGAATGCTAAGTATCCGAGGGTCCCAAAGTTGGGGCACGTTTACGAACTTAATCGGAAACCGGGGGATCTTGACGGCGAGTTCCGCGAATTTCAGCGCGCGTCGATATACGCGGGAGGGCTGGTGCCGCAGGCGCAAGCTGCGCGTATTCTCGGCCTAAGCAAACAGCGGGTGAACGTGCTAGTCGCTGAGGGTCGGCTAATGGAGCATGATTTCTTCGGCAAAAACTTCATTTCGTGCGCCGACATATCCGCTTTTAAAAAGCTGGTCCGGCCAGCGGGTAGGCCGACGAAGAAAACTGGTGAACCCCGCTAGGATCCCCGTTCATGTCGCGGTACTCAACTTTACAGCTGGAACCGAGGTTGCTAAGACCGGCGGACGCCGCAGCGTACGTCGGAGGCGAAGGAATGGTGAACCGCTTCGTCCGTGCTGGATGGCTGCGCCCCGTCGTTCAGCGGAAAAAGTTGACTCTTTACAGGCGAGACGATCTCGACCTCTGCTGCAGCCGCCTAGACACGGGAGATTTTCCGGAGGTCTGACGATGGGAAAAGGCTTTTTCGATCCCGTGATCATCAGGCGTCAAATGACCGTAATGCTTCTGGACAGTCGTAACTTCGTCCCCGAGCCAAACAGCGACTTTGTAGATGCTCTCGCCAGCGGAAACGAGGAGGCTCGCGAATGTGTGTCGCATCACGTGGGGCGTCACCCACTGTCAACCTTGCCCCTTCATGTAGGTCGTGAAAGGCAACCGAAAGTCGTAACGGTAAAGGGACCGACCGGGAGAAACTTTTGGTTTCAGCATGAACGGATGTGGCATCCCGTAGTCGTTGAGAAACGCGCGGAAAGCGAGAGTGAGCGGGATCGTCCTTTCCTCCCGGTCCTTGAAATTCATCGTCGGCGTTTTGCGCAGGTGGAGGAGTCCCGCGTTCACGTCGAACCAGAAGGCGCGCGCCTCGACGATTTCTTGAAACCTCAGGCCAGCGTGAAAACCGCAGAAGAGGATAAATCGCAAATCCTCGTTAGGCGCGTCGGCGATCAGTCGATCTCGAAGCTCAAAGGTGCAGAAGTCTTTTCGAGCGCGACCAAAAGATCGAACCAGGCGCACGCTTTTCGCAGGGTTCGTACGGGCGATCCCGACGACTTCAATCGCCCACCTAAAAAAGGCTCGGACAGTCATCACGTATCCGAGGGCGGTAGAAGGAGACGCGCGAGCGATGGTCTCGTCGTAGAATCGCTGCACGTGCCGAGTTGTCACCGAAGCGGCTGCGATCCCTGGCGGGAGGGAAGCCGCAAACAGCAGCAACTTGTTTCGTTTGGTCACTTCGCTGGAGCGCGTGTACTCCTGTTGGCGCACCTTGTAGGCAATGAATCTCTGCACTTCCGCAACCAGTGGGGCGCTTTCGGTGAGAGTGAAATTTTCGCGTATGGCGCGGGCGCGCTTTACCGCTTCGGCTTCGTCGGAAGTTTCGAGCGTTATGAAGTGGCGAGTCCCGTTCTTCTGCAGGGCCAGCCAGTAAACGTTTCCTCGCCGGTAGATTCCGCGGGCAAATCGAGGGTGCTTCTTCAATTTAGAGGATTGTCACACTTTCGATGTCACACTTGCACGCAAAAAATAGACGAAATAGGGCTTCGTAGGTGTCTCTACCGTAGAGACTCAGATCAACGATCGGCAGAAAAAGCTCTTTTAAGGCGTTGGTTGTGGGTTCGAGTCCCACCCGACCCAGGCTTCGCCCGCCAACGGATGTGAGCGGCCACGCGGCTTTTGACCTCATGTTTCCCCCTCGTGCCCGGCGAGATTCGGGTGACCTCGACGGCGACCGATCCTCTCGGCAACAACTCCGAGTTTTCCACTTCCGTCGGGCAACTCCTCAACATCTCGAGCCGGTTACGCGTCCA
>JBBSLZ010000188.1:0-6625 GCA_038233435.1 Chthoniobacterales bacterium
CTGATTTCGCCGAAGGCACGATGGCAATCGCGAAGGCCTTGGCCAAAGCGGACGCAGTGAAAATCATTGGTGGCGGAGATTCTGTCACGGCCGTGAAACAAGCGGGCTTGGCCGACAAGATGACCTTTATCTCGACTGGCGGGGGCGCTTCGCTCGAATTGCTGGAAGGAAAAGAGCTGCCAGGCGTCGCCGCGTTGACGGAGAAATAGGAGCGGCGACACTCCTGTCGCCAAAGCTATCAACCGGGCGACAAGAGTGTCGCCTCTCCCCAAAAGATCATGAGAAAGAAAATCGTCGCCGCGAATTGGAAGATGAACATGACCCAGGCGGAGTCCCTCGCCTTCGTCGAAACCTTCCTGCGCGAGCTGGGCGACTTCGCTGAGGTGGAAGTGGTGATCGTGCCGCCATTCACCGCCCTGGCCAAAGTGAGCGCCGCGCTCGACTCCGCGGGTCACGTCAAAGTAGGCGCGCAAAACATGTCCTGGGAAAAAGGCGGGGCTTTCACGGGCGAGATCAGCGGGGCGATGTTGCGCGATCTATTTGTGCGCTACGTCGTGCTCGGCCATAGCGAACGGCGCGCGCTCTTCGGCGAGACGGATGAGATCGTAAATCGGAAAGTCCACGCGGCCCAGGAAGCCTCGCTCCGTCCCATCGTCTGTGTTGGCGAGACGCTCGAGCAACGGGAGCGCGGCGAGGTGGAGAAGGTGATCGGAGCGCAACTGCGCGGCAGCCTGGCCGGGCTCGGTGCGAAAGAATTGAGCGATGTAGTCATCGCCTATGAGCCCGTCTGGGCGATCGGCACGGGGAAGACGGCCAGCGCGGAGCAGGCTCAGGAAGTGCACGCGTTTATTCGGAAAACGCTGGGCGAGATTTCGGACGAAGCCACGGCCGCAAAAATGAGGATCCAATACGGCGGCAGCGTGAAGCCCGATAACGCCCACAGTTTGATGTCGCAGCCCGATATCGACGGAGCGCTGGTGGGCGGCGCCAGCCTCGATCCGCGCAGCTTCGCGCAGATCGTGAAGGGCGCGCAGGGAAAAGATTAGCGTCTCTTATTAGCGTCTCTTTAAGCGAGCGCGCGGGCAGAGACTTCGGCATCGCGCGCATGATAGAAATGCAGACCGGTGCGCGTCGGTCGACTCGGGTGTCCGTCGCCCCTCACGGGGCTGGGACCTTCGCTTGATTCCCCGGGGTTCCGCTGCGCTTCACCCCGGGCTAAATTCCGTCGCGCCTCGGGCGCTTTTTTAGCTCGCGGGAACCGCGCGCTGCGCTGTCCAAGCAGCGCGGTAAAGTGACGGCGGACAAACCACGGAAGAAGCGCCAGCAGGAAGACGATTCCCGAAGATCAGACGAGGTATTACGATCGCGATAGCAACATCCTTCGGCGTGCGGAGAGAATGAAACGCGCGCCAGGCGCGAAGGTCGTCTGCTTGTAGCGACGCCGCTCTGTCGGCGTTTGGGCGCGTGTTATGCAATCCACGCGTTTTACGGCGACAGAGCGCCGTCGCTACAACGACAACCGTCCACCAGGGACAAGGCTTACCTGGCGAGCGATGTTAGGGACGGCGCGCTGCGCCGTCCGGGCGGCGGGGGCCACGAGTGGACTGGCAGGCAAGGCGGATGCGGGACCCCCAGCAATGCGAAGAATCGGGAGCAGCCGTTCGGTCCTTCAACCTCGCGCGCATCTCCGGCGCGATGTGGCGCGACCTCTCTCTGCTTTGTGTGGTCGCGTTGAGGGATGCTTGCAGGCTGCCCTTGCAGGCCACGCGTCTTGGTCGCCGCAGCGCGACGACCCTACCCCGCTTACTGGACCTGGAAGATTTCCACCAACGCCACGCCGGTCGGTTGCGTTCCGTTTCCGGCCACCACGGCGGTGTAGGCGCCGGAGGGGACTGTGCTGATCAAGGCCGACTCGAGCGCGTTCTGCGGACCGACTCCATAGGACCTGATCTCGGCGGCGTCGGCGGGATTGCTTTGCCAGTCATTGTTTGAATTAATCAGCGTGCCTTGGGCGTTGCGGAGTTCGAGGGTGGGATCGGGGAGCGGCCCGGCGACGCCGAATTGGGAGAGGGATGGTCCGAGCGCGCGCACGATCAATCGGCGTGCATCCGTGCCGCCGGTGATGAAGCCTCCGATTAAGACATTATTCCCGGTGCCGACCTGGCCGCGGGTGGAAAGATTGAGCAAGGTCGGTCCGCCGGCGCCGCTATCGAGATCAAATACTTCCACCAACCCGACGCCGGGTGTGCCGTCTTTGCTGCGCACGATGGCGGTGTAGCTGCTGATCGAGGTGCTGGCCGGCACGATCACGATGAGCGCGGACTCGTTCGCCGCGGTCGGCGCGAGGCCGAGATCGCTCAGGAGCTGACGATCCGGACCATCGGCCCAGTTGTCGTTCGAAGCGATGAGCGTTTCGCTGGCATCGCGCAATTCGAGGGTGGGATCGGTCAAGGGGTTGGCCAGACCGCCGGGTCCGCCGAGGGACGGTCCGATCGCGCGGATGGCGAGACGTTTGGCGCCGCCAGAGCCGATGATGAAGCCGCCGATCAGAACCTCGTCGCCGTTCGGGAAATTGACCCGGGTGGAAAGGTTGCGCAGCCGGCCGGGGGCGGTCGTTAGGCTGAGGTTAAAGCTTTGCGCGACGGCGGCGCCATCGAGATCGGTCGCTGTGACGGTGATCTGGACCGCGCCGGGCTGATAGCCGGCGACGAGGAGATTGGTGCCGCTAATGGAGGCGCTGGCGATGGCCGCATTGCTGCTCGTGGCGGAGAAGACCAACGGCGAGATCTGGGAGAACTCGGGAATGGTGACGAGGTTGGACGGCCGAACGGGTTGACCGTTTGTGAAGTTGCGCACGGGCAATTGATCGAAGGGCGAGCCCCCGTTAAAGGGCGGGAGCGCGGCGATGCCGTCGGCGACCGAGATTCCATTTCCAGCCACGCGACCGAAGACGGTGAAGCCGCCGTTTTGGGCGTCGAGATTTGCCGAATTATCGACCAGATTAATGAACCACTGGCTGGTGGCGCTGTTCGGATCGCCGCCCAGTTTGGCCATCGCGATGGTGGCGCGCCGATTGGAAATGACGGGTTCGTTTTGGATCGCGGGAAAAGGCGTCACGGCGGTGGGCCGAATGCCGCCGGTGTTGCTGGTGGGATCGAGCGTGCTCAGGAAACCGCCGGCCTGGATGACGAAGCCGGGGACGGAGCGATGGAAGAAGGTCGAGGCCAGTTGGTTGTTAGCGGGATCGATTTGAAAATAGCGGCCCTGATTCACATAGCTGAGGAAATTCTGCACCGTGATCGGCGTGGTCTCGCCATCGAGGGTGAAATTCATGGTCCCGAGTGGTGTGACCAAGCGCGCGGCCGCTGAGGCGTCGGGATCGCGGAAGAAGGACGAGAGATCGATGATCGCGGTGGCGTCGGCGTATTGCTGGCGATCGCCAATCGGGCCGCGGATGACCGGGGCGACGTTTGGTTTGATGATCAGCGCGTGGGCCAGCGGGACCCCGAGGAGAAGGAAAAGCGTGCTGCGGAGGAGCCAGGATCGACGGTTCATGAGCTGCCTTTCTACACTATTTCCGCAAACCCTGCCAGTAGCCGCGTCGCAATCCTTTCCTTGGAAGAAGAGCGACGGTCTACTTTTTGATTTCGAGATAGGTGCGTGTTTGCGTCTTCCCGGTGGCCGGATCGACTTCTTCGATCCGCATTTGTTTCAGGAACCAGCGGCCTTCGATCTTCTGCGCGGAGACGACTTCGAAACGTTTCGCCAGTTTCAGATCCCAATCGTATCCCTCCATCCGCATCAAGGCGCCGCCCTGCTGGTCGACCCAGAGGAGCACGTTCGAGTATTGCGATTGCCGCCCGGGCGCGCGCAACTGCACCTTCCAGCAACGCCGGGTGCGGAGCGTATCCTCACCGAGGACGCGGGCGGTGGGCCAATAGAGGAACTTGAGCGCGAGATCGGCGTAGGTGATGGCGGTCCCGCGCACTTTCTGGTCGAACTCCGGGCCGGAGATTTTATCCACGCCGTCCCGGGTGATTTCCTCGAGGCGCGAATCCTTCTCGCCGAGTCGTAACTGGAGCGCTTCGTCTGGGTTGCTGAAAGTATAACGAATGATCGGACCGCTCTGGGTGAGGCGGAAGGGCACCACCTTGTCGTCTTCGCGCAGTTGACCTTGCACGGTGAGATCCTGCCCGGCCTGCTGCAGGCGGACGGAGGCGAGAATCTCCTGGGCGGAAGGCGCGGCCAGCGCGGTGGTGGCGGCGAGGAAAAGGAGGGCGAGGAGTTTCGGCATCGGAAGTCTTAAGTTTTAAGTTTCAAGTTTTAAGGGTTAAGTGAAACGCCCCGATGGCTCTCCTAAAACTTAAACCCTCAAACTTTACACTCTTTCTTGGACCAGACGGTCTTTCATCTCATTAACGAACAATGGACGAGCCCAGCGCTCGACTTGTTCATGGCCGCGCTCAGCGATCTGAACGTTTGGGTGCCGTTGCTGATCGCGCTGATCCTTTTTTTGCTGCTGCGCGGCGGATTCCGAGGGCGCGCGCTGGTCGCGTGCGTGGGGGTGACGCTGCTCGTTTCCGAGACTGTGGTGGTGCAAGGATTGAAAAAAACGATCGGCCGCCCGCGTCCGAAACAGACGCAGAAGGTGCGGCTGGTGCAGTTGCAGCCGGCGCGGCCCAAATTCCTCGCTCTCTTCCAGAAGCCGCGTGTCCACTATTCGGCGGAGTGGCAACGGGGCACGGAGGGCGGGTCGTTTCCTTCCGCGCATGTGGCAAATAATTTTATCATGGGCACGTTCTGCGCGCTCTTTTTCCGGCGCTGGGGCTGGCTTTATTTTTTGATGGCGGCGGCGGTCAGCTATTCGCGCATTTATCTCGGGGCGCATTGGCCGAGTGATGTGGTCTCGAGTGCTTTCCTGGCGATCGGCCAAGCCTTGCTGATGGCGGCTTTGCTGGAGTGGATTTGGGGGCGGGCCGGGCAACGGTGGGCGCCGGCCCTGGTGGCGCGGCATCCGCGTTTGATTGCTGCCGCATGAGCACGACGCGCGCAGTTTGGTTGTTCCTCCTCGTGCTGACGGGCATCCGCCTGACGCTCATCGGCACCACCGATCTCTCCTTCGATGAAGCGCATTACTGGATGTGGTCGCAGCGGTTGGCGCCCGCCTATTACAGTAAAGGCCCCGGCGTCGCGTTTGCCATCTGGTCGAGCACCGCACTTTTCGGGGCGACCGATTTCGGGGTGCGCTTCTGGAGTCCGATCCTGGGCGCGGGCTCCAGTCTGCTGCTCTTTTATTTCGCGCGCCGTCTCTTTAACTCGACCGTCGGGTTCTGGGTGGTGCTGACGCTGAACGTCACTCCCATCTTTAACGTCGGCTCTTTCGTCATGACGATCGATCCGCTCTCCATCTTCTTCTGGATCGCGGCGCTCTACACGTTTTGGCTGGCCCTGGAGCGGTTTCCGAATTTCTCCTGGCACTGGCCGTTGACCGGGCTGCTGATCGGCCTTGGCTTTCTCTGCAAATATACCAATGCGCTCCAGTTGGTTTCGGTGCTTTTGGTCCTCGTGCTGGTGCCGCGCTTTCGGCGCGAGTTTCGGCGGCCCGGGCTCTATGCGCTGCTCGGCACCTTCGTGCTTTGCCTGATCCCGCCGCTGGTCTGGATGCAGCAACACGCTTGGGCCACGCTCGGGCATCTGCGATCGAGCGGTAATCTGGATCGCGCCCCCGGGTTGCATCCGATCGAGTGGCTTTCGTTTTTCGGGGCGCACTTCGGCACCTATTCGCCGCTGATTTTTTTCGGAATCGTCTGGGCGGTGGTCGCGAGCTGGCGGCGCGCGCATCAACAATTCAAAGGTGTATTTCTGCTTTGGTTTGGGCTGCCGGTTTTTGGCATTTACGCGATCCTTTCTTTTAATAAAGCGGCCAATGCGAACTGGGATGCGCTCGCGTTTCCCAGCCTGGCGATCCTGGCCTGCGCGTATTGGACTGAACGGATGGCGACGCGCCCGCTCTTGCGCTGGGTGGTCATCGCGGCCGTCGTCATCGCGGTCCCGATGAGCGCTCTGGCGCTGAATACCGATCTTCTGCGCCTGATCGGTTTTGAGTTCCCGAAGACCGATCCCGCGGATCGTCTGCGCGGCTGGCGCCAAGCCGCTGGCGCGGTGGAGGAGTTGCGCGCGGAAGCCGAAGAACGGCTGGGGGAACGCCTCTTCGTCATCTCGGATGGACGTGAGCGCGCCTCCGAGCTGTCATTTTATTTTCGTCAAAAACGCCGCGAGGGGCCGGGGCACCCGGAAGTCTATCTGGTGGAATCGCAGGCGATTCAGAATCAGTTCTCGTTTTGGCCGCGCTACGATGAATTTGTGGCCGCGCCGCGCCCGACCGACACCGAGGAGGGCGACGTCTACACGGAAGAGGATGGGGTAAGTTTGTTCGCAGGCCGAAGCGCGCTCTATGTGCAGGGCGGCGACGGACTACAGGCGCCGCGCAGTATCACCCAGGCTTTCCAATCGACCGAGCATCTGGCGACGATTCAGGTCCGTCGGGGAGACCGGATGATCCGCGCTTACAGCGTTTTCGTCTGCAAAAGTTACCGCCCTTTAGCGCTATGATGGATTCCTCCGC
>JBBSLZ010000189.1:0-6600 GCA_038233435.1 Chthoniobacterales bacterium
CAGCAGCTTATCGTAGCGGCCCAGTTCCACAGCGGAAGCGGGGATCCCATCGAAGTAATCGATCAGAACGTCGGAATCGATGCAGGCGATCATCGCCATGCTTCGCGCAGGCGGCGCACCGTCTTCACGCTGTCTTCTTTGCGGTAGCGTTTGCTGCTGCCGAAAGCTGGATGAGCCGAAAAATCGGTGCCGCCTTTGCCGCGGACCGGGACAAACGCCTCGACCGCGCGTCGGACGGCTTCCGCACGGGAAATGCCTTCGCGCTTTCGATACGAATCGAGGGCTTTGATTTGCGTATCCGGCAGATCGACGATCGTTCGCATTCCGTCATCATGCAATGATAACGTCGCGGCGTCAATCATCCGCGCAGGCCGACGGGATTGATCCGCACATTACACAGATTTTCGGCAACCTAATTCCCTTTTCGGAATTTGTGTGAATCGGGACCGAGGGAATCTGTGGATGAAAACTTCGGCTATTGCCTTCCGGCGTGGAGATGATGCGCTACGAGGAATTTGATATCAGCAGTGGGCGAGGAAGGGGATTCAATGAATTCAAAGTTCGTTGAGGCGAGGCGCCTCAACCAGCGTGCGAGGCGCACGCGCTCCCCAAGCCGTGGAACTCCTGTGCCGCTAGGCGGCCTCCGCTTCCAGATGATGCCCGACCACAAACTTAAACAGCACAAAACACAGCCCTGAGCCGGCGGCGAAGCCGGCGTGCATGAGCCAGAACGTCGTCGTGGGCATGGTCTGGTAGAAACCGCCGACCCAGCCGACGAGGCCATCCGGTTTCTGGATAGTGCTTTTCTTTGTCGATACACTCACGGGGTGAGTTCGAAGCTGTCGACGGTAACGACGGAGGCGCTGGGATTGCCTCTGCCAGAGCAACTAAAACTCGCGCGCACTCTGCCGGAGGGAAGCGAGGCGACGGGTGACTCCGCGGTGGATGCTGCTTGGGAGGATGAGATCGAGGGACGGATTCAAAGCATCGATGCCGGGATCGCGCAGAGCCGACCTTTCTCAAAGGTGGTGGCAGAAGTCGATCGGATCACGCCCCGTACAATCCCAGATTCTGGTATAATGTGACAACGAGGCGCTCGAGCTCGGCCGTCACGGGGCGGCCCCGTTGAAGTCCCAGGAGGATAGCACGGAACCCAGCGACGATGCCGGCTGTGAGGTCCTCAAAACGACTGACATCTACTGCTTCGCCTTCCAACTCAGAGGCGAGGCGGTGAGATACGTGCTGGAGCACGAAAAACACTAATGTGTCGCCGCGATCCTGCGCCAAAGCCGCAAATTCGCGCGACAGGCTATCCAGCTTGTGCAGGCTCAACTGACCGTCCAGCAGTTCAAGCAGCTGCGAAATGCGCGGATCGTCCGGCATCGACTTGAGAGACATCCTCGCGGGTGAAGATGGAAACGACGGCGTGCCCTTTGTCCTCAATCGCCTGGCGGCCACCTTCCTGTCGGTCGACCAAGACGAGAACGAAGGCGACCCGGCCTCCGGAGTTTTCGATCGCTTCAATGGCTTGGAGGGTCGAGCCGCCGGTGGTGATGACATCGTCCACCACGACCACCGATTGTCCCGGAACGAAGTTGCCTTCGATCAGCTTGTGCATGCCGTGTTTCTTGGCGGATTTCCGGACGCTGAATGCTTTCAGATCGTTGGCTGAGCTCTCGAGTTGCGCCGCCATCGCGATGCTCAGGGACATCCAATCGGCACCCATGGTGAGGCCGCCAATGGCGTCCACCGAGATATGGAGCGCGACAGCTTTTTCCTGGAGCGAATGCCACCCGATGGAACCCACAAGCAACGCCGCACGCGGGTCGGACGTGGTTTGCTTCGCGTCGACGTAAAGGTCGCTCCTGGCACCAGACGCGAGCTCAAAGTCGCCATGCCGCACGGACTTTTCCATCAGAAGAGCCAGCAATGCCGCGCGGTCATTTTGCATATTCGATATATGACACGGCGCCCGCCCGGCGTAAACCTTCAACGCCTTTCCGCCTCCAGGTGATGCCCAACCACAAACTTAAACAGCACAAAGCACAGCCCTGAGCCGGCGGCGAAGCCGGCGTGCATGAGCCAGAAGGTGGTGGTGGGCATCGTCTGGTAGAAGCCGCCGACCCAGCCGACCATGGTGTTAGCGAAGAAGAAGGCCAGGTAGTAGAGGCCGATGATGGTGGCGTTGATCGCTTTGGGCGCGACTTTGGCGAAGAGGGCGAGGCTTACGGGCAGGAGATGGGCGAAGGCGATGCTGTTCAAGAAGTGGAAGGCGACGGGCCAGAAGAGGCCGATCTTTTGCCCGGCGCCCTGGGTGGCGGCGGCGGTGAAGAGGCACATGGCGCCGCCGATGGAGAACCCGGAGCCGATGATGATCTTGGTGATTTCGTCGGGGTCGCGCCAGCGCTTGCCATACCAACGGTAGAAGAGGGCGACGAGGGCGAGGAAGCTGACGCTGACGATGGCGTCGAGGGTGACGAGCCAGGTGGTGGGGAGTTTGTTCCCGCGGAAGACGAGGTCGAACTGCTGGTCGCCCCAGACGAGGTAGGCGTTGAAGATCTGGTTGTTCGGGACAATGGCGACGGCGAGGACGGGAATGAGCGCGAGTAGCGCAATGATGGCACGCCAGTCGCGGCCGGTGAGTGCGGCGCGCGGAGTGGCGGCGGCTTTCGCGGCGCGAGCTTCAATTTCTTCGCCGCGCAGATATTTCTGCCCATAAAGGTAGATACCGATGGCGAGGAGCATGCCGACTCCGGCGGCAGCGAAACCGTAGTGCCAGCCGTAGATTTCGCCGAGTGTGCCGACGATGAGCGGGGAGGCGATGACGCCGGCATTGATGCCGAGATAGAAAATCTGGAAGGCGTCGGCGCGGCGGAGATCCTCGGGTTTGTAGAGGGAGCCGACCTGGCTGGCGATGTTGCCTTTGAACATGCCGCAGCCGACCACGAGGCAGAGGAGCGCGAAGAGGAACATGCCCTCGAAGGCCATGAGGAAATGGCCGGCCGCCATGGTGAAGGCGCCGAGCAGGACGGTGCGGCGTCGGCCGAGGAGGCGGTCGGCGAGGAAGCCGCCGAAGATGGGCGTGAGATAAACGCTGGCCGCGTAGGTGCCGAAGATGGCGGAGGCGAGCGCCTGGCCCTCGAGTCCGCCGTAGAGTTGGCGGAAGGTTTCAAATCCGACGACCTGCTCGATCCGGCCGGGCAGGAGGAGATACTTGACCATGTAGAGGACCAGCAGCGCCTGCATGCCGTAGTAGGAAAAGCGTTCCCACGCCTCGGTGAAGGCGAGATACCAGAGCCCCCGCGGATGGCCGAAGAAGTCGGGCATGTGATCTTCGCCGACGAGCGGCGCGGCATCTTCGGGTTCGGCGGTGGCGGTCATGTGGCGGCGACACTAACGAGAACGGACGCCGCGTGTAAATAACGCTGGACCGATCATCTGCGCCAATGCCGGAGAACGCGATGCTGCGCGTGGCGGTGGCGTGATCTCGCTCCCGGTTTCAATCAGCTCGCGGAGCGGATTTTCATAAGCTGGCTCCAAGCGCGCCGCGGACGATGACGAGCGCGCCCCAGGCGCTGAGGATGAGGCCAGTGGCGGAGCTGAGCCAGAACCCGCGCGGAATGATTTTCTCGAGGCCAACGAGCAGGGTCAGCGCGGCGATCCAGTAGATGTTCATGACGCCAAGAACGAAGAGCAGACACATCAACGCCCAACAACAGCCCGTGCAAAAGAGCCCGTGTTCCAGCCCCATGCGCAAGGCGCCACCCGTGCCTTCCCTCCAACGCGCCATGATGAACTCGAGCGGCGCGCGACAATGGGCCAGGCAACTGTGCTTAAACGGCGTGAATTGGAAAATCCCGGCCGCGAGCAGGAGCAGCCCGCCCAGCCACGCACTCGTGCTCGCCATCCCGGGAGAAAGAAGCGCGGTACGGTGCAGGAGCCATTGGGCGACAGCTACAAAGGCACTGAAGAGCGACCAGACAATGATGTAGCCGCCGACAAACACCGCGACCGGGACGTAGGGGCGCCCTTGGCGTCGGCGATTTCGGGTGACGGTGGCGAAGGTCAGAATCATGGGCATGGCGCTGGGGAGCATCATGGCCACCATCATGCCGGCCCACATGAGGAAGAGCGGGAACAACGAACCGAGCGGCCAGGCTGTGGCTGCGCCGTCATTGCCACCCATCGCCATCCCGAGGCATGCGCAAATCCCGGTCACGTTCATGGCCCGGGCTTCGTAGATCATGTAAGCCCAGGCGACGGCGGCGATTCCCGCCAACGCCGCCGCGATGATCCAACGCTCTCGCCGCGCAGCGGTGGACAGCGCACTCATCGCGCGGGGCTCAGTTTCCGTAATGAATACGGGCGACAAACCCGGCCTTATTCGGATAGGAGAAGCTCATCTCTTCCGTGGTGACGGAGCCTTCCCGAGCGGAAGCGCATTCCGCGATCTTGAAGATGAAACCGGTGCCGTGATTAACCGCAACTTGCTCGGGATCGCCGGTGACCGGGTTCTTGATCGGCTCCAGCGCAATGCGCAGATCATCGCCGAGGCGCGCGGAACTTTGGAGGCCGTCGAGTTTGAAATCGAACGGGACAAAGCGCGGCTCGAGCAGGGTATCCATGGTGGCGGCGAGAAGCTCAAAGGGCAGACCGCCGGCTTTGCCGGAGCCGATCTCGAGCAGAGCCGTCCGCTGCTCGGTGGACGCTTTCTCGTCGACGAAAAGAACCACCGTGCCGTGGCCTTCATGGATCGCTTTCGGCCACTTCGCGGCAAACCCGAGCCCGAGGCCATCGAGCGAGACGTCACCATATTCCCCACGCTCAATTTTCCAGACCCCCAGTCCCTCGCACGACCCGGTGGTGGGAGGGGCAGAAAATTCACAGGGGCAGCCGTAATCGCAATTGCAGGACTGCAGGTAATCAGCGTCAAAAAACCACTTCTTCATGGAGAGACCTCCTCGGGTGTGTTGTTAGAGTGCACGCTTGTTTTACCCGAAGACGGGCCGCGCGGTCAATCACCGAAGCACGAACCCGAGCGCCCGCTATACCGATAAAAGGCCACCACTTTCTGCTCGGCTGCCCCCTTCACCGCTCGACGCAAGGGGGCGGATGAAACACGCTCAGGTTGCCATGATTAAACAAATCAAGTTTGTCAGCATCCCGGTGGCCGACCAGAATCGCGCCCTGGATTTTTACACCGATAGGCTCGGGTTCACCATCATCACGGATCAACCGTTCGACGAGAAGCAACGCTGGATCGAACTGCGCATTCCGAAGGCGGAGACGCGGGTCGTGCTCTTCACCGCGGAAGGCGAGGAGAAGCGGATCGGCTCGATGATGCCAATGTCTTATACGTGCGAAGATATCGATGCGACCTACGAAGAACTGAAGAAACGCGGGGTGGAGTTTGAGGGCGCGCCGGAGAAACAGCCGTGGGGGACTTACGCGATGTTCAAGGACAGCGAAGGCAACCGTTTCGTCCTCTCGGCGGACTAACGCCAGCAGTCGTCGGTTAACGCGTTTCGCCGGCCATGACGTCGTGCGGTTTGAGCGGGACGGGGAAGGGCTCAAGCGGCATTGGTTCGTCGTGCTCGAGGAACTCGGCGCAAGTAAAGAAGAAGTCGAACTCGGTCGTTAGGCGGCGGATGCGGTGGAGGAAGTCGCCGGTCGGTTCGACGCCGAGGCCGATGAAGTTCATGTACTTCTTCATGTTCGCGACTTGGGCCGATTCGCGCGGGCCGGCGATGTGGACGGCTTCCCACAGGGCGCGGATGTAATCGAGGACATCGCGGCCGCGCGGGCGGAAGATTTCGTCGCCGCGGCGGTGCTCGCGGATCTGACGGAAGAGCCAGGGATTGCGGATAACGCCGCGCCCGATCATGAGCCCGGCCGCGCCGGTCTGCGCGGGCACCGTGGCCCGCTCGGGCATTGTTGCTGCCATAATTACCTCGCTGTGGAATGCTAAATGTTGAATGTTGAAAACCGTCGTGATCGAAAGCGTCAGCCGCACCCGGCACTCTCCCGCACTTCACTCAATATTCAACATGCACAATTCGAAATTGCCTTTTCTTTCGCCGTTCCTACTCCAACGCCGCCGCACCACCCACGATTTCGGCGATCTCCTGCGTGATCGCCGCCTGGCGCACGCGGTTGTAGGTGCGGTTCAGCGTTTCCAGCATGTCGCCGGCGTTGTCGGTCGCGTTTTTCATTGCCGTGCGCCGCGCGCCGTGCTCGGCGGCCGTCGTTTCCAGCAGCGCGGTGTACACGCTGTTTCGCACGTACAAGGGGAGCAAGCGGCTCAGTATCTCATCCGCCGAGGGCTCCAGAATGTAGTCCACATCTGCGCGCTCGCCCTGCTCGGGCGGCTCGATGGGAAGCACGCGCTGCGTGTGCGGCGGTGTGGACAGCGCCGAGTTGAACCGTGCGTGAATCACGTAGACGGCGTCCAGCCGCCCCTCGACGAACGCATCGGCCAGCGGCACCACCAGCGATGCCGCTTCTTCGGCGGAGGGCCGGTCTCCGATGTCGGTGCGCGCGGTCGCGATCGCCTCGCCCTGAAAGCGGAAAAAGGTGACCGCCTTTTTGCCGGCGATGTGC
>JBBSLZ010000190.1:0-6596 GCA_038233435.1 Chthoniobacterales bacterium
ACGTCTTCTTTCTCCAGCGCAGCGAATTGCCCGAGGGTGTGGATGCCCCATTTGTGCAGAATCGCGATGAGGCGCCGGATTTCCGCCGTGCGTTCAAGGGCGCGCCTATTCATATGCCGCCGCGAGAGCGTTGGAGCACGAAAGGCCTAACGAATGGAACCAAAACCTGCCGCCGTGGAGGTTCCGAAAAAGCGCCGGAGGCGCGACGGAATGTAGCCGGGAGTGGATCCCGCTCTCGCGGGAGGAACTCCCGGTTCTCGCACCACAAGAGCCCGACCCCCCGCAAAGGGGGTGACGGAAAAGCGGGCAGCGCAATCGTATATCCACGTCGGTTTTCCGTCGCCCCTTCCGGGGCTTTGGGCGCACGGGAGGGGGAATACCCGGAGTTCCTCCCGCTAAAGCGGGATCCACTCCGGGCTATATTCCGTCGCACCCTTCGGGGGCTGGGGAGAGTTACTCCTGCTCCTCCTCTCGTCCTCGGATCAAGCCTAGGATTAGGAGTAGGATTAAGATTAAGAGTATGAGTAGGAAAAGGAGCGGGGAAATGACCCCAAGAAGTCGAAGAAACCAGAAACGACTTCATGTGTGCTCATCAACGCCGGGGCAGGAGGCGCGCTTTCACTTCCGCGGAGAGGGAGGAATTTGCAATCCAGGCGGTGGCGCGGCTGGTGTCGGTTTTCAACCAGGCGGCGGCGATCGATTCCATCTGACTGTTGCGCATGCCGTCGTTGGAAATGGTTTCCGCCCATTGTGCGGCAGTCATGGGATCGGTGGCGGCGACGCGGCGGGTGTAGGCGGCCACGGCGGTATCGCGCGATTGGCCGCCAGGCAGCGTGCCGAGCCAGGAACCGGTGGCGTAGGGATCGTTTTGCGACCAGCGGTTGACCAGGTTCTCGAAGGCACGTTCGCGATTTGCGCCTTCGGGCAAGGAGAGCGCCCATTTGCTGGCGGCTTGCGGATCTTCGGCGGCCCATTGCCACGCGATGGTGGCGGCGGCGGCGTTTTGCGCTTCGCCAGGCGACATCTGGGTGATGAGGCGCGCGGCCTGGCCGGGATCGGATTCGGCGACGACGGCGATGATGCCGGGCAGGACGGCGTCGCGCGTCTGGCTATCGGGTAAATTACGGGCCCAACTGAGCGCGCTTTGCGGATCGTTCCGGGTCCATTGGCGGGAGACGTTTTCGAGCAGGTTCTTGCGGCCTTCGGCGTCGCTGGAGCGAAGGGCGAAATTAGCCGCGGCTTGCGGATCGGCTTCGCTCCATTGCGCGATGATGTTGGCGAGAGCGTTCTGGCGCGCGGTGCCGGCGGGAAGTTTTTGCGCCCAGGTGACGGCGCTTTGTAGATCGCTGTTGGCCAATTGCATGGCGACGGCGCTGGTCGCTTCTTCCTGCAATTTGCCCGGGGGCAAACTGGCGACGTAATCGGCCGCGGCGCCGGGCTCGGATTGAACCCAACTGGTGAGGGCGGAGCGGACGGCGTTGCGTTGGGCATCGCTGGCGGGCATTTGCTCGGCCCAGGTGAGCGCGGCGCGCGCGTCGGTGAGGGCCCATTGGCGGGCGACGTTGGCGAGGGAGGCGTCGCGCACGGAACCCGAGGGGAGTTCGCTGATGATGCTGGCGACGCGGGCGGCGTCTTTGCTGGCCCAATTGGCGAGAATGTTTTGCAGCGCGTTATTCCGGCCGGGGCCGGCGGGGAGTGTGTTCGCCCAAGCGAAGGCGGCTTCGGGATCCTGGTTGGCCCAGTTGGAACCGATCACCTGGATGGCGGCGTCGCGACTCGAACCCGGCGGGAGCTGGCTGGCGCGCTCGGCGGCGGCGAGCGGATCGGATGCGGTCCATTTGCTGAAGATGGGCCAATACAAACTCTGGCGGTAACGGCCGGCGGGAAGGGTCTCGAGGAAGGTGAGGGCGGCTTGTGGATTTTTTTCGGCGAGGGCGGAGACGAGGGTTTGCATGGCCTGATCGCGCGCGGGGCCGGGCGGAAGCTGCTGGGCCCAGGCGGTGGCGGCGGTGGGGTCGCGTTCCGCCCAGCCGGCGACGGCGCTGGTGATGGCCCAGTTACGCGAAGTGCCGGCGGGAATTTTCTCGGCATACGCGATCGCGGCCTGCGGATCGAGTTCCGCCCAACGGCCGACGACGAGCGAGAGGAGCATGCTTTTCTCCTGCGGTTTCTGGAGCGTTTCGACGAAAGCGAGGACTTCGTTGACGTTTTTGGCGTCGATGGAATCGGCCAGCTTGCTGAAGGTGGCGTAAGTGCGGCGACCGCCGCCGGGGCGGGCGAGGGCGGCTTTCAGGCGGGTGATGATGTCGCCGTTCTCGGTGGCGGTGGAGTCGGGTTCAGGCTCGGCGTTTTCATTTGCGAGCATGCTGACCAGCGGGGTGGAACCTGGGGCTGGGGCGGCAGCGGCGTGGGTGGCGGAGGCCGCGGTGGCGAGCAGCGCCGTGGAACCGGTGCGCGGAGCGGAGGAGGTATAGTGGCCAAGGGCAAAGCCGGCCGCGAGCGCGGGGAGAGCAATAGCCATCGGGAGGAGGAACCGCTTCACGTCATTCATATAGCTTCGAGGGTTGATATGTTCAAGTGAGTATATTTGGCGGCCGTGTGGTTTTTGGCCAGCGTCGCTGTGGGGCTGACAAAGGTAAACGCCCGGGCCTTCGTGTCATGCTCAGGCGTTCCGAGGAAGGTGGGGTGCTCTCTTGGTGCTCTTCCTGGCGATTTCAGCGCCCGAAGGGTGCGACGGAATCAAGCCCGGGGTGCAGCGCAGCGGAACCCCGGGATGCCGGCCGCGTGAGTTTCAAACCCGTGGAACGGGTGACGGAAGCGTGATGCGTCATCACGCGGGTCTTCCGTCGCCCCCTTCGGGGACTTGAGCGGCTTTTCTCCGGGGACCCGGAGTTTCTCCCGCCAAGGCGGGATCCACTCCGGGCTTTATTCCGTCGCCCCCTTTGGGGGCTAATCGGTTGCTCGCTTGGGCGGAACGGCCGGTCGGGCGCAGAAACGTCTCATCATTTCAGCTTATTTGTGCGATGACTTCGGGCTGTGTTGGCGATTGAAATCACGGAAGTCGCTTCCCGCGCGGAACGCGATGCTTTCATTGAATTCCCATGGCGGATTTATGCGCACGATCCGGTTTGGGTCCCGCCGTTGATCTTGGAACGCCGGGAGTTTCTGGATCAAAAGAAGCATCCCTTCTTCGAACACGGCGCCGCCACGCTCTTCCTCGCGCGTCGCGCGGACGAGATTGTCGGCCGGATCATGGCGAGCGATGATCCGCGCTATAACGCGCTCCATGGATCGAACGTCGGCTGTTTCGGGATGTTTGAATCGATCGACGACGCAGAGGTGGCGGGCGCGCTCTTCGAGGCGGCGGAAGGCTGGGCGCGTCAGCGCGGGCGGAATGAAATGATGGGCCCGATCGATTACTCGACGAACTATCTTTGCGCGCTTCTCGTCGATGGCTTCCAGCATTCCCCCACGATCCTGACTTCGCACAATCCGCCCTATTACGCGGCCTTGATCGAGGGACGCGGCTACCGCAAGACGATCGATTTCTATGCTTGGTGGCTGGAGAATGGCGTGGGCGCGCGCGAACGTTTGCGTCGGTTTTCGGCGCGTTTGCGCAGCCGGCAGACGACGGTGATTCGCTCCGTGAATTTGAAAAACGTGGGCGCGGAAAGCGAGCGCTTGCGGCGGGTCTATAACGCGGCTTGGAGCGAGAACTGGGGCTTCGTCCCCTTTACCGCGAAGGAGTTTGAGTTCATGGCGAAAGAGCTGCGGCCAATCGTGAACCCGGACGTGACCTTGATCGCGGAGGTGGCGGGTGAGCCGGTCGCATTTTCGCTTTGCGTGCCGGACATCAATGTCGCCCTGCGCAAAATTAACGGTCGTCTGTTCCGTTTCGGGCTTCCGATTGGCCTGGCAAAATTGCTTTTTTACAAGAGCCGCATTAAGACGTGCCGCCTCGTCGCGCTGGGGGTGACGCCGGAGTATCGGCGCCAAGGGATCGCGGAGACGCTCATTTTCCAAAGCATTGAAACGGTCATGATTAAGCTAGGGTGGAGCGGGGAGTGCAGCCTCGTGCTCGAGAACAACACGCTCATGAACCGTTTCCTGCAGGCGATCGGGGCGGAGAAATACAAAACCTATCGGATCTATTCGCGGCGCCTCGATGAAGAGAAATGAATTGGTAACGGAAGACGCGCGCCCGTTGCGGCGCGTGCTCATTCTGGCCGATGAATCGGCCGAGTGGCGCGTGGCGGGTTTGCGACAGCTCGATCGGCTGGCGCTTTCCTTGCAGGAATTCGCGCACCTGCGCGGGACGATGGAGGTCTGCATTTTTTGGGACTCGCCGGCGCGGCCGGGGGTGGGCTCTTCCGCGGAAATGGCTTCGCTGCCCGCATTGCATTTCGTGGGAGTAGAGGAATTTCTGCAGGATGTGGGCGCGTTCGATCTCGTGGTCAGCACGCACTTGTTTTTGCATCGCGGCAGTCTTCCGCGATTGCTCGCCGAGTTGCCCGTCATCGAGCGCAACGGGGCAGCTTTGTGGAATGATTACGCGCAGAAGTTTCAATCGACGCTGGCGGCTAGCGGAAGCGGGCGATCGCCGTGGTGTTACCTCGCCAGCGAGCGGGAGATTCCGGCCTGCGAGCGCGTGTTTCTTCGCGGCCACGGAAAATCGCAGGACGGGCTTGTTTCGCGCCATCTCAATCGACGCGTTTCGCGTGCGCTCTCGCGCTTCCTGCTCAAGACCCCGATCACCCCGAACGCGTGGAGCATTCTCATCTTCGCTCTTCCGCTGATCGCTTCCTTGGCGTTTCTGCGCGGGACGTATTCGGGTTTTATCATCGGCTGCGCGGTTTTTCAGCTCTACAGCACGCTCGATGGCTGTGATGGCGAGATCGCGCGCGCGAAGTTTTTGCAGACGGAATTCGGCCGGCGGCTCGATAGTTTTCTCGATCTGGTCGGCAATCTTCTGCTCGCGCTCACGCTCGGTTTTGGACTTGCCCGGCAATCGACCGGTTTTCATTTCATCGATGGGTTTTACATCAGTGAAGGGATCGCGGCGGCGATTCTGATCGCGCTGAGTGAGGGGATCGTTTTCTTTCGCCGGACGCGCTCACCGGCCAGCGCGCTCACCGCCACCACGAAATGGAACGGCACGCTTTACCAGCGGCACCACGAGTTTCTGGAGCGCTCGGGCATTCTTTTTCTCGGCGAGCGTTTCGCCTTCTGGCTCGTGCAGTTGACGAAGCGGGATATGGCGATGCTGGCCTTCCTCATCCTCGCGATCGCGGGCTGGCCGCAGCTGATTCTGCATCTGCTTTTCGCAGTGGCGGGAATCAGTTCAGTGCTGGCCGGTAACGCCTACCTGCGGCCGGGTGCGGCCCGGCTCGCGTCCGAGGCGAGCTGATTCTCGCTCCGCCTGCTCGAGCATTTCGGGCGTGTCCACGTCCTGCCACCAAGCCGCGCCGATATCGACCGCGCGCACCCTTTTGTCTACCGCCATGAGACGAATGCCATCGGAAAGACTGCAATCGTCGGCGCGGCGCGCGCGTTGCAGATAAGCAAAGAGCGCGGGTGAACAAAGGAAGACGCCGGTGTCGATCGCGTCGTAGTCGGCGAGCGTCTTGCCGATCGCGACGATGTGGTCGCCGTCGGTCTGGACTTTGGTCGCGTCGTCTAAGTCGAAGACGGATTCGATTTTCCGATCGACGGCCAGGCTGACGCCGTCGCGGTTCGGTTCCGCGAGCAACGCCTCCAGCAGCGCGAATTCGAAAAGGTGGTCACCCATCGTGAGAAAGAACGGCTGCCGCACGTGCGGCTCTGCGCACAGCACGGAAACGCCATTCTGCTTTTGCCAATCAGGATTGAAGATCGGATTGAGCTGAACGCCTGCCGGAAGGAGCGGGCGCAACTCCGCGGTGAGCGGTTCCGCGGTTGCACCGAGGATTGCGTGGATGGTGCGGACGCCCGCTTTTTCCAGCGCTTCGAACACGTAGGTAATGAGCGGACGGCCGCCGATCGGGACGAGCGGTTTCGCGAGCGCGTTCGAGCCGAGACGCGAGCCGACCCCCGCCATCAGGATGACGGCATCGGTCACGGCGGGCGACGAGGTGGAGTCCAAAATTCGAGGGTGTTAGATGCCGTAGTATTTTCGCAAGCCCCACAGCCTGACGCGTTGCGGGAGCAACTGATAGAGCACCGGCGCCAATTTGCTCTGGAAAAAATTACCGACCAGCAGACGTGGCGGCGGGTGTTCTGACTCCACGAGTTCGACGATGCGGCGACCGACCAGCTCCGGCGGCGGCGCGGCCTTCATATTACGATCGGTTTGCCGCCAGATTTTTTCCACGTGCGGGTCGGCGGCGCCGTGGTGCATGACGGCGTCGTTGAAACCGGTGTTGATATCGGCGGGCTGCAAATCGACCAGGCGGATGTTGGAACCGGTCAGCTCCAGTTGCATCGTCATCGTGAAAGAAGCCATCGCCGCCTTGGCGGCATTGTAGGCGGCCATATAAGGCACGGGCAATTCTGCGGCCAGTGAGGTGACGTTGATGATCACGCCACCGCGATTCGAGCTGCGCATCGCTTCCAGCGCG
>JBBSLZ010000191.1:0-6593 GCA_038233435.1 Chthoniobacterales bacterium
ATTCGGGACGTTTTTCACTCTGGAGATCGGGCCGGAAAAGCAACCCCAACGTCGAGCGCGGCACCGTCTCCTAAAATTGTCCCTCCTGGCCCGTTCTAAGCTTTTGCAAGGCACCATGAAGAATCAGACCCGGCCCACTTTTTCCTCTCCTCGCCCTCGCACGCCAGCTGCCTTCGCCCTCATCGCGGCGGCCCTTCTGGTCGCGCCGTCCCTTTTTGCCGCGGACCAAACCACCGCCGGCACCAATCTGGCGAAAAACATCGCCCGTATGAATTGCGGAGCGCAGATCGAGTGGACCGCACCCGGCGGGCAGACCATCCAGGTGGCGAACGCCAATTCCCGGGATCAAGCAGTCGGCGCCCTGATTATGGACGACGATACCGTCAGTTGCCCCCTCCCCACCGGCGAGACGACCTTCGTGGTCAGACTCCCCGCCACCGCTGCTCTTGATCGTTTCAGCTTTGTCAACGAGAACGCCGCCGCCGCTGGCCAGCTGAAAATCTCCGTCTCCAATCACCGCCTCCCCGCCGCCAGCCCAGAATGGATCGAGGTGGATGGCACCATCGCCTTCACCCACAAGCGCCTCTTTCATCTCTCCATGGTGGGAGTGGAGGCCCGCTACGTGAAGCTTTCCTTCCAGGTCGAAAAAGCCGGCCGGATCGCCTCACTCGGCCTCTACCTCGGCGAAACCCTCGCGCGCTTCACCCGGCCTCAGGATCCACTGCAAAACCGATCTTCCCTTTCGGCCAAGGCCGGCGCTCTCCACGAGCAGTGGGATGTCACGCCCGATTTGGTCGCGAGCGCTTACACTTCCTCGGGAATGGCCGGTGGACCTGGCGCGACCGGCAGCGGAGCGCTCCACACCGTCGCCATCGCGCCCATTCTCTCACAGGTCAGCCCGTAGCCGGCGACCGAGCACTCCCCGGAAACATCGGTCCGCCCGCCCTCCCGAGCGCTCTCCAAACATGTCGCCCTTCGCCGCCGGCCCTTTCCTCGCAGCCGCCCAGACGCGCAGCCATCGCCCAGCCACGCACACGTGATCGAAGACGACTGTAACGGCAACGTGCGCGCGATCGAGCGCCGCGCCCTCCTCTTAAAATGCGCCCGCGCTCTCGCAGCCAGCGCTGTCCTGCTCGCTTGCGCCTTTGCTGCCTGGCGCGGCTACAGTCACCTCCGCGCGCGCCAGCTCTCCGTCCGGACCGCGCAATTCATCGCCCGCGGCGACCTCCCCCGTGCCGTCCTCACCGGGCGCCATCTGCTTGCATTTGATCCAGACAACCTCATCGCCGCCCGCGCCATCGCCGCCCTGGCCGAGCAGGAGAATCGCCCCGAAGCCCTCGAATGGCGGCGCAAGATCGCACACCTCGAACCCCACGTGCCGGCCCATCAAATCCAGCTCGCCCGGTGCGCCCTTCGTTTCTCTCACCCTGAGATGGCGGAAAAAATTCTGGATTCCCTCCCGCCCGCCGCCCAGACCGGCGCCGATTTCCATCAACTCCGCGGCGCCCTCGCGCTTACCCGCCAGCTCCCCTTCGAAGCCGAGAAGCACTTTGCCGCCGCCCTCCTCGCCGATCCCTCAAATCCCACCCTGGAACTCCGCCTCCACCTCCTCCGTCTCAACTCAACCCAGCCGGAAACCGCCGCCCGCGCCCGCCAAACCCTCACCGCGCTCGCGCACAAACCCGCCGTTCGTCAGGAAGCTCTCCGCGCGCTCGCGACCGAAGCCCTCACCCGAGGCGAACATTCCGCCGCGCTCGAATGGGCGCGCCAGCTAAACGATTATCCCGACGCGACCGGTGCCGATTCCCTCCTCCTCTACCAGGCCAGCCAGGACACACCCGCCGCCGCCGCCACCCTCGCTTCCGTGCAAACGAAAGCCGCCACCACCCCCGAGCGGGCCGCCGAGTTAATCGACTGGTTGAATCGCCACGAGATGGCGCAGACAGCCCTCGCCTGGAGAGAACAGCTCCCCCAAAAAATACTCGAGGCCGCGCCCGTGCCCCTCGCGCTCGCCCAATCGCTCAGTCTCTCGGAAGACTGGCCTGCCCTCCGAGCCTGGGTAGCCGAAAAAAATTGGGGCGCTTCTGAGAGCCTGCGCCTGGCCGTCGAAAGCCACGCCCTCCAGCATCTCGGGCCGGCCGACGCTCCCTCCATGCAAAGCCAGGTCGCCTGGCGCGCCGCTCTGAAAGAAGCGCAAACCCAACCTCAAAACCTCGCCGTCATCGCCCAGTTAGCCGAAGGCTGGGGCTACCAAGACCAGGCCGAAGAAGCCTGGTGGTTGATCGCCAACAGCAACCAAAACACCCGCCCCGCCCTCGCCGCCCTCCAGCGTCGCTACCAGCAAAACCAGGACACTCGCGGCCTCTGGCGGGTGGCGCGCCGAATCATGGAACTCAATCCCGACGACCTCGTCGCCGCCAGTAACTGCGCCAGCTTCGGTCTCTTTCTTTCCGGGGATAACACCTCCCGCCGCCTCGCCTCGAAACTCCACAGCGAACACCCCGCTAACCTCGCCATCACCGCCACCTACGCCTACGCCCTGCAGACCGAAGGCCGTGCTGCCGAAGGCCTCCGATTGCTCGAGCAGCAAAACCAGAGCGATCTTCAAACTCCCGCCATCGCCGCCTATTACGTCGTCCTCCTGGTGGAAAATGGCGAACTCGACCGCGCCCGCACTTTTCTCGCACCCGCCCAGCGCGCACGCCTCCTGCCCGAACAGAAAAAACTCCTCCTGGCCGCCACTCAAAAACTCCTCGCCGTTCACACCCCGGAATTGGCCACCAAATGAACCCCTCCCCGCCACCTCTCGGCACAGGACTAGCTTGAAGAACGTGCAGGTTCTGCCGGCCTGAATAACTCCATGCGATCAGCCTCCGAAACCCCATCAAAAAGCCCTTCCACAAATACCATCCGCGATGAACGCCTCTCCCAGAAATCATCCTCCAAACTGGCTCCTGAAAACGCTCCGGGAACACCACCGTCTGGCCCAACTGAAAGCGCGCAACATTCTGCGCTCGCTGCCCGGGCCACGAATGATGCGGTTCGGGATTGGGATGTAAAAGAAGGCACTCTCACCTGGTCCCAGGGGCTCGCCTCCCTCCTCGGTTACGAAGGCCCCGCGCCAGTCACCCTCGCCTTCTGGCACAAAAACGTCCACCCCGACGACCGCGCCCGCACCGTCAGCAGCCTGCGCGAAGCCCTCGCCAGTGCGGACTCCTGGAGCGGGGAATACCGTTTCCGCCATGCCGCTGGCCACTATCTCCAGATCCTCGAGCGCGCCGCCATCGCGCGCAACGCCGACGGCCGCGCCCTTCGCTGGGTCGGGTCGTTAATGGACATCACTGCGCGCAAACAACTGCGAGACCAACTCGTCCGCTCCCAGAAAATGGAAGCCTTCGGCCGGCTCGCCGGCGGCGTCGCCCACGATTTCAATAACTTCCTCACCACCATCCTTGGCTACAGTGATCTCCTCCTCGACGAACTCGGGCTCAAAGGCACCAACGCCAAGCACGTCGCCGAGATTCGCGCCGCCGCCAAACGCGCCAGCGGCCTCACCAGCCAACTCCTCGCTTTCAGCCGCCGCCAGCCGCTCGAAAATCGCGTCCTCGAACTCAATCCTTTGATCGCCAACATGGAGCGCTCCCTCCTTCGGCTCCTCGGCGATAACATCTCGGTCGAGTGCCAGCTCCACCGCGGCAGCGAAGCCTCCCACATCAAAGTCGATCCCCATCAGCTCACCCAGGTCATCCTTAACCTCGCCGTCAACGCCCGCGATGCCATGCCCGAAGGCGGCCGCCTCACTCTCGCCACCGGCAGCCTTCGCATCACCGCCGAGGCCCAGCCGAAAGGCTGCGCCGATTCCCTTCCCCCCGGCGACTACGCCCTCATCAACCTCACCGATAACGGCACCGGCATGTCCGAAGAAGTAAAATCCCACCTCTTCGAACCCTTCTTCACCACCAAAGACGACGGCCACAGCAGCGGTCTCGGCCTCGCCACCTCCTACGGCATCGTCCGCCAAAGCGGCGGCCACATCTGCGTCGAAAGCCAGCTCGGCCGCGGCACCATGGTCACCATCTACTTCCCGAAAGTGCCCGCCCCCGCCGCTCCCACCTATCGCAAGCCCGGCGCGAAAAAATCGCTCACCGGCACCGAGACCATCCTCGTCCTCGAAGACGACGTCAGCGTCCGCCACCTCTCCGTCCGCGTCCTGCGCGCCCTCGGCTACGATGTCCTCGAAGCCGCCAGCAGCGATGACGCCCAGCGCCTCATCGCCTACGATCAGGAGAAAAAAATCCACCTTCTCCTCACCGACATGGTTATGCCCCAGATGAGCGGCCGCGATTTCGCCGCCTGGCTCCACGTCACCAGCCCCCACACCAAAGTCATCTTCATCTCCGGCTACCTCGAAGAATCCATCCTCCCGCCCGATCGCGAAGCCGAAGGAATGTTCTTCTTGCCCAAGCCATTCGACCCCGAAGAACTCGCCACCAAAGTACGCGAAGCCCTCGAGGCCGAACAAAAAACCTGACTCGCCCAGCCCACGAAGTGGGCGACGGAATAAAGGCCGGAGTGAATCCCGCCTTGCGGGAGGAACTCCGGCTTTCGTTCTACGGGCCGCCCAACCCGCGAAGCGGGTGACGGAAACGCACCCACCTCCCACGACGCTTGCCGCTCCCGCCGCCAGCGTATATGCAATGTGGCGTGACCACTTTTCAGGACATCGAAGCCGCGCGCACCCGGATCAAAGACACCGTCTACCACTCCCCCTGCCCACACTCCATTCCCCTCAGCGAGCTCACCGGGATGGAGATCTATTGCAAACTCGATAACCTCCAGCGTACCGGCAGCTTCAAAGAACGCGGCGCCTCTAACGCCCTCGCCCAGCTCTCCGCCGAGCAGAAAAAACTCGGCGTCATCGCCGCCTCCGCCGGTAATCACGCCCAAGCCCTCGCCTACCAGGGCAAGCTCCTCGGTATTCCCGCCACCGTCGTGATGCCGAAATTCGCGCCCCTCATTAAGGTCAGCAATTGCCAGAAACTCGGCGCCACCGTCATCATGCACGGGAAAGACTTCGGCGAAGCCAAAGCCCACGCCCACGAGATCGCCAAGGAACGCGGGCTGGCCTACATCGACGGCTACGACGATCCCGCCATCATCGCCGGCCAGGGCACCATGGGCCTCGAGATCGTCGAACAAGTGCCCGATCTGGACGCCGTCGTCATCCCCGTGGGCGGGGGTGGCCTCCTCGCCGGAGTGGCGCTCGCCGTCAAAACCCTGCGACCCGAAGCAAAGATCATCGCCGTGGAAGCGAAAGGCGTCGCCAGCTTTTCCGCCGCCTTAAAAACCGGCGAGCCCACCCGCATCAACACCCAGCCGACGCTCGCCGATGGCCTCGCCATTCCGCAGGTCGGCAGCAACGCCTTCGAGATTGCGAAAGATCTGATCGACCGCTGCGTCCTCGTCACCGAAGAACAAATCGCCCTTTCTATCCTCCGCATCGTCGAGCTCGAAAAAGGCGTCGTCGAAGGCGCCGCCGCCACCCCCCTCGCCGCCTGCCTCTCCGGCCAGCTCGACGAGTTAAAAGGCAAAAAAGTCGTCATCCTCCTCTGCGGCGGAAACATCGATCCAAACGTCCTCAGCCGCGTCGTCGAGCGCGGCCTCGTCGCCGATGGCCGTCTCTGCCGCTTCACCGCCGTCATCAGCGATCGCCCCGGCGGCCTCGCCGACCTGACCGCCCAAATCGCCTCCACCGGCGCCAGCATCAAGCAGGTGGTCCACGACCGCGCCTTCGCCGGCTCCGACGTTTCCGCCGTGCACGTCCTCTGCACCGTCGAAACCCGGAACCACGAACACCTCGCCGAAGTCCGCGAACGCCTCAAAACCCACGGCGTCCAGACCTTTGATTCATAGCGCAGGGGAGCTTGCGCCGGACATGCGCTCCATTTGAACAAAGCGGCGCCGGCGCAGGCAATTTGGCACCAATAGAGGCTCAAGCTCGTCTCAAAAACTTCGGCAGCTCCGCGAATCGCGCTTTTACAGTTCAGCGAACGTGAACACAATGTTTCACCAATGAAAAGTGCCACGGTGCGAGATTTGCGGCATCGTTTCGGGCATCTCCTGACCTAGATCAACGAGGGCAAGGAAATCCAAATCACGATGCGGCGGCGCGTCATTGCGCGGCTCATCCCTGATCGATTGGCCGAGCAGAAGAAAACTAAAATGCCCGACTTCGCGGAACGCCGGGAAAAAATTCACGGCCGCAAGTGCTGCCGGCGAAGGTCGTGGCCGACCTGCTGGCGGCCAACCAAAGACGCTTTTGAGCGCTTACGCGGATACGAGTTTTCTGTTCAGCCTCTACATCCCGCAGGCACATTCACCAGCTGCGGACGCACAAATGGCGGCGGCGGCAGAGCCATTACTCGCCACCAGCTGAGCCGATTCGAGCTTTTCAACGCGATCAGGTATCTGTCTTTCGCAAGCTGCTCGACCGCCGGCTCGCGTCCGAGGACTTGAAGCTGATTGCCCGTGATATTTCCCGCGGCGCGCTCGCCTACCGCTTGCGATTGGCCAGCTGTGCATGAGCAAGCCGA
>JBBSLZ010000192.1:0-6543 GCA_038233435.1 Chthoniobacterales bacterium
ATATTTTGCACGCCATGCGCGAGCGCGGTGGCAGTATCGGAGCCTGTGCCAGCGCCGAGGATGAGCGCATGCTGGAATTTGGCGTCGGGGAAAAGCTCGTAGACGCGGCGGTAGAATGGCTCCTTCGCCTGCCAGGGAATCATGCTCTGGTGGCCGATGCTGTTGACGTCGAGCTCATAGCCGACCGGTTGCGCCGGCGTGAGCGTGATCTTGTAATACGGCGACCAATAGCTGCCGCGCTGGAGGAAGAGCGCAATCGCCGCCGCCGCGACGACAAAGAGTGCAGTGCGCAGGATGGCGCGCCGCGAACTGAGCGCGAGCACGAGCAAGCCGAGCGCGCCGAACCAATAGATCGGCGGCAACGCGAAGTAGCCGATGAGAAAGAACGCCGCCGTCCCGGCAAGACTGCCGACGATATCAAACGTGTAAGCAGTGAGCGGCGCGGTTTTGGTGAAGAGCAAACCGAGCGAGCGGGCGAGGGGAATGAAAGCAGCGGCCACGAAGGTGAAGATGAGCGGCAAGAGGATGAAGCTTTCCGCGCTCGCGTAACCGGTGGTGCCGGAGCCGAAGTAGAGGACGTCGGTGCTGGCAATGTTGAGTTCGAAACGATTGAGCGCGACGACAGCGGTGAGCGCCACGAGCAGCGTGGGAAAGGAGAGAAAGCGGAACGTGGGGCGCCGCGCGGCCAGAATTCCCAAGCCCATCCCGAGGAACGATGCGAGCAGGATGAAGTTCGTGAAGTAGCTGAGATACCGCACGTAGGCCGGGATCCAGCGAATGCAGAGCAGCTCGAAGAAGAGAAGCGTGAAGGAGAGGAGGAAAATGCGCGTGCGCACTCCTGCGATAAAAGGCTCCCCGGCGTTGTTTTCCCTCATGAGCGACAAAGGCAGGGAGCTTCCGCTCCGCGGTGCGCTTGTCGAGCAGCTTCTGCTGGAGCCGGCGCGCCCTCGCGCCGAAGTTTGGAAATCGGCGGACGATCCTTCGGCCCGAGGGCCGGCTCCAACGCTCAGCTCAAACGGAAGCGTTCGGGATTCTTGTCTTTCAATCGCTGCTCCGGAGAATCGAACTTTCGCATATAGGGCTCGAACGACTCGAAGTGTCGCATCGCGTCCGCCCATGTCATGGTCGATGGCCAGTGCTCGCGTTGGCGTTCGCGGAAAACCGGCAAATCAAAATCGCTTTCCAAGGGAGGGTCAACCGTGTGGGAAAGCTCTGATTTTTTCGAGGGCATCCTCCCCACCATACCGCACAATCAGCGTCCGGAAAGATTCCTCCTCGGGATCGAGCGCGCAGATGCGGATGATCTGGCGAATGTCTTCCCAATCGATCGCCGGTTTACTCCTTCCCGCCGCGCGCGCGGCGTGCAGTTTCAGCGCGACCAAATGTTCGGGGCGCGGCAACAAGACGCGCTCGCCGGCCAGTTCCTTGGGATGCGCGCCCTCCGCCATGCGCTGCCAGGTGTGTGCTTCCACAAACATCAAATCCACTGCCAATCCCTGACGATGGCTCGCCTCCATTTGGACAAACGCCTCTGTCCCGTGGAATAATCGGAAATCGAGATCCCGCAAGAGGTCGAGCCATTCCGAGCGTCTCTCTTCCGGGACCATGAGATCGAAGTCAGCCGTGGCGCGAATATAGCCTAATAAGATGACGGCGTGGCCGCCGATGACCAGGCTGGGCAGGCCGCGCTCGGCAGCCGCACGAACCACGCGGCGTATTTCGTCCTCGATTGGCATTTAGGCGGCCTGGATTCTAATCCTTCATATGGCTCGTGCCGGTGCGCTGCGGCCGGAGCGCGACGCGAAGAAATAGAGGGCGATGACTGGGACGGTCGCCGCGACCGAGACTCCGAGGAGAAGAGCGAGTTCGCGTGGCGCGGTCGGGACGGTGCAATCGCCGAATGCGGGGGTGGGCACGCTGCCGGTGGCGGCGAAGAGCGGGTGTGCGAACTCCGCCCAGGTCGCCATAAGCAGAATGACGGCGAGGGCAAGCAGCGCTGGCCGCACGACGGGCCAGATGACCTTGCCGTGGATGGCGAGGACTCCTGCGCCGTCGAGGCGGGCGGCGTCGAGCAGATCGCGGGATGAATAGCGGAGGGCGAGCGAGAAGAAAACGACTGCAACCGCGGAGGCGATCCAGTTGCCAAACCAGAGCGGGTAAAGCAATCGATCGTGGTGGAAGAGGAAGAAGTTGACCGCCTGCGGGATGAGCCAGACCTGGCCGCAGAGAACGATCAGAAGAACGACGGCCGCGTTTCCTTTCGCCCGCCATCTCGCCTGCGCGATGGCGTCCGCGAGGAAGAAGCTGAGCGAGAGGAAGAGGATGAAATTAATGACGGCGAGGAGAATGGGGCTCATGAATCGAAAGGCTGCGATCCGCATTGTTCGGAGGCGGCCAAGACGAGTATGATAGCGAACCGCGCGTCCGGACAAAGGGAAACCGGCGCGCGGCCGCATGACTATTCTACCGCTAGGAGATGCTGCACTGACCATTCGGGTGCGCGAGGATTTTCACTCTGACCCGGAGGGTTGCTGTCGCGCGGTCCGGCAGGTGCTCGGCGTTTTGCGGTCGGCGTGTTTGCCTGGGGTGCGGGAGGTGACGCCGGCGTTCGCGAGCGTGAGTGTGTTTTACGAGCCGGCGGAGAAGAATGGGTTTGAGGAACTAGCGGAGAAAATTGGCGCGCTGCTCGAAACGCTGCCGGACAGCGCTGATGGGGAAGGTCGCACCGTGGAAATCCCGGTTTGCTACGCGGAAGAGTTTGGGCCCGATCTCGCGCGGGTGGCGGCGGCAGCCAGCCTGACGGCGCGTGAGGTGATTGTCGCGCATACGAGCAGTTCTTATCGGGTCGGCTGCATCGGGTTCGCGCCCGGGTTTCCTTATCTGCTGGGGTTGCCGCGAGTGCTGGCGACGCCGCGCCGGGGCACTCCGCGGGTGCAGGTGGCCGCTGGGTCGGTCGCGATCGGTGGTGCGCAGACGGGCATCTATCCGCAGGTGTCGCCGGGGGGCTGGAATGTGATCGGACGAACGCCGCGGCGTCTGTTTGCGGTGCAACGCCACCCGCTGGCGTTGCTGGCGATGGGAGACGAGGTGCGCTTCCGCGCGATTACGCGGGCGGAGTTTGAGGCCTTCGAGAATTAAGATGACGGCGAGCATTCTCCGCGCGGGATTTTTGAGCAGTGTGCAGGACCTGGGACGCGGGGGGCACCGCGCCAGTGGCGTCTCGTTAGGCGGAGCGCTCGATCCGCATGGGCTCGCGGTGGCCAATCTGATGGTGGGGAACGCCGAGACGGCGGCTGGGATTGAGGTCACGCTGGGGCATTTCCGAATTCAGTTTGAGGATGAACGCGTCGTTTGTTGGGCGGGCGGGATGTTTCGCGTGCAGGTGGCGGGCGAGGAGATTCGCGCGGGCTATCCGGCGCTGGTGCGCGCGGGTGAAGTGCTGGAAATGGCGGCGCCGCAGACTGGCGGCAGGGCGTGGCTGGCGCTCGCTGGCGGCGTGGAGGTGCCCTTGGTGCTGGGGAGCCGGGCGACGGATTTGCGGAGCGGATTCGGCGGGCTGGAGGGACGCGCGCTGCGTGATGGCGACCGGCTGCGGTTGGGCGCGGCGACAGCGATGGCCGGGCGTCTGGCGCAGCGGATCGGCCACGCACGGATGGCGCCGTGGCGTGCGCCGTGGGATTGGGCGAGCACGAAGCCGGTGCATCCTTTCCTGCGGATCGTGCGCGGCGCGGAGTGGTCGCAGTTTGCAAAAGAGACGATCGAGGCGCACCAGATTTTTCGGGTGAGTGGGCGCTCTGACCGGATGGGGGTGCGGCTGGAAGGGGAGCCGCTGCGGCGGATGACGGGCGGGGAAATGATTTCATCGGCGGTGGCGCCCGGGACGTTGCAGGTGCCGCCGGACGGGCAGCCGATTCTCTTGCTTGGTGATTGCCAAACCATCGGCGGCTACCCGAAAATCGCGCACGTGATTACGGTGGATCTGCCCGCGACGGCGCAACTTTTCCCGGGCGATGAGGTGCGGTTTGCGGAGGTCACTTTGGCCGAGGCGCAGCAACTGGCGATCGGGCGGGCTCGGGATTTTCAGAAATTTCGGATCGGATTGGCGTTGCAATGAATCTTTGCGTCGATCTGAACGCGGACTTGGGCGAAGGCGCCGGGCACGATGAGGAGCTGCTGACGTTCGTCAGCTCGGCGAACATCTCTTGCGGTCGGCACGCGGGCAGCGCGGAGATGATGCGCGAATCCATCCGCGCGGCGAGTGAGCGCGGCGTGGCGGTGGGAGCGCATCCGGGCTTTGACGATCGGGAAAATTTTGGGCGGCGTGAGATGGAACTTCCTGGGGAGGAGATTTACGCGCTGGTGGTTTCGCAGCTGGAGGCTTTCCGGGCGACGGCGGAGTCTCTCGGAGTTCGTGCGCATCACTTGAAGCCGCATGGGGCGCTTTATAACATGGCGGCGCGCAGCGAGGAGGTGGCGGATGCGATCGTGCGCGCGGTGCAGAAAGTGGACGCGAGCCTCATTCTTTACGCGTCGGCGCCGAGCGCTCTGTCGCGCCTCGCGGAAGCGGCGGAGGTGCGAATCGCGCGGGAGGTTTTCGCGGATCGGAACTACATGCCGGACGGATCGCTCGTGCCGCGGGGTCGGCCGGATGCGCTCCTGCATGATGCGGAGAAAGCGGCGAATCGAGTCTTCGGGATGTTGCGCGATAATACGGTGCGCGCGATCGACGGGAGCGAGGTGCGGGTGGAGGTGGATACGATTTGCGTGCACGGCGATACGCCGGGCGCGGTGCAGTTCGCGCAGCAGCTACGGCTGGCGCTGCATCAGATGGGGATCGTGGTGGCTCCGGTGGGATGATGGAGCCGGCGCGCCCTCGCGAAGAAGTTGATTTCATGATTCGTGGAGGAGAGAGACTTCGGCCCGAGGGCGGGCCGGCTCCATGCGTCCCGGTTTAGTTCGTTCAATGTCTATGAGTGCGTTTCGGCATTTGGCTCACGTTTCTGCGTTTCAGGATAACCCGATCGTGTTCTTTACCGTTTCCACGGAGAAGCGACGGCGGATTCTGGCGCATCCGGAGTGTCATCAGATTCTTCGAGGAGTTTGGGAACGCTCGGCGGAATACGATGGCTGGTGGGTCGGTCATTATATTTTGTTGCCGGATCATGTTCACTTCTTTGCGCGACCTGAAGTGGAGGCGCAAAAGATGGCGAAATGGGTGGGGATGTGGAAAAGCGTGAGTGCGCGAGAGATCGGGATGGCGCTTGAAATTCAGCCGCCCGTCTGGCAGGCAGATTACTTCGATCGCTTTCTACGGACGGGGGAGAGCTACTCGGAGAAGTGGGCGTATGTGGAACTGAATGCAGTGCGGGCAGGTTTGGTGAAACGCGTTGAGGATTGGCCTTACCGCGGCGTGATCCACGAGTTGCGGTTTTAATGGAGCCGGCCCGCCCCCGGGCCGAAAGCTGACCTGATTTTGAAACTTCGGCGCGAGGGCGCGCCGTCTCCAACGCTTGCCCTGGCTCTCGCGTCTAGGCAAGATGCGCTTCCATGGCTGAGCCCGCAGAATCGAAGCGACATCTTGCTCATTCGTTAGGGCAACTCGACGCGACCATGATTGTGGTCGGGTCGATGATCGGGTCGGGCATCTTTATCACTTCTGCGGAGTCGGCGCGATTGATCGGGGCGCCGGGCTGGTTGCTGGTGGCTTGGGGACTGGCGGGATTGCTCACGATCACCGGCGCGCTTTGTTGCGCGGAGCTTTCGGCGATGATGCCGAAGGCGGGTGGGCAATACGTGTTTCTGCGCGAGGCGTACGGGCCGCTCTCGGGGTTCCTCTTTGGCTGGGCAATTTTTTTGGTTATTCAGACCGGGACGATCGCGGCGGTGGCGGTGGCGTTTGCGAAATTTACCGGCGTAATTTTTCCGGCGATCGCGCCCGGGAACTTTCTGATGGCGCCGATCCACCTCGGCGGCGGCTACGCGATCAGCCTCTCGAGCGAGCAACTGCTGGCGGTGTTGATGATTCTGCTGCTGACTTGGAGCAACACGCGGGGGCTCGAGCTGGGGAAGCTGGTGCAGAATAGTTTTACATTTGCAAAAACGGCGGCGCTGTTTGGTTTGATCGTGGTGGGTCTGGCGCTCGGATGGGGCGCCACCAGTGCGGCGCGGAGCGCGGCCTGGTGGGATGCGTCGGCGAATGGCTGGCTGCCGCAGGTGGCGCAACCGGGGCTGGCGGAAACGGGGGCGTTTGCGCTCGTGATGTTGTTAGGCAAAGCGATGGTGGGCCCGCTCTTTGCGCAATCGGCTTGGAATAACGTGACCTTTACCGCCGGCGAAGTGCGCGATCCGGGCCGCACGTTGCCGCGCGCGTTGCTGATCGGCTGCGGCGTGGTGGTCGCGCTCTACCTGCTCGCGAATGTGGCTTACATCGCGGCGCTGCCGTTGGAAGGTATTCAGCGCGCGCCGCAGAATCGCGTCGCGGTGGCGGCAATGAACGCGATGCTGGGCCCGATTGGGACGGTGTTGATGGCGATCGCGATCATG
>JBBSLZ010000193.1:0-6509 GCA_038233435.1 Chthoniobacterales bacterium
AGTCTCTATCGGCGCGGCCGGAGCGATCCGTCATTTCTGGCGGAGAAGAAGATCGTCGTTTGGTGCTTCGCGGCGCGCGAGTTTACGGCGGCCGATCAAGGCTGGGTCGTGCAACCGATCGCGAAGTAGGGGACCCACGGATGCGCGCGCCTGGATTTCCCAGCCTAACGACCATTGTCCGGATGGCCGTGGCCTGCGTGCTCGCGGCCAGTCTTTGGCTTCCGCATTCGGAAGCGGCGAAAGCTGCCGCCAACAGGGAGGCTCCCCCGCGCCCGCTCCCGACCGCCGCCCCCGCCGGACCAGGAAAATTGAATGTCCTCATCCTGGGCGATTCGCTCGCCCTTTGCGGCTTCGGCAAACGCCTCGACCAGCGTTTCCGAAATGATCCGCGGGTCAACGCCACCTTTACCTACATGACCTGCGGCACGAACCCGCTCAGTTGGTTAAAAGAAAAGCCCTACACCAACGTGAAAACGCAGTGCGGCTTCTGGGCGATCGAATCCACCGGCGGCGAGCCGCGTGCGCTCGAAGACGTCTATGGCATGACCGCCGGCCACGTGCCGAAGGCGCACCTCGTCCCGAAACTCGAAGACATGATCGCGGCCGTCCACCCCGACCTGCTCGTCATTCAAACCGGGAGCAACCTTTTCGGACTCTTCCCGGACGCCAAGACGGTCAAGCCAGCGAAGCACGCCGCCGCCCTCGCGAAATATTTCCTCCCCTTTAAAGAGCGCGCCATCGAGCCGCCCTCGCAGGTGCGGAAAATTTATTGGGTCAACCCGCCCACCTCCGGGCGGGTGGCGGGCGAGGTGCAGGATTTCGTCCTCCAGCAGGCGCAGAAAGATCTCGCGCCCGAGATGACGGTCATCGATAGCCGCCCGCTCGTCTCCTATCCCTACGAACACATGGAGCCCGACAAGGAGCACTTCCTCGGCGCGCAAATGGACGAGTGGGCGGATAAAGTCTACGGCATCATCGAGCAGGATCTGGCCGCGCAACCGATCGCCTCCCTGCGCCCCATTTCCCAGCGACTGAGCGCTCCGCCCGCGCTCGCCCCCGAACCGCCCGCGCGCGCCGAAGCCGTCGTGCCTGGCTATGTCGCCCGCGCCGAAGCGGTCGCGCCCGAGGTCATCCCGCGCGCTGAAGCTGTCGTCACGCCTGCTCCCACGCTCGCGGTCGAACGGGCCCGCGAGGAACCCCTCGTGGTCCGCGCGCGGCTCGCCTTTAAATCCGAGCCGATGCAGCTTCGGGACTTGCTGCCTTATCAGGAATCGCTCGTTGCCTACGTCTACGAAGTGGAAAAAGTCCTGAAAGGCCACTACTCCGAGCGGCAAATCCTGGTCATGCACCCCGCCCATATCGGCGCCCAGGATCAGAAGCTGAAGTATCGCATTGGCAAACGCTACAAAATGCGGCTTGATCGGATGGAAGGAAGCCTGTGGGATACCGCCAAAGCCAGAGACGAATCCGGCCAGATCAATCTCGAACCCTACATCCGCGTCGAGGATGAAAAGCGCCACCCGGAAAGTCGAACACGATGACCCGCAGCGCCCTCTCCCTCCTCGCGCTGGCGGTTTGCCTTAGTTGCTTCTTTCTCGTGACCAACGGAACCGCCCGCCCCGCCGGCCAGCCGCGCACCGTGGAGATGCGCCCCGTCCCCACCCGTGTCCTCATGATCGGCGACTCGCTCTCCGCCGGCCCCTTCGGAGAAGCCATCCAGCAACATCTGGCCCAGGTCTACGGCCCGCAAAACGTCGCCGCCTATGCCGCTTGCGGATCGTCCCCCGAACATTGGCTCGCCTCCGAACGCGGCTTCTACACCAAGTGCGGCTACCGCGAGAGCACGCCCGACCAACGCCCCATCTACACCGAGGGCGGCACCGGCCGGCGTTACCTTACCCCGAAACTGGAGACGCTTGTAAAACGCTACCGCCCCACGGTCGTCGTCGTGCAGTTAGGGACCAACTGGATGGATCGCGACCTCACCTCCGCGCAGATCAGCACCTTTGCCGATCGCTTCATCCGCGCCGCCCGCGGGCCCAGCGTGCGTCAGATCATCTGGCTCGCGCCGCCCGATTCCTCCGCCATGCGGCGCACGGCCCAAAACCGGATCCACGAACTGATCCAGCAAGCCGCCAAGCGCGATCGTTTCGAAGTGATCGACTCCCGCCAAATGACCCGTTATATCCGCGGCAAGACTGGCAGCGACGGCGTCCATTACAACAGCGAAGCCTCCCGCGCCTGGGCCGCCAAAGTCAATCCAGCGCTCGACGCGAAACTGCGCGGCCAGTTAGCGCGCAATCGTTAGGCCAGGGGCGCCTGCCCCGAGCCGTCTCCGACCGGGGGGGGGGAGAACCGGAGAGGCGACACTCTTGTCGCCAGTCAATCTCGCGGAAACAGGGGAGGCGACAGGAGTTTCGCCCCTCCGACGCGGCGGCCGCGAACGCTGAACAAATACCAGGCGTCCCGCTTGCGCGTTCTTCCATAAAACGCAAGCCAGAGGCATGCGCCACTAGCCTGAGCGCGTTACCATTTTTCATCGAACTCCTTCCGTAGCGGGGTGGTTCGTTTCGCGTCCGTCTCCGCCACGAAGCCAAGCCCCGGGCGCGAAAGCGACCCGCCCACCGCTGCACCTACGAAGTCGAGCAAGCCAAAGCGGAGGCCGCCTCCCGCAGACCACGCCCGCTGGCCAATTCCAAAATGACGCCGGACCTGGTTGGCATCATCTGCTCGGATGCGGCGCGAACGGAGCCGCCGTTTAAGTTCCCTGCGGTCCGGGGGAGTAATAATGACACGTTTGCTTGCCACCCCCTCACTCCTATCCTCATCTGCGCCATCTGTGGTTAAATCTCCCCCGCTGGAGACTTCGGCGCGAGGGCGCGCCGGCTCCACGGGGTGCGTTGAGTCAGCGATTTTTGGCTGGTGGAATTTTATCGGAGTCATCGGCCTTAATTCCTTTCGTCCGGGCGCCGAAGTCGGTAGAAGAGGATTCGGCCCCCGCGGAGGCCGTAGCTCGATCTCCGCGAAATGTGGGCTCACCGTCCGCTGGATTCACACCATGAAAATTACCCTACGCTCTCGCGTCCTTCCATTTTTCCTCTCCTTTAGCTGCGGCTTCGTGCAGGCGGCGCCGATCGCGGGCAGTGCCCCCGATGCGCAGTCGGGGAAACGAGAGCGTCTGATGATGGCGAACGGAAGTGTGACCCTGGATCTGGATCTGGCGAGACTGGCGGGCCACGACTCCTCCGGGGAGACGCCAGCCACGAAGCGGGACGCGCTCAGCTTTGAGGTGGGTCCGGATACTTTTTTTACGATCGTGCGCTTTAACGACGTTTTGCGCGGAGCGGAGCCGGGAATGATCGGGTTGCGATGGGACCATTCGCGGATGCTGCCCGGTCCGCTGAACGCCGCCGCCGACGATCTCGTGCTCGAACGGACCGGGTCCGGTCAGCAGTTTGAATTGGTGGTGCGCAATGGCCAGACCGGCTTTGTTTTTTTCAACGTGGAAGGAAACCTCTACGCGTATGACGCTGCGGCGCGCCGGCTCCGGATCGAAGGCGGGCGGCTCCTGATTTCGGAGGAATTGGCGAAGACGCTCGGCCGTCCCTCGGACGCGGGGCTGGTGGTGGGAGAAATGTCGGCCGCATCCACGATGACGCCGATCGAGGTCACCACCTTCGTCAATGGTGAGGCGCGGTCGTCGACCTTGCCGGCGCGGCAGGCCGGCTCGCGGGACGCGCCGCAAGCCGTGGCCGGGCCGGATATCATCGTCGGCGAGATTGGGGCGATCGGCGGTTTAGCACAGTTCGGCAGTGCCTCGGGCCAAGTGGGCCTCGCGACCGGCACGACTTCGTGCAACAACGGCAACGTTGATTTCAATTTCTTTCAACTCCCGAATCCGGATCACTCCGTCATCTCGCAGAATCTCTATCGGATGAGCGGCGGAACGAACAACGACGAGCGCATCGAGCAGATCGGCCAGGCGTGGGTGAAGCATTCGTTTGGGGCCGACCAGGAGGATGCCTGCAGCATTGGCTGCACCCCGTATTTTAACGCGACCAAGCTGGGTGTGGGCTGTTCTGATCCCTACGCGGCGAGCCAGCTGGCGGCGCAGGGTAACCAGACAGGCGCCCTAGGCTCACGCGCGTGGGTGAATCCGTTTACCGGAGTCTTTTCGGTGAGTCCGAGGCCGGAGAATCACACCGGCCACGCCCATACCGGCACCTCGCACCGAGTGCTCGTCAATGCGAGCGACCTGAACACCACCTTGAACACCGGCGCCACCTACTACCTCGAAGTGCAATACGACAGCCCGCAGGAATACGCCTGGTGCCAGACACACCCGGGCGAGTGCAACATGTATAACAACGCCTCGTATCGCCGTTTTAATGTCAGCGGCACCACGAGTTTCACCTTCGCCGCCGCGGCCTCAACCGTGCGGGTGACGCCCGCGACCGGCGCGTGGACCGGCGCCACGAGCAGCACGATCGAACCGGTCCCCGGAGTGGATGGCCGCGCCTTCGTGGTCTACAAAGTCAGCGGCCCGGTGGGCGGCCTTTGGCATTACGAGTATGCGCTTCACAACCAGAATCTCGATCGTTCGATCCAATCCTTCAGCGTCCCGCTCGGCTGCGGCATCACGCTGAGCAACGTTGGTTTTCACGCGCCGCCGAATCACCCCGGCTTTCCGAACGATGGGACGGTCGGAGATGCGGGCTTCAGTAACGCCGTCTGGACATCCACTCCGACGGCAAACGATGTGACTTGGAACACCGAAACGTTCGCGCAAAATCAAAACGCGAACGCGATCCGCTTCGGCACCATGTATAATTTCCGCTTCGATTCCGATCGCCCGCCGCAAACGGTGAACGCGACGGTTGGTTTCTTTAAAACCGGCACGCCGATCGCGGTCGCGATCCAAGGGCCAGCGCCGTGCGCGCCGCTCCAGTTGGCCTCCGCGGTTTCGCGCAAGACGCATGGGGGTACGGGCGATTTCGATATCGCCTTGCCGCTGACGGGCGAGCCCGGCTTGGAATCGCGTTCCACCGACGGTGCTCACACCATCGTCGTCACCTTCAGTAACCCGCCGATGAGCGGGAACGCTTCCATCACCGCCGGAATCGGCAGCGTGGCGGGAAGTCCTGTCTTCAATGGCAACACCATGACGGTGAACCTGAGCGGTGTGGCGGATGTGCAGAAGATCACCGTGACGTTGAGCAACGTGACCGACAGCTTCGCGCAAGTGCTGGCCAACACACCGGTCAGCATGAACGTGCTCATTGGCGACGCAAACGTGAGCAAGACGGTGAACGCGTCCGATATCGGAATGACGAAGGCGCAGTCCGGTTTAACGGTCACGGCGGCAAACTTCCGCAGCGACGTGAACGCAAACGGGGTCGTGAATGGCTCCGATATTGGCTCGGTGAAGGCCGCCACCGGGCACACGGTGCCGTAACTCTCGCGCCGAAACGCGGAGCCTCACTCGTTTTTCGAGACGCCTCGCATATTCAAAACAGCGAGACCGATCTGGAGGACGATGAGAGCATAAGCCTGCGCGTAGATGCTCCACGCGATCCAAAGCGCGTTGCTGACGAGAAAAATCCAGAAGCCCCATCTTCGCCGAGGCCGCTCTTGCGCGGCCACCAGCCAGGCGGAAGAAAGCGTGGCCACCATCGCGGGCCATTGCAGGTGATCGATCCAGTCCATTGCCCCGGAAACGAAATCGGCGCGGGGTTTGCTCGTGCCGGCGGTGGTAGAGGTGCGTTTTTCATGTCTCGATGTTTCTTTAGAAGCGTTTCCAGGTGGGACACCGCGCTGCGGCGTCCAAGGCGCGCGGTCCTGCGCTGGATCATCCGCGCGTCCACCGGCGAGCCACCCCTCCTGGACAGCGCAGCGCGCCGTCCCTGCCGCCAGGCAGAGATCGCGGCGTCGAGAGTTGCGTGGTGCGGTGCGATCGGATTGGTCTATCCCTCGTGCTCACCGTCGATCAACTCATCGGATTGGAAGAGCAAGCGCGTGCGTTGGTGGCAGAGCTGGAAGGAGAAATTCAGCGCGCGGAAAACGACGTGGCCGCGGTCTCGCCCGACAACGCCATTGGGCGTCTCTCCCGTCAGGATTCCATGCAGCAGCAGGAAATGGCGAAGGCCGGAGTGCGACGCCGGGAAGAACGGATCAATGCGCTGCAGGAAGCACTCCGCCGGATGGATGAAGGCACCTACGCCGTGTGCGTCCGATGTCGCGAAGAGATCGAGTTTAACCGACTGGAACTCGCGCCGGAGTTAAAATTCTGTGCGAAGTGCTCGGCCGAGATGGGACCCTGAGGGGGTTCAG
The DNA here is from genome assembly GCA_038233435.1 of Chthoniobacterales bacterium. GTDB lineage: Bacteria > Verrucomicrobiota > Verrucomicrobiia > Chthoniobacterales > UBA10450 > JACCTI01. The sequence continues at coordinate 6,331 of JBBSLZ010000193.1, forward strand.
CGGTGCGCGCAGCTCAATGAGCTATCGGCCCTCCGAGCAAATGTTGAAATGAAAAATGTGATCACGCGTCACACGCACGCCGCTGGGTTTTTCCTCCCCTTACACTCCGGCAGGCATGGGCTCAGGCTTTCACATTCCGCTGGCGGATGCGCTCCAATAATTTCCCCGCCGGTTCGTCG
>JBBSLZ010000194.1:0-6506 GCA_038233435.1 Chthoniobacterales bacterium
CGACCAGAGCACCTTTGGGCCGCATCAGCAGGTAGATGACGAGCCCAAGGATGCCGGTGATGACGGTGACGATGGTGAGCAGGACGGCATTATCCATCCCCCGGCTTTTAGCATCTTTGTAGACGAAAATGGCGAGCGCGATCCAGACCGCTAGCGCCACCAGCATGACGATACAGCCGCAGCCCATTCCGGCGATGGCCCCAGCGGCTTCGCCCGAGCTAGGGCTCTCCTCCGTGGTCTGAGCTAGCAGAGTGGAGAGGGTAAACAGGAACGTCGAACCGAACGAAAAACCAAGGAGGAATCGCTTCATGTGCAAGTGATTAGGGGTTTTTCGACGATACTTGCCAATCAGAGAGAGCTGAACTCCTAGAATTCGAGCACGAGATCTTCCTCGCAGAAATCGAATTTGACCGCTTCCGACTCTTCGCCGTCGTCGAAGACCGCTTTGAACCATTGCTCGCAGTTCCCCTCATCGGTCGATTTATCCCAGGCCATCGTGACGGTTTTGCCGGCCGGAATCCCGCTGCCGATATCGAAGTTGCCATAGGTCTTGCCGTCCTCGGAAGCGAGGAGTTTTTTGATCGCGTCCTTGGTGGTGTTATGAACCTTGAACGAGTAGCTGCCTTCGGCCGCGCGCAACGGCGCGGGCGAGAAGCTTAACAGGGCGCAGGCGCAGACGAAGGCTGCGGCCAGCTTGAGATGGTTTTTCATGGGGCGTGAATGCCAGCAGGAAGCGGCCTTGGCAAGCGCAAAAATGCGGCGGGCGCCCGGTTTAATCGCCCTCGTCTTTATACCAGACCACGACCGATTGGGCGTTGTTCTCCTGCATGTAATCGGCATGCGAAAGATAGGTGGTCATTTCCATCGAATCCTTCTCCAGCGCCACCGCCACGGTTTTGCCCGGGAAGGCGTTGATCTCGCCGGGCGCCGTGATTTGGAGCTCAAAGCTGGCGCCGTCGGTGGCGCGCGTCACGTCCCGGTAACTGACCGCGCGATTATCGGCAAACTGGATCGTCTCCGCCGTGATGGTGAGGGTTTCCCCGCGGCCGTTCGACCATTCGCCTGCGTAGGGCGGCGTCTCAGCGGCGAGCTGGGCGACCATTCCACCGAGGAAGAGCAGAGCACACGCAGTCCAGAGAAAAACCTTCATTTCGGCTCCACGCTATCGATTTTCCACGCGCCGCCCTCCTCCTGGGTCAGGCTTAATTTCAACTGCGTGCTCATCTCCGTTCCCTTCAATTCCACCTTGGCGGTGGCCCGCTTTTCCTTGATCGCCAACTCGGAGACGACCACGTTTTTGGCCCATTCTTTGTCAAAATCCTGCGCGCTCAGGAACGGGTCCGCATCCAAGCCATCGGGGCTCGCCCGCTGCGCGTCGATCTCCTTCAGAAAGCGCTCCGAGGCGTAGCGCTGGAGATCTGCGCGCGCTTCAAAGGGATCGCGATCCACCACCAGCGCGTCCACATACCAGCGGTAGAAATCGCGAATGACCTGCTCCGGGCCCACCTCCGCAGCGCGCCCGCTGGCGGCACTGCCCAGCAGGGCGAAGAGCACCAGTAAGCGAAGCGCCAGAGAACAAAAACGAGCACTCATGAGACCCTCTCGTAGCGCGTCGTCTCTCCATCCGGCCCGGTCATTTCCAGGGTGTCTTTGTTAACCACGGCGGTGAAGGAAAGCGCGTCCGGCACACCCTCCAGGTTGATCTTTAACTTCGAGCCCTCCAGCGCATAGCGGCCGCGAATATTTTCGCCCGTGGCCGGTCTCTCCGTCACCGTGCCGTCGGCCTGGAACTCGGTCGTGTCTTTGCCCTTCGGCTCTTTCCAGCGGCCCACCAGCGACGACGCTGCATTGGGCGCCGGAGTGGCGGGGGGAGAGGAGGGCGGGGCCGGCGGCCGCGCAGGAGGAGCCGGAGGCGGTGGAGTGGAGGAGCCGAAGCCGAAGAATTTTCTCATGCGAGTAAATCGAAAACAGTTTGGGACCGCACGCGAGGGGCGGAAGGGGTTTCAGAGTTTCGCCGAGAGACTACTACGTCGCACCAAAAAAGGCGCGCTTTTTCGTGGCCTGGCGGATAGGCGCCAGAAAGCGGACCGCGGCATGGGGCGCGGGTTGAAGGCCAGCCGGAGCGCGTATCTTGCGCCATGTTGAAGGGGCTCGAGGTCAACCTGGTCGTCCCAGATCTTTGGCAACAGGAAGCCGTCCGCGCCCTCCAGGCGGGCCAGGATGTGATCGTGCAGGCGCCCACTGGCTCGGGCAAAACCTATATTTTCGAGCTGCTTTATCCGTCGCTGAAAGGGCAGGCCATTTTCACCGTGCCGACGCGCGCCCTGGCCAACGACAAGCTCGCGGAATGGCGGGTGCGTGGCTGGGATGTCGGCATCGCGACCGGCGATCTGGCCTTGCACCTGGACGCGAAAGTCGTCGTGGCCACGCTCGAGACGCAGCGCACGCGCTTCCTGCGCGGCGACGGGCCGAAGCTCCTCGTGGTGGACGAATACCAGATGATCGGCGATGCGATTCGCGGCGTGCATTACGAACTCGCGCTCGCCCTCGCGCCGCCGCACACGCAGTTGCTCTTGCTCAGCGGCAGCGTGGGCAATCCGCAGGATATTGTCGCCTGGTTGCAACGGATCGGCCGCGATGTTGTCCTCGTTTCCCACGCCGAGCGGCCCGTCCCACTCGAGGAAGTGGACCTGCGGAATCTCTCCGATTCGCAATTCGTGCAGGCGAAAGGTTTCTGGCCGCGCATAATTGGGCGGGCCCTGCGCGCCGAACTCGCGCCGGTGCTGGTTTTCGCTCCGCGCCGAAATGCGAGTGAAGAGCTGGCCCAATCCATCGCCTCCGCCATGAAGGTGCGCGATCCGCTACCGCTCTCCTCCGCACAGGAAGCGCTCGCCGGAAAGCGGCTGGCGAAGCTGCTCCGCAGCCGCGTCGCCTATCATCACAGCGGGCTCAGCTACGCGGTGCGCGCGGGCTTGATCGAGCCGCTCGCGAAAGCCGGGCAGCTGCAGGTGGTCGTGGCCACGATGGGTTTAGCGGCTGGGATTAACTTTTCCATGCGCTCCGTTCTCATTACAGGCACGAGTTACATGGTCGGCAATTTCGAGCGCCACGTGCAGCCGGATGAACTCCTGCAAATGTTCGGCCGCGCCGGTCGCCGCGGCTTGGACGAGACCGGTTACGTCCTGCTCGTGCCCGACATTCCGCGGCTGAACGATGCCCGCCCGCGCCAGCTCAAGCGCGCCACTCAGGTGGATTGGCCCAGCCTGATCAGCGTCATGCGCGGCGCGGCGGAACGCGGCCAGCCGCCCTTCGCCGCCGCGGTGAGATTAAGCCACTCGCTCTACAGCGTGCAGCAGATTCCGCTCGGGGTGGAGCATTCGTTAGGCACCGGCCCGCGGCCTTGCGGACTACTGGTGGATGCGGAACGAGCGCGTTTTATCCGCCGGCCGGTGACGGAGATGCTCAACTCCGCCGGCGAATGGGAGCCAAAGACGCCGCGCGTCAATGTCTCGTTAGGCGAGCTGCTCGCGCGGGACGGTGAAGGCTGGGCGCGTGCGCTTACTTTGCCGCGCATGCTGGACGGCCTCGGGTTCGGCAATCTTTGCAAACTGCGCGAGCGAGGCGTCTATGGCCGTGAGATTCCGCTCGCGACCGTGCTGGACGATGGCGCCGTAGCTCCGGTGAAATGGCTCCGTAAAGAAACCGGCGAAAAGATCATTTCGCGGACTGATTTTGACCAGAAAATCGTGCCGCGATTATCGGATTTCACGCGCGGGGGCGCCATCGCAGAGATCGCTGAACGGGGACGCACGCTGACCGCGCGTCTCGATTTCTCCGCCTTGCCGGCCAGCGCCATGATCGACTCATTAGGTTGTGCCCTGCTCGACCCGCCGGAACGCCAGGCCATCCCGCGCGTGTGTCTCGAATGCGACCAACGCGAACATGATCTCGCGGTGCCGATCGTCGCCTCGCCGGCCTTTGCCTGGCGACGTTTGGGCCTGTTGGAGAAAGACGGAACGCCCACGCGCCGCGGGGTCGTCTTCTCATTCTTCCAAGCCGGCGAAGGCCTCGCCATCGCCGCCGCCCTGGAGGAGGAACGTTATCCGATCGACGAACTCATTTTCGATCTCGCGAACATCCGCGGCGGTCCGCGCTTTTCCGGCGAAGACGCACCCATGGGCGGGCGACTCGGGATTCTTTGCCAGCGCATTTACGATCGCGCGGATCATCCCGGCTATCTGGAGATGGGAACGCCCACGCAGTACGGCTCGGGCGCTTCGGAGGTGATCCGCGAGATGGTTTCGAATCCAGCTGTGCGCTATAAATTGACCACCGATTCGTTGCGCGCGGGCGACATCGAACGCGCGCTGATGGAATGGCGCAGTCTGCTCCGCCACATTGGGCACGCGCCGGAACTGGATTGGGATCGCTGGCGTGAACTCATAGCCGCGGCGCGGCATTTCGTCGATCGGACCACCTCGCCTGCGCTGCTCGATTTCCCGCCGCTCCTTGCGGCGCAACAACGCCGCAGCGCGCTGCTTCGGACTTAACCGCGCGGCCGCTTCCAGTCAGGAGCGCCAGATGCATTTCGCAGGCGTAGCCTGCTTTCGGAGTGCGGCGCGTCCTCGCGCCGCTTTCCTCCGGCACGGCTGCGGAACCGATGCACGGGAGATTTTTTGTCGTCTGGGTTCCGTTATCGCGCTGTTGTTGTTGCGATCGAAGACGAAAACGTCCTGACCCTGCGGGGCGTTGTTTCCGCCGTTGGTATCTCCGGGCACCAGGTTATCGGCGCGCGATTGGAAGGCGACGAAGCGGCCATCGGAAGAGATCGACGGGCTGCTGGACTCCGCGTTATTGCCGCCGCCGTTGTTAAAGCTGGACTGTTGTCCGGCACTGCTTACGGAAACGCGCTGGATGGCCTGGGTCGCCCGGTTAAAGACGAAAATATCCATCGCGCCGTTGGTGTCGTTTGGGACCAGGTTGGTCGCTATCGCCCGGCCCACGCGTCCCTTGCCGAGAAGCGCATCGCCCGCTACGAAGATGCCGGCTGCTTCCGCCAACGCAGCCGGGCCGGCGCCCGATGCTCGCCAGCCGCGCCATCGTCTTAGCTTAGAGCAAGCGCAGCGACGAGAGGCCGCCATCTACGCCGATGATTTGCCCGGTGATGAATCCGGACGCGTCACTCAAAAGGAAGCGCACCAACTGCGCGGTCTCTTCGGGATTGCCCAGGCGCCTGAGTGGATGCCGATCGCGGCTGGCCTGCGCTTTGGCTTCCACGTTAATGAGACTGGCCGCGAGCGGCGTATCCGTAAGCGAAGGCGCCAGGCAATTGACGCGCACTTTCGGCGCCAGCTCGGCCGCGAGCGATCGGGTCAGACCCTCCACCGCGCCCTTGGCCGAAGCGATACTGGCGTGAAACGGCATCCCAGTTTGCACCGCCACGGTGGAGAAGAGCACGATCGACGCATGCTCCGCTCTTTGCAGCGCCGGGAGCGCGGCGCGGAGAAAGCGGATCGCGCCGAAGAAGTTGACCTCCATGTCCTTTAGGAAGTCGTCGTCCTTCAAAGCGCGGAACGACTTCAAGGTGATCGTGCCCGGAAAATAAGCCAGGCCATCGATCACGTCGGGCAAGACCAAGTCCGGGGACGCATTCCGCGCATCGAATGCCACGGTTTGCAGACCTTTGGTGGCCGCCAGTTTCTCTGGGTCGCGCACGGCCGCGACGACGCGGTGACCATCCGCCAGTAATCCGTGGAGGGTGGCGTGGCCGATGCCGGAGTTTCCACCGGCGAGGAGATAAGTCTTGGGAGTCATGAAGGGACCGTCCGCAACGGCACCAGATCTACGTTCTCGAGAGGGTCTTGGTTTCCGAGGTGGACGCTTTCGTTGGTTGGCAGAGGCGATGGACGGCCCGCCCTCGGGCAAAAGAGTGCCCGCGTTTCAGATCCTTCGGCGCGAGGGCGCGCCGGCTCCACCGCAGGCCGCGCAGCGGAATGAGATTAGAAGTTCACTACGGCTGATCGCTTCGAGTCCCAGGATTTCACCGTAGAAACGCTCCATCCCTGGCAGATCGTCTGCGTAAAGAATGGTTTCGAAAACGCGAAGCGGTGTGGCTGGTGGTCTCTTCTCTGGTGGAGCCATCGCGATCGGGCTTCGCCCAAGAGAGAGAAACCGTATGAGGAAGATTGATCGCTCGTCCGCCCGTCATCCCGAGCCGCGAAGACGGCCGAGGGATCTCGCGATCGGTCGAGCGCTTACGCGCACCGGGAGGCGTCGCCGACACCCAAGCCTCCACCGAGGCTTCGCTTGCAGACCGAAGGCGAGGATTACTTCCACTTCCGTCCCGACCGTCCCGAGGTAATCCGTCTCCATTGTAGGTTAGGGCGGTCCCGTGCCGGTGCAGGACGGCCAGCGCGCGCGCTCTCCTTAGCCATCGCACGGATCGGACTCGTAAAAATCTATTTCCTCGTTTTTTCGCGCGAAAAGTTCAAACGATCTTGCGTCGC
>JBBSLZ010000195.1:0-6474 GCA_038233435.1 Chthoniobacterales bacterium
CAGAGCGGAAAGAACTACTTCGTGATTGTCGGAATGGGACATCTCGGCGGGCCGGGAGGATTGCTCAAGCTGCTCGAAAAACGAGGCTACCGGCTCGAACAACTATAGGCGTGCCATGCACTTGGTTTCCGAGCGCCCGAAGGGTGCGCCGGAACATAGCCGGGAGTGAAGCGTAGCGGAACTCCCGGTGGTCGTCCTCGTGCTTGTCCAACCCGTGGAACGGGTGACGGAAAAGACGCGATCACGCCGCCTTCCCGTCGCCCCCTTTGGGGGACTGGATTCTTTCGCATCTGGTTGACCCGCAGTTCCTCCCGCGAAGCGGGATGCACTGCGGGCTACATTCCGCCGCGCCTCCGGCGCTTTCTTTTGAGGGCGTGACACTCCTCTGCATTTCGCCGCACGGAGGGTGCGTTTGGGATCTCGACAGGGCGGACGGAATTTTACCCCTGCAAAAGCGCAGCCGCGTGCTTGAGCGCGGATTCGCTCTGCCCGCCAAGCATGCGCGCTATTTCTTCGCGGCGCGCTTTGTTTTTCACTTCGCGCAATTCGGAATGGGTTCGGCCTTGCGCGACTTCTTTCGTGACGACGAAATGTGTGGCCGCGCAGGCGGCCACCTGCGGGAGGTGGGTGATGCAGAGGACCTGATGGCGCGCGGCCAAGGCGCCCATCTTGGCGCCGACCGCGTTGGCGATTTCGCCGCCGACGTTGGCGTCGATCTCGTCAAAGACGAGGAGCGGAATGGCGTCCTGCGCGGCGAGGGAGGATTTGATCGCGAGCATGAGGCGCGAGATTTCTCCGCTCGAGGCGATCGCGCGGAGCGGCTTCAAGGGCTCGCCCGGATTGGGCGAGAAGAGGAGCTCAAGCGCGTCCGTGCCGCTGGCGCGTGGCTCCGGCAGCGCGGTCAGTTGGGCTTCGAATTCGGATTGGCGGAAACCGAGATCGTCCAGATGGCGGCGGACGGTCTCGGAAAGCTTGGGCGCGGCCTTGGCCCGCAGCTTGCGCAGCTCAGCGGCGGCGCGATCCAGCTTGCGGCGAGCGGCTTTGATCGCCTGCGCGAGACGTTCCAATTCCGCATCGCGGCCTTCGATTTTCTGCATGCGGGCGGCGGCGCGTGCGCCGGTGGCGATGACTTCCGCGAGCGAGCCGCCGTATTTGCGCTTGAGCGTTTCGAAGAGCGAGACGCGTTGTTCGAGGGCGGCGAGCTGGGCGGGATCGAGGTCGAGACGCTCGGCGTACTGCGCTAGGGCGCGGGAGATTTCCGATAGTTCCACCACCGCGGCCGCGTGGTTGGTGGCGAATTCGGCCATGACAGGGTCGAGCTTTTCCAGCTCGCGCAGGAGGCGCTGGCTGTCGGCCAGTTGGTTTAGCACGGAATCCTCTGCTTCGGTAAGACGACCGACGACGCCGGCGGCCAGCTCGGTCAAACGGTGGCTATTGCTGGCCAGGCGGTAGCGCCCTTCGATTTGCTCTTCTTCGGCGGGGTCGAGTTGGGCGGCCGTGATCTCGGCGACCTGATGGCGGAGCAAATCGAGTTCCTGCTCACGCGCGCTTTCGGCCGTGCTCAAGCCGGCATGTTCGACGGTGAGCGCCTGAACTTCCTGATAGTGCTTCCGGTAGTCCGCCCGGGCCGGGCCGGCGTGGGCGAAGGCGTCGAGGAGGTCAAGCTGGCGCTCGGCGGAGAGGAGGGATTGGTGATCGTGCGGGCCGTGCAGGTCGACGAGTTCGTCGCCTAACGACTTCAAAACCGCGAGGGTGGTGGGGGATCCGTTGACGAATTGGCGGTTGGTGCCGCTGCCGGCCAAGGTGCGTTTGATGATTAACTCGCCGGCGCCTTCTTCCACCCCGGCGGCGGCGAGGGCGGGATTGAGCCGATCGAGTTCTTTCCCCGAGAAGACGGCTTCCACGGTGCAGGTCTCGGCGCCGGTGCGGATGAGCGATTTATCCGCGCGCTCGCCAAGGAGCAACTGGAGCGCGCCGATGATGATGGATTTGCCCGCGCCCGTCTCGCCGGTGATGGCGGTGAAACCGGGGCCGAGTTCCCAGTCCAGCTTCTCGACCAAGGCGAGATTCTGAATGCGGAGGAGATTAAGGACGGCGGGCATGGCAGGTTGAGACTTCGGAAGTGAGAGTGGAGATTGCTCGCTCGTTCTGGACTCTTCACTCTCAAATAACGGCGCTCAACTCAAGGTCACCTTCCTCGGCACGGGCACTTCGCAGGGCGTGCCCATGATTGGCTGCGATTGTGCGGTCTGTCAGTCGCCCGATCCGCGCGATAACCGGCTGCGTTCTTCCATTTATCTTGAGACTCCGGAATGCGCCTGGGTGGTGGACACAGGGACGGATTTTCGCACTCAGGCGTTGCGCGCGAAGATTCGGCGGCTGGATGCGGTCGTGTTCACGCATTCACATACGGATCATGTGATGGGGTTCGATGATTTACGGCGCTTCGGTGCGATCAAAGGCTACATGCCAGTCTATGCCTCGCGCGAGACGATGGCGGATCTGGAGCGTGTCTTTGCGTTTGCGTTTCAGGCCTTGAACCCGTTTCCAGGTTATCTCAAACCGGAGCCGCACATCGTGGACGGGCCGTTTTCGCTAGGCGAGACCTTGATCACGCCGTTGCCGGTGCCGCACGGGCACACCACCGTGAACGGCTACCTCTTTTCGCGTGGGGGGAAGAAGCTGCTGGCCTATTTAAGCGATTGCAGCGAGGTGCCGGAGAAGATCGCGCAAGAGATCGCCGGGGTGAAGGCGCTGGTCATCGACGCCCTCCGGCCGAAGCCGCATCCGACCCATCTGAGCGTGAGCCAGGCGCTGGCGGTGGCGGAACGGGTGCAACCGGAGATGACTTATTTCACCCACGTCGCGCATGAACTGGCGCACGCGGCGGAGGCGGACCTCCCGGCGCAGGCGCGGATCGCGTATGACGGTTTGGAACTGGAGTTGTAACGTGAAGGCTGTCGTCCTCGTTCTCTTCCTGGCCCTCGGATTTCAGGCCGGCGTGCAAGCCGACCCGGCTCTGGCAAACGCGACGGTCGTCGTTTACAACAGCAGCAGCTCGGAGTCTTTCGACCTGGCGAAGTTTTACGCGAAGAAGCGCGGGATCGCGCGGGACCATTTGGTGGGTCTGGATTGCTCGAAGGAAGAGGAAATTAGCCGCGAGGATTACGACCGCACGATCGCCGGGCCGCTGCGGCAGACATTCTCGAAACGGCGCTGGTGGACGCGGCGCGAGGGCGAGGAGCGCGGGGTCAGCGTCACGAGCATTCATTTTCTGGCCTTGATCAAAGGGATGCCGCTCAAAATACGGCGGGCGGAAAATTATCCCGGCGATGTTCACATCGAGGGAGCGATGACCGGGCGAAATGAGGCTTCGGTCGATTCGGAGCTGACCCTGCTGGCGCGGCCGGAGGGCGCGATCTCCGGTGCGGTGAACAATCCTTATTTCAAGAGCTACCGCCGGATGGCGGATCTTCCGGGAATCCCGCTTTTGCTGGTTTGCCGGTTGGATGCGCCTTCGGCCGAGACGGTGCGACGGATGATCACGGATGCGGTCGAGACCGAGGAGGGAGGGCTTTGGGGACGGGCTTTTGTGGACGGGGCGCATAACACCGCCTCGGGCTACGAGCTGGGCGATGAATGGCTGAGCGCGGCCGTGCTCGATCTGCGTAAGGTGGGCATCCCGACCGTCTACGAGGAAACGCCGGCCCTTTTTCCGGATGGGTATCCGATGAGCGATTGCGCGCTCTACTACGGCTGGTACGCGGGCGATGTGGTGGGTCCGTTTCGCAATCCGGATTTTCGGTTCCAGAAGGGCGCGATCGCGGTCCACATCCATTCTTTCAGCGCGAACACGCTGCGCAATCCAGCCGCCAACTGGGTGGCGCCGCTGTTGACCAAAGGGGCGGCGGCCTCGATCGGAAATGTCTACGAGCCGTATCTGCAGTTAACGAGTCATCTCGATGTGCTGAACGATCGGCTGCTGCACGGATTCACTTTTGCGGAGAGCGCTTACATGGCGATGCCGGGGCTCTCTTGGATGTCGGTGATGGTGGGCGATCCGCTCTACCGGCCGTATGGTTCGTGGTTGCAGATCGATCTGAAGAACGAGGCCAAGGGAGCGGCCGCGGACTGGAAAATGGCGCACGATTTTGCGATTAAAAATGCCGACCTGCCCGCGGCGGAATACCGGAAACGCGCCCGGCAGGTCGCTTCCCGCTCCAACAATGGACCGATGATCGAAGATCTCGGTTTGATGGAAGCGAAGGACGGGAAGGACTCCGTGGCGGTGACCTATTTTCAACAGGCGCGTACCATCTACACCCAGCGGGACGACATCCTGCGAGTGGTCCTGGAGGAGGCGGACTTGTGGGTGAAAATGGAGAAGCCGAAGAAGGCGGTCACTTTATTGCGCGGGGTCTTGAAGATCGTTTCGGGCGGACCGACGACGGAACTGTTGACGAAGAGGCTGGCGGAGCTGGAGCCGGCGGGACCGGGCAGACCGGCGCGCTAGCGGCGGATGATGCCGCGTTCGCTTTGCTCGATGAACTCGACGATTTGCGTGATCTCGGCGGTCGCGGGCAGCTCCTGGCGGACGGCGTCGAGAGCCTGCCGGGTGTTTAACTTCGAGCGGTAGATGATCCGAAAGGCTTCCTTGATCGACTTGACGTTCGCGGAGGAGAAGCCGTGGCGCTCGAGGCCGACGACGTTGACGCCGCGAATCTCCGCCGGGTTGCCATCCGCGATCATGAAGGGCGGCACATCCTGCACGATCTTCGAGCAACCGCCGGTGATGGCGAAGCGGCCGAGGCGGCAGAATTGGTGGACCGCGGTCAGGCCGCCCATGATGGCGTGATCGGCGACCTGCACGTGGCCGGCGAGGGTGCTGTTGTTCGAGAAAATGACGTCGTCGCCGACGGTGCAGTCGTGTCCGATGTGACTGTAAGCGAGGAAATTTCCGCGGCTGCCGACGCGTGTTTTTCCTTCGGCGGTGGTGCTGCGGTTGATGGTCACGAATTCGCGGAAGACATTCGCGTCGCCGATCTCGAGGTAGGTAGGTTCGCCGGCGTATTTCATATCCTGCGTCTGCTGGCCGATAGAGCAGTAGGCGTAGAATTTATTCCGCGCTCCCGCGTGTGTCGGGCCGCTGAGGGTGACGTGGTGCTGGAGCCAGCACTCTGCGCCCAAGACAACACCGGCACCGACGACACAGTAGGGCCCGATGACGGTGCCGGCGCCGATTTCGGCCGATGGGTCGACGATGGCGGTCGAATGAATCTGCTCCTCGCTCATTTACAGACGAAACCTTTCCCGGCCGGCAGCAATGCCGCTGCGTCGGCGTTTCGGCGCATGGGCTACGGCATCCCTGCAACACGGCGACGCAGCGCCGTGGCTACAACTGAGATTCGATTCGTGTCCAATCGCATCCATTCGCGGTTTTCTCATTTATCGAGGAAGGTGAACATGAGTTCGCCTTCGGAGACGACGGCGTCGTTGACCCGGCATTGGCACTTCGCTTTCGCGAGCCGGTTGCTGCGCGCCTTGAGCAATTCGGCGTGGATGAAAAGCGTATCGCCTGGGAAAACCGGTTTGCGAAATTTCACATCATCCGCGCTCACGAAATACCCTATCCGGCTGGCGCTCTGCGTGATTTTCATCATCAAAATGCTCGCCACCTGCGCCATCGCTTCCACTTGAAGAACGCCGGGCATGACCGGATGCCCCGGGAAATGGCCACCGAAATAGGGCTCGTTAATCGTGACGGATTTCACGCCGATGATTTTCTTATCGCCTTCGAAACCGACGATCCGATCGACCATCAGGAACGGATAACGATGCGGCAGAATTTCCATTACCTGATTGATATCGAGTCCGCCTTCGCCCGCAGGGAAGGCGCGCGGCTGCAAGGTCGGGAGCGTTTTTTGGTGCTCGCGCACCAGCATCCGGGCGAGTTCGGCGTTCGGTCCGTGGCCAGGTCTTAGCGCGATGACGTGACCGCGGATGCGGTGCCCGCAGAGCGCGAGATCGCCGACGATGTCGAGAATCTTGTGCCGCACGAATTCATCCGGGAAGCGGAGCGGCTCCTTGCTGAGAACAGATTCGCCTCGCACCACGATGGCATTCTCGAGACTGCCGCCTTTGATGAGATTCTTTTCCATCAACTGCTTCACGTCTTCGTAGTAAACGAAGGTGCGGGCGGGGGCGATCTCGCGCTCGAAAATGGCGGGCGTGATCTCGGTGGAGAAAAATTGGGTGAAGCGACCTTCCGGTCCCATCTGGGTGCAGGAGATGCGGAATTTTTCGTCCGGCAGAACCACCAAGAGCGAGCCGTTTTTCGTTTCGATGTGCAACGGCTCGGGCACGCTGAAAATGCGACGCGCCGCTTCCTGCGGGACGACGCCGGCTTTCTTGATCAACTCGACGTAGGGTCCCGCGCTGCCGTCGCCGATGGGCGGCTCGTTCGCGTCCATCTCG
>JBBSLZ010000196.1:0-6434 GCA_038233435.1 Chthoniobacterales bacterium
AAAAAATTCGTCCACATCCCGCCGTCCCGTCTCGCGTTTCTAAAACAGACCTTTAGTCGTGAAGGCCTGGGAGCTCTCGGACGGCTCGCGATCGTTTACGTTTTTGTCGCGGTTTTCTGGTCGCTTTGGGATCAGAGCAGCGGCGGTTCCTGGACGCTGCAGGCGCAGCACATGGATTTGAATTGGTTCGGGATCAATCTCCTCCCGTCGCAAGTGCAGACGGCGAACCCGATCCTCATTCTTATTTTCATCCCGATCGTGAACTACATCGTCTACCCGGCGATGGATCGGTTTTTCCCGCTCACCCCGTTGCGCAAGATCGGCATCGGCCTCTTCCTCACCGCGGGCAGTTACGTGGTCATCTGGTACATCCAGCAAATGATCGACGCTGGCGGGAAGCCGAGCGTGAACTGGCAATTTCTCGCCTACCTCATCCTGACTCTGGGCGAAACCATGGTCTCCATCACCGGTCTCGAGTTCTCCTACACTCAAGCGCCAAATAAGATGAAGAGCGCGGTCATGGCGCTCTGGCTTTTCACCGTCTCGATGGGGAACCTGTTCACTGCCGCGGTTAATTATTTCATCCGCAACGCGGACGGCACCGTGAAGATGAACGACCAGCAGTATTTCCTCTTTTTCGCGGTTCTAATGTTTGTCGCCGCGGCTGCTTTCGTCGTTTTCGCCATGTTCTATCGCGGCAAGACCTACCTGCAATCGCAGGAGGAGGATGAAGTCGTGACCGAGCCCTTGCTCGCGGGCGGTACGCCGACGTAGGGCCGGGTAGCGCAGGCTGCTAGCCTGCAGGTCGCGGCAGCTTGCCGCGACCATGCGGCCGTAAATGGGGCGCGGATGAGGTGATTGACACGCTCGTCCACTGAGTGTTTCCGGCAGGCTGCCGGAAACGGTCCCGCGTGGCGGGAGCAGCCTCTGCTACCCAAACGCGCCGACGTCTGGTCGCGGGAAGAAGTGCGTCCCGCAAAGTCGCCGGCGCGGTGGCCATCGAGCGCGTGGCCTCGCCTCGTGTGAAATCCTGCATCCCGGAATGAAAAGGGCGGATGAAGAAAATTTTACAGGCCGGAACTCGAAAAGCCGTCAACCTTCCTTGTGGCCCTGCTCTTTCGCCGAGGCCCCTTGTCCATCCTAAGGCCCAGTTAATCCTGTGCATCCTCGTTCGATCCCTTTAGCCTCCCGCCCCATGAAGCTCGCCGCCGCTCTCCTCCTCGCCACCGCCATGTCGATCCACGCCACGCCGGCCGACGATCAATTCCAAAAACTGGCCGGCGACTACATCGAGAGCAGCCTGAAGATGCATCCTGAATACGCGACCGAACTGGGCGATCACCGCTTCGACGGGCAGCTCACCAATTACTCCGACGAAGCCCGCGCGAAGGAACTGGCCGCGCACAAAGCGCTTCTCGAAGAACTGAACAAATTCGACGGCGCGGCAAACCTGACCGGCGCAAACAAAGTCGATTTCCGGATCCTGAAAGAAAACGTCGAAGGCGCCATCTTCGAGCTCGAGGAACTGAAGGAAGCGGAATGGAATCCGCTCGTTTACAACCAGAGCCTGGCGCAGGGGCTCTACGTCTTGATCGCGCGCGAGTTTGCTCCGCCAGCCGAGCGCGCGCCGAATTTGCGCGCCCGAATGGAGGGCATTCCGCAGGTGATCGCGCAGGCGAAGGCCAACCTGAAAAACCCGCCGAAAATTTACACCGAGACCGCGATTGAACAGACCACGGGCGCGATCTCCTTCGTCCGGGAAGGCCTTGCGCCTGTGCTCGACAAGGTGCCGGAGATAAAAAAAGAACTCGCGCCGCTGCAGGAAGCGACCGCGAAGGCGCTGGAGGAATACAAGCAATGGCTCGAGACCGATCTGCTCCCGCGCTCCGACGGCGATTTCCGGATCGGCGCGGAGAAGTTTCGCAAGAAACTGCGCTTCTCCCTCGCCTCCGACTTATCGATGGAAGAGATCATGAAGCGCGCGCGCGCCGATTTGGCCGCCACGCAGAAGGCGATCTACGAAACCGCGCTGCCGCTCTACAAAAAGCAATTTCCCAAAGCCGACGCGGCCACGTTGGCCGACAAGAAAAAGGTCACGACTGCGGTGCTCGACAAGCTGGCCGAGAAGCATCCGAACGACGACACGATCGTCGCGCAGGCGAAAGAAGATCTGGCCGAGGCAACCAAGTTCACGAAGGAGAAAGGGCTGGTCACGGTCTTCGACCAGCCGCTCGACATTATCGTGATGCCGGAGTTCAAACGCGGCCAGGCCATCGCCTACTGCGACTCCGCCGGTCCGCTGGAGAAAAACGGCGAGACCTTTTACGCCATCTCGCCTACGCCCACGGATTGGACGCAGGAGCGGAAGGACTCGTTCTTCCGCGAGTACAACGAGTACATGCTGAAGGACCTGACCATTCACGAAGCGATGCCGGGCCATTTCCTCCAGCTCTCGCACTCGAATAAATTCCGCGCGCCCACCCTGGTCCGCGCCATTTTCCAGAGCGGCACCTTCATCGAAGGCTGGGCGGTTTACTCCGAGCAATTCATGGCCGAAGCCGGCTACGGCGGCGCGGAAGTGAAGATGCAGCAGTTGAAGATGCGCCTGCGCGTGATCTGCAACGCCATCCTCGACCAAAGCATCCACACCGCGAACATGAGCGAACAGGAAGCGCTCGATCTGATGATGAAGGAAGGCTTCCAGCAGGAAGGCGAAGCGGTCGCGAAATGGAAACGCGCCCGGCTTTCCTCGACCCAACTCTCTACTTATTTCGTGGGCGTGACCGAGCACCTCGATTTGCGCGACCGTGCCAAAAAGGACGGCAAGAAGTTCGATCTGAAGAAGTATAACGATACCGTCCTCTCCTTCGGCAGCCCGCCCGCCAAATATGTGCGCGAATTGATGGGTCTGTAGCACAGGCATCCTGCCGGTGCGGACACCGGGCGTCTCGCCGGTGGTTCGTCTTGCGCGCCGGAAAAATCACCGGCAGGATGCCCGGTGTCCCCACAGGCAGGATGCCTGTGCTACAGTCCGCGATGCCCAATCTCGCCAGCTGGATCCGGCCGAAGGACGTGCCGAATTTCCAACGCGCTTTTGCGGCGCATCCGGCAGTGAAGATCTGGAATGCGGCCGAGCAGGACGTGCCGATGGCCGAGATGGATGGCTTGCTTTTAACCGGTGGCCCGGATGTGGCCGCGGAGTTTTTGCATCAGGAAGTGCCGGACCCGAGCATCCTCGACACCGATACCGAGCCTGCGCGCGACCGCTGGGAATTCGCGGCCGTGAAAGAAGCGCTGGGGCGAGATCTCCCAATCCTCGCAATTTGCAAAGGGCTCCAGCTTTTTAACGTGGCGCTGGGCGGCACCTTGCTCCTCGATATTCCCGGGCATAACGCGCCCGAGATGAAGGATCACGATGTGCAAACGCTCCGCACCGTCACTGGAGCGACACATCGGTTCGAGAAAGTGAACAGCTCGCATCACCAGGCGATCGACCGCCTGGCGGAAGGCTGCGAAGTGGAAGCGTGGAGTGCGCAGGACGACATCATCGAGCAGATGCGATTGAAGGATCACCCGTTCGCGCTCGCGGTGCAGTATCATCCCGAGCGCGGCGGGGAAATTTACGCGCCGCTTTTTGAGGATTTTGTTTCCAAAATGAAGCGCTAAGAATCAATCCCGATGTCCACCCCGCAAAACACGATCGCGATCGTCTACGACTACGACCAGACGCTGAGCCCGAGCTACATGCAGGACGAGGTCGTCTTCCCGGCTTTCGGGATTAACAAAGACGGCTTTTGGCGGCGTTGCAGCGAGCTGGTGCGGGATGGCGGCTACGATAGCGAGCTGGCTTACATGAAGGTGCTGCTCGACACCCTCGGGATGGATCGGCCGACCAATGCGGAGCTGAAAACGCTGGGCGGGAAATTGAATTTTTACCAAGGGCTGCCGGAGATGTTCGAGCAGTTCGCGCACGGATTGCTCTCGGAGGAACACGTCGCTCACGGGATCGCGGTCGAGCATTACATCATCTCTTCCGGGATGAAGATTCTGATCGAAGGAAGCCGGCTGGCGCCTTTCGTGCGCGCGATTTTTGGCTGCGAGTTTGCGGAGGACGGCGAGGGGCGGATCACGTTTCCGAAACGCGTCATCAGTCACACCCAGAAGACGCAATACCTCTTCCGGATTAACAAGGGCCTGCTCGATATGTCGCAGGACGTGAACGATCACATGGACTCGGCCATCCGGCCGGTCCCGTTCCGGCACATGATTTATCTCGGCGATGGGCCGACCGATGTGCCGTGCTTCACCGTGATGCGGAAGAACGGCGGGGAAGCGATCGCGGTCTATAATCCGGATGATCCGGCGCGGGCTGGCTTTAAGAAGTGCTACCAGCTTTCCACGCATGCGGACCGGGTCAGACACATCGCGCCGGCGGATTACCGGCCGGGGACGCATTTACGGATGTTGCTTGAGCAAATGGTGGAGGAAACGGCCAACCGGATGGTGGCCGAACGGCGGAGCGCGATCGAGACCGGAACGGTGCGCGCGCCGAAGCATTAGGCGGCGGAGGGCCACGCGTCGTAGCACAGGCATCTCGCCCGGTGGTTCGATTGGCGGGCGGAAAAAATCACCGGGCACGATGCCCGGTGTCCCCACAGGCAGGATGCCTGTGCTACCGTCCCTGCTCCACATGCCAAATCGAATCGATGCCTGTTTCGCTGCGCTCCGCTCTCGCGGCGAGAAGGCTTTCATCGCCTACATCGGCGCGGGCGATCCTTCACTCGCGCGCACAGTGGAAATCGCGTGCGCCTTGGAGAAGGCGGGCACGGACATCCTCGAGTTGGGCGTGCCGTTTTCCGATCCGCTTGCGGACGGCATCGTGAACCAGCTCGCTGCGCAGCGCGCTCTGGAAGCGGGCGCGACTGTGCGTGGGGTGCTCGACTGCGTGCGCACGATTCGGCGCACCTCGCAGATGCCAATCGTGCTCTACACCTATCTGAACCCGATGGTGCAGTGCGGGCTCGACGATTTTTACCGCGAAGCGGAAAGCGCGGGCGTGGATGGATTGCTCATCCTCGATTTGCCGCCGGACGAGGATATTGAGGAACGGAGCGGAGCGATCGCACACATCCGCCTGGTGGCGCCGACCACGCCGCGGAAGCGGCTCGAGCAAATCTGTGCGCGAGGGGCGGGCTTTATTTACTACGTCTCGCGCGAAGGCGTGACCGGAGCGCAGACTTCGGTCGCGGCCTCGTTAGGCGAACGGGTCGCTGAGATTCGCGAATGCACCGAGTTGCCGATCGCGGTCGGTTTTGGCGTTTCAAATCCGGAGCAGGCCGCGGAAGTGGCGCAACACGCCGACGCCGTGGTGGTGGGCAGCGTGATCGTGAACCAAATCGCCGAGCATGGCGCGGCGGGGGATTTGCCCGCCAGAGTGGCGGCTTTTGTGAAGCCGATGACGCGGGCGGTGAAGGGCGGCGCGCGTCTTTAGGATTCACCGGCGTGACGCCCGGTGTCCACACCGGCAGGATGCCGGTGCTACCTTGCGTGGCGCGGGGGGCGTGTTAAAAACGGGAATGCCGAAGCTGCGTTTCACGAAGATGAATGGCGCGGGCAACGATTTCGTTCTGCTCGATAACCGGGTGGGCGATCTGCAACTGCAGCGCGCGCAAATCGCGCGGCTCTGCGATCGGCATCGCGGGATCGGCGCGGACGGCGTGCTGGTGCTGGAGCGGCCGACGAACGGCGCGGATTTCCGGATGCGCTACTACAACGCGGACGGCGGCGAAGCGGAGATGTGCGGGAATGGCGCGCGTTGTTTCGCGCGCTACACCAGTCAGGTGGCCGGGCCGATGGAGCGGCTCTCGTTTGAAACACCGGCCGGTGTGATTGCGGCTAGGCTGGAAGGTGAGCGGGTGACGCTGCAGATGAGCGAGCCGAAGGACTTGGAGCTTGATCTGCGCATTACGGTGTTGGGCGAGACGGTGCACTGCCACTACGTGGATAGCGGCGTGCCGCATGTGGTGGTGCCGGTGGCGGATCGCGCGGCGGTGAACGTGCGCGAGATTGGGGCGGCCATTCGGCAACATGAAAAATTTTCGCCGCGCGGCGCGAATGTGAATTTTCTGGAGCGGCGCGGGCCGCGGAGCATTGCGATCCGCACTTACGAGCGCGGGGTGGAAGACGAGACGCTGGCCTGCGGGACGGGTGTGGTGGCGAGCGCGTTGCTCTTCGCAGCCACCGAAAACGTGAGCGGACCGATCGCGGTGCTGGTGCAGGGCGGCGATGAGCTGTCGGTCGATTTCAAACGCGCAGGCGACCGCTTTACGGGAGTGACGTTGAGCGGGCCGGCGGATTTTGTTTTCTAGGGTGAGGTGGAACTGTGAGCAACCGATGGAGCCGGCGCGCCCTCGCGCCGAAGATTGATGCGGGTA
>JBBSLZ010000197.1:0-6412 GCA_038233435.1 Chthoniobacterales bacterium
ACGATGACTGTCTCGATATCGCCGGCGACGAAGCGATCATCGGCAAAACGCTCGGGACCGATCTGCGGAAGGGAAAATTAACCCTCCCGATTCTGATGTTACTCCGGGCGGCGCCGGCCCTCGCGCGCGAGCAGTATTCGCAGATGATCGTGAATGGAAAAGTGGATGAGCTGACGGACATCCTGCGCGCGGAGATTGGCACCGCCTCGCTCAGCGAATCGATTAAGACGGGCCGCGAATTGATTGCGGAAGCGCAGCGGGACCTGGCCGTGCTGCCACCGAGCGACTACGCTGTTTCTCTCGGCGAACTTGGGGACGCTCTGCGCGAACTGCTGGATCAACTGCGCGAGTAGCGCCACTTCTCCGGCTGACCGAGCGCGTTCCGGTTCCTGAATTAAACCATGGCGCTCAAGATCAGTGAATTACCCGCGGACGATCAACCGCGTGAAAAGCTGCTGGCCCGCGGAGCCGATGCTCTTACCAATGCGGAATTGATCGCCATCCAGCTCCGGGTCGGCCGGGTCGGCGCCAACGCCGTCGAGGTGGCGGGGCAGTTGCTGGAACGCTACGGATCGCTCAGCGGACTCAGTCGCTGCACGCTGGACGAACTCAAAAAGATTTCTGGCATCGGCTCTACCAAAGCGATGCAACTGGTCTCCACTTTTAAACTCGGGCAGCGGCTGGCGAAAGAAACCTACGCCCAGGCCAAAATCGACACTCCGGAACTCGTCTACGAGTTGCTCGGCGCCGAGATGCGCGGCTTGCACAAGGAATCGCTCCGCGCCCTTTTGCTCGACACCCGCTACCGACTCCTGCGGATGGAGCAAATCTCGCTCGGCAGCTTGAACGAGAGCATCGCTCATCCGCGCGATGTCTTCCGCCCCGCCATCATCTCCTCCGCCTTCGCCGTCATCGTGGTCCACAACCATCCTTCCGGCGACCCTTCGCCTAGCCAGGCGGACCACAGCCTAACGAGACGTTTAAAGGAAGCGGCGGAGCTTTTGCAGATCCGACTGCTTGATCACATTATCATCGGCGCCCCCGCGGAAGGGCGACCGCCTTACTTCAGCTTCCGCGAGGCGGGCGTGCTATGAAAGTGCACCCGACCGCGATCGTGGAAGCCGGCGCCACCCTGGGCGAGCGGGTGGAGATCGGACCCTACTCTGTCATTGGTGCAGAAGTAGTGGTGGGCGCTGACACTGTCATCCGCTCTCATGTCGTCCTGGAGGGGATGGTGCGCCTGGGAAAGAAAAACACCATCGGCCATGGCTCGGTCATTGGCAGCGAGCCCCAGGATTTAGGCTTCGAAGCCGAGACGCAAAGTTCGGTTCAGATCGGCGATGGCAATGTCATCCGCGAATATTGCACCATCCATCGTGGCACCGCCGAGGGCAGCGCCACCCTCATCGGCCACCAGAATTTCCTGATGGCCGGCGCGCATCTGGGCCACAACTGCGAGATTGGCGACGGTGTCATCATTGCCAATAATTGCCTTCTGGGCGGCTACGTGCGCATCGGGGACCGCGCCTTCCTCGGCGGCGGGAGCGTTTTCCATCAATACATTCGCGTTGGGCGGCTTTCGATTACGCAGGGCAACTCCGGCTTCAGTAAGGACATCCCTCCGTTTGTGGTCGCGGCGCAGGTGAACCTAATCGCGGGCCTGAATGTCATCGGGCTGCGGCGGGCCGGTTTTTCGCGCGACGATCGGGACGAGGTGAAGGAAGCTTTTCGTCTGCTTTACCGGAGCGGGTTTAATCGGCGGCAGGTTCTGGAAGAGGCCGCCCGGCGAGAGTGGAGCGAGCACGGGCGCGCTTTCTTCGACTTCGTCGCCCAGTCCGGCACCCGGGGAATCGCGCCCTACCGCCGGTCGGGCGTGGCCGGCGATTGAAGCAGCGCGTGGAAGGCGAGCATGCGCCCCGTTTTTCCTTTCTCCGCGCGATAGGAGTAGTAGCGGTCCAAATCGCTCGCCGTGCAGATGCCGCCATCGTGGATCTTTTCTATGCCTCGCAAACGGGCCACGCGCACGATTTCCGCCGCGAAATCGACCTCGTAATGCGGCGGGCGGACGCAGGGGCTGAGTTGCACGATCAGATCCGCGGGGATTGATCCGAAATTTTCCGCCATCAAATCGATCGCGCACCCGACGATGCCCAGCTCGGTGCCCTTGCGTCCTGAATGCACCAAACCCAGGCACCGACGAACGGGATCAACCAAATAGACCGCGGCGCAATCGGCCACATAAATTCCGAGGCAAACCTCGAGCTGGTCGGTGACCAGGCCGTCGCAGGCCGGGTAGTGCCGGTCGCCACCCTGCGGTTTGCGGATCACTGCGATGTCATTGCCGTGAACCTGCTCAGCGGTCAGGAACGGCATCGCACCCAGGCCGCATTCCGCGCGCACGGCACGATGAATCTGATCCAACCGCCGGAGGGCTTCGTGCTTGTCCGAGCGCACCTCGATCCCCGGCACCCGGGTGGTGAACCCATGCCGGTAGCCCGGCACACTTGTTAAGGCGGCGAACTGTTCAAACGAAGATGAAGCAGCCGAGACAGACACGATTCCGAGGGAGGCAGCTCCCCTAACGAGCGGGCGGACGGTTGCCGGCTTGATTGAGCGGCAGCGGGGTTGGCTTCGGCCGCGGCGTCGGGGCCGAGTCCGTCTTCAGTTTCCGGCGCGTCCGCGGGTCGTCGAGCTGATTGGAATAGGTGATCTCGGTCGCAGTCACGCGATCGAATTCCGCCATCGCCGCATTGTAGGTAAAGAGAGCCTGCAAGGTGGTGGATTGCGCCCGGGTCACTTCTACGCGCGCGTTCAGCACTTCGAGCTGAGTGCCGGCACCGGCGCCCAGACGCGCACTGGCCAGACGGAGCGCCTCCAGCGCCTGCCCGACGTTTTCCTGCTGGCTGCGAATCAGCTCCGCGCCTTGCACCAGATTTGAGTAAGCCTGCTGCACTTCCAACTCGATCTGGCGGACCGCATCATCGTAAGTGATCTTCGACTGCTGAAGGACCGACTTGGCCTGCTTCAAACGCCCATAGGTTTGCCCGGAATCCCAGATCGCCCAGGAGCCGTTGACGCCGACAACATAACCGGAGCGCGTATCTTCGATGCGTTCACTGATGGGCGAACTGCGGAAAGCCGCTCCGCCGGTGGCGTTGATCTGGGGAAAAAATCCCGAACGCGCCACGCCCACCTGCGCGGAGCGGGTGAGCACATTCGCCTTTTGCGCTTTTAGGAACGGGCGCCGCTCCTTCGCCACCTCGATCGCGCGCGGGAGCGGAATGCTGCGCGGTTGGTAGCGGAGATTCCCGATGCACTCGAGGGGAGGGCCGTCGCCGCGGCTGGGATCAAAATCGAGACCGATCGTCCGGGCTAGTTGCAATTGCGCGATGCGGTAATTATTCCGCGCGCTGATCAGCTCTGGTTGCTGATTCGAGAGCGCCACCTGCGCCTGGAGCACGTTAAAACGCGGCACCGTCCCGGCATCGAAGCGGTTCTGCTGGTCCTGTAACTGGCTACGCAGCAGATTGACGGATTCTTCCTGCACTCCGATCAAGGCGCGATTCAGGAGGACTTGGTAAAATTGCGTCCGCACCGTCGCGATCACGAGGTCGATCGTATCGCGAAAGCCAAAGTAAGCAGCGTCCCGTTGGAAATCCGCGGAGCGAATCTGCGACACCACCCGGCCTCCCGCAAAGATGACCTGGGTCCCTTGCAAATTGATCTGATAATTGCTGTCGAGAACGTCGAAACCCGCATCAAGCCCACCGCGGCGGCCTCCGTCTCCGGTAAAATTACTAAGACTAGAGGCGGCGTCGGAAAACGATCCAGTGGCGTCGACCCGCGGAAGCGCCTCCGCGCGCAACTCCAGGTAAAGCCCTTTCGTCCGCTCGATCTCCTGCCGGGCACGTTGAATGTCCGGATTGCGCTGCAGCGCCGTCAGGATCGCCTCGTCTAAAGTGTAGCGAGGCACTCCCGCACTGCCCTGCCCGTCGGCAGTTTCGGTCCCAGCCCGGAGCGGGACAGCCGAAGAGAGCGAGATAAAGATCAAGCCTAAAAAAGCGGAAAACTTACGCATGAGGAATCAAGTCAGGACCAAGGAAGTTTAGAGATTAATCGACGTGCTGGCTTAGTCCAGAAGCTTTAGCCTCATACGCACGGCTCGTGCCAGCCCGTCTAGTTAGCTTAAGCATCTGAGGCTTAGCCACTTATTCTCTAGTCGATACACCGCGACGCAGAATCTTTGCCCGTTTCTGGGATTCGTAGGTTCCGTTTTCGTAACGATCAAAGTGTGGCCTGGCCAAACGAATGGCGGAATAAGCATCCCCTAGCGTTTTAAAGATGACAGGCTGGGCTCGTTGCCGGTTACAAACAAAAAATCGGAGACGAAAAGAGGGGCATTCTATCCCGCTGCTTCTGATCGGCCAGCGTGCCCAAGGTCTTTAGCGGCCGGCGCCACCGTCACTTGCTCTGGCAGTAATCGTGAATCTTGCTGTAAATGTGCAGCCAGGCCTTTTGCTCGCTCGGACTTAGATGGCACATGATTTTCATCAAATTGCCCACCATCTCCTCGCGAATCCGGCGCACCAAGGCCGATCCTTTGTCGGTTATGCACACCAGCACCTTCCGCCGATCGTCGCGCCCGCTCGTCCGCATCACGAACCCCAGATTCTCCAGGCGCGCCACCAAACCACTGGCCGCAGCCGTGGTGTGTCCCATTTTTTGCGCAATCGCCGACATGGTCAGCACCTCCTTGGGATCCAGCGCGGCAAGGAGAAAAAATTGCGGGAAGGAAACGTTCCCGGGCGCCAGCTCCTTACAAAGATGCAGGACAAAACAACGCTGCATCTCAAGGATGATATGCGAGAGCTGCTCGGCATCGCGCCGCATCGCCTCATGACCGATCGGCGCGGGCGGATTAAGGAGGGCGGCATTCAACGCGGACAAGTTAAAAGCCGCACCTTGGGTGTCAACCGCCCCAAGCGGGCCTAGTCCCAGCGAAAAACGATCACCGGTGCGCCTGCGGGAATGGTTTCCCCGGCGCCCACCCGAAGGAGCGCTTCGGACCGGCTTAATCCAAAAAGCGCGTGCGACTCCTGCCGACCGATCGCTCGGAAGACGCCATCACAGACCGTCCCTCTCAGATAATGCGGACGATCTCCCCCATTCGTCACCGCCTCCGCGGTCATCGCTCCGGCGGAAGGCAAGCGCAGCGCCGCGTCCTCCGCGCCCATCAGCTTTAGTAGGGCCGGCCGAACGAAAAGAAGAAACGTGACGAAAGCCGAAACCGGATTGCCCGGTAAACCGAAGACGGCGCAGGCGCCCGCCCGCCCGAACAGAAAAGGCTTCCCCGGTTTCACGGCCACCCGCCAGAGATCGAGCGCGCCCCCAGCCGCCTCGATCGCCTCTTTCACAAAATCCCGCGCTCCGACCGAGACGCCGCCCGTGATGATCATCGCATCGCATGCCGCACCGGTCCGCACCGCCTCGGAGATTTCCTCCGCGCTATCCTCACAATGCGTCTCCGAGGATACGCTGGCGCCACACTTCTGGAGCAACGCCCGCAGGAGCGCGGAGTTCGATTCGTAAATTTGCCCGGCAGCCAGGTCGCTCCCCGGCCTCGCCAATTCGTCGCCAGTCGCAATCAACGCCACCCGCGGCACCCCGCCTACCCGCAATCTCGCGATTCCCTGCGCCGCCAGCAACGCGATCCTCTGCGGCGTCATCCGTTCGCCGCGCGCCACCATCCGTTGGCCCTCCGCGATATCCCCGCCGCGGCGCCGCACAAACTCCCCCGCCTCCGGGGCCGAATGCAAAACCACCTCGTCCCCCTGCAGCGTCACCTCTTCCTGCATCACCACGGCATCTGCGCCGGTGGGCAAAGGAGCTCCGGTGAAAATTCGCGCCGCTTCGCCCGGGCCCACCACCAGCCCGCGATCACGACCTGCCGGCTGCTCGCCGGTGACGCGCAGGCGCGTTCCCGCTGCGGCGGACTTCGCCACCACCGCGTAACCGTCCATGGCAGAGTTATCGAACGGCGGCAGGGAAAGCCGCGCCACGATCTCCTCACTGGTGAAACAATCGAGCGCCGCCGCCAATTCCACTTCTCGATCCGGCAACGGACCAAGGCTCCGAGCGATTTTTTCCCAAGCCTCTTCCTCCGAAAGCACCCCCCACTCTAGGCCGCCCCTGTCCGCCCGCTCAATTCTTTCCTCGGCTGATTTGACGATCAAGCCGATCCCTTGCCCTCGTTAGACGGAAGCTCATTTGTTCACCCGGGGGTGGTTGACGATTCCGAGCCCCACCCCATATTCTCGCTCCAAGGGTGAGGTGGCTGAGTGGTCGAAAGCAGCGCTTTGCTAAAGCGCCGTAGTCCAAAAGGCTACCGAGGGTTCGAATCCCTCCCTCACCG
>JBBSLZ010000198.1:0-6404 GCA_038233435.1 Chthoniobacterales bacterium
ACCAAGACCTGACTATCGAGTAAAGCGTTCAGAAATCGGCCGACCGATACCATTCCGTCTTTCCCCTGTCAACGTGCCAAACCGGCGGCGGCGCCACGGATGCCTGGGGAGCGCAGGCTGCCAGCCTGCAGGTTCCGGCCGCCTGCCGGTACCATCGTGCGTACGCGCGATGCCCGATTACGGCTCATCGCTCCACGTACGCCAGAGGTCGCGGCAAGCTGCCGCGACCCGCAGGCTGGCAGCCTGCGCTACCCAGAAGCCTTCGCGACCCTCTACCGTTTCCCCTTCACAAAATTCCCCGGCACCCGCTTCTCATCCGGCGAAGTCCCGGCGGAATTCGCCAGCGCCTGCTCCTCCGCCGGCAAGAATTTCTTAAATAAATTCTTATCGATCGCCTTCATGAACGCCTCATGCGGCGAGACCAGGCCCTGCTGCAACAGCCCCCAGATCGCATCGTCCATGAATTGCATTCCCTGCGCCTTTCCGGCCACGATCACATCCTGCAACTTCTGCGGCGCGCCCTCGCGGATGATCGCCGAAACCGCCGCGTTCGCGACCAGGATCTCATTCACCGCCACCCGTCCACTTCCATCCGCCTTCTTCAAAAGCAGCTGCGCTACGATCCCGCGGAGCGAATTCGCCAACATCGTGCGCGCCTGCGCCTGCTTGTTCGCTGGAAACACATCCACCATCCGATCCACCGTCTTGCGCGCGGTGTTCGTATGCAGCGTGCCAAAAACCAGCAGCCCAGTTTCCGCCGCCGTCAGCGCCAGCGAGATCGTCTCCAGATCGCGCATCTCCCCCACCAGCACGATATCCGCGTCCTCCCGCAGCGCCGCCTTTAACCCCACCGGAAAACTAGCCGCGTTCACCGGCACTTCGCGCTGCGTGATGATGCTGCGCTTGTTCTCGTGCACGAACTCGATCGGTTCCTCGATCGTCACGATGTGCCGCGAGAAGTTCGCGTTAATATAATCCACCAGCGCTGCCAGCGTAGTGGACTTCCCCGAACCCGTCGGCCCCGTCACCAAAACCAGCCCACCGCGCAGGTGTCCGAACTCCTTCACCACCGCGGGCACGCCCAGCTCTTCGAGCGTCGCGATCTTCGTCGGAATCAAACGAAAGACCGCGCCGTAGCCATTCGCCTGCTTGAGAAAATTGCAGCGAAAGCGCGAATCCCGATCCATCTCATACGCGAAATCCAGATCACCGCGCTCCTCGAAGAGCGCCCAGTTCTCCGGCCCCGCCATCTCGCTCAACATGTAAGCCGCCTCGTCGCGCGTCACCGCCTCGGGCCGGATGGCCGTCACATCGCCATGCTTCCGCATCTTCGGCGGCTGCCCTTCGCCGATGTGCAAATCGGAAGCGCCTTCCGCCACCAGCACCGCAAAAAATTGATCGATGTAGGGCATGGCTCAAATGACGAAACTCGAATGACGAAGCCCGAAGCAATGACGAAGCCCGAAAAACGAAACCGCACTTGGACGCCTTCCTCGGACTTCGTCATTCGTCATTGTTTCGTCATTCCTCATTCGGACTTCGTCATTTCCCCCACATGCGCCCGCATCTCCGCTTTCTGCTCCGCCCGCGCACAAGCTTCCTCCGCAGCAATCAACCCGCGATCAAAAAGCTCCCGTAGCGCATCATCCATCAACTGCATCCCCTGCTTCTTCCCCGTCTGGATAATCCCAGGCAACATGAACGTCTTCGCTTCCCGGATCACATTCGAGACCGCCGGTGTATTCGTGAGCGTCTCCAAGGCCAGCACCCGCCCGGTCCCGTCCGCGCGCGGCAGCAGTTGCTGACTAACGATCCCGCGCAAAGACTCACTCACCATGGTCCGAATCTGCTCCTGCTGATCCACCGGAAACACATCCAGCAACCGATCCAGCGTCCGCGCCGCGTTCCCCGTGTGCAACGTCCCGAGCACCAAGTGCCCCGTCTCCGAAGCGGTGATCGCGAGCGAGATCGTCTCCAGATCGCGCATCTCGCCGATCATGATCACATCCGGATCCTCCCGCAGCGCGCTGCGTAGAGCCGCCCCAAACGACCGCGTATGCGTGTGCACCTCCCGCTGCGTGATGTGGCAACCCTTCGGCGCAAAAACATACTCGATCGGGTCCTCCAGCGTGATGATGTGCTCGCGCCGCTCCAGGTTCACCTGCTCCACCAACGCCGCCAGCGTGGTCGATTTCCCGCTCCCGACCGATCCCGTCACCAGGATCAATCCATTCTGATAACGCGTCAGCAGTTTCAGATGCTCAGGCAAACCGAGTTCATCCATCGTTCGCACCTCGCTTTCGATGATGCGAAAAACCAGATCCGTCCCGAGCCGTTGCCGCACCACGCTCGCCCGAAAGCGTCCCTGCCCATTCGCGTAGGCGAAATCCGCATCGCCGCGCTCCGCCAGATGCAAGCGTTGCGCCTCCGGCAAAAAACCATCCGCCAGAGCCGCCGTTTGTTCTGCGGTCAGACGCGGCGCATCCGGCCAGATTGGTTCCAACATGCCGTGATGACGCCAGAGCGGCGGAGCGTTAACCCCGAGATGAATATCCGACGCATTCGCCTCGCGACCGATGGTCAAATATTCATCCACGTGCGCCAAGACGGACGCAGGCGGAGATGAAGCAGGCGCGGACATAAATCGTTTCCGCGACGATCAATAAGCGGCCCGCGCAGCCGGGTAAACCCCAAAACCCGCTAACGCCCCCGCGTGCCCCGCCCGGCCACATATCCACCGAGTTTCTGCCGGACAAAGCTGACCACAAAAGGCCGCGCCAGAGAAGCCACCAGGCGCAACCCGCCCATCACTAGGCCGGCCTGCAGCAAACCCTTCTTTTGTTCCTCACCTTTGGCTTTGTGACCCGTCTTACTGTCCGTCGTGTAGATGATTTTCTTCCTCGGCAAAGCCCGGGCCATGTAAGCCACGCCGGTCAGCACCGCCGCCGAAATCCAGACCCCCGCGTTCCGCTGAAACGACTTCCGAAACTTGAGCGGGAAATCCAGCTCATAGCCCAGGCCGTCCAGGTCGCGACGCAGCCGGTCGCGCGAATGCGCGATCTCCTGTCTTAGCTCGTGGATTCCTGCTTCTTGTTCACGCTTTTCAGCCATTCCCGGTCTCTCTTTAATTCTTCCAAGCTCACCTCAAACATCGGCTTCATCATTTGGCCGCGCGCGAATAGTCCGCACCCGATCGCCAGCAACAGATGCACGCCCGCCGCCCCCAACGCGATCCAGATCCACAAAACTCCCGTCGCGTACGCAATCCCAAAGATCGCGCTCACCACCAGAAAAATGTAGGCCGACGCCAGGAGCACCAACGCCGCCACCGCCGCTCCTGCCAGGAGCAGCAAATGGATAAAAGCCCCCTTGGATTCCCGCGCAATGAGGTGGAGCCGGCTCTCGAAAAATCCCGCCAGCGAACCACCCAGCGACACCAGATTATTCAGCAAGCCAGCGTGCCCCGCCGGATTGCGGAACCGCATCGTGTCGCCAGCCATCGCGCGCGTTACTTCCGGAAGATCATCCCGAGCACGAACCCGATCCCGAGCGCGGTGAACACCGCCTTGGTCGGATTATCACGCACATAGGCTTCCCCGTCTTCTTGAAAAGTCCGGACTTTGTCTTGGGCATCGCCCCAGGCCTGCTCCGCTTTCCCGCGATATTGACCCGCCATGTCCGTCGCAGCCGATTTCAAGTCGTCGGCCGCGCGCTTCACGTGTGTCTTACTGCTCTCAACCTTGCTCTGCGCGGCCGCCGTCTCGGCGCCGCCCGTTTTAATTGGATTTTCTTCAGCCATGATAATTGTTTTCTTTTTTCAGTTCTGGAATGAGTATCCCCCCACCCGGTGCTCCCGGCAAACAGCAAAGCCGTTCGCTCAGAGGAGAAACGGAAATCAGCGCCGCCCCGCGCTTATTTCTCGCGAAAGATAATCCGCGCCTTCGTCAGATCATACGGCGACAGCTCCACCTCCACCTTGTCTCCCGGCACGATCCGGATGAAATGCTTCCGCATTTTTCCGGAGATATGCGCCAGCACCGTGCGGTTGCCCGGCAGCTCCACCCGAAACATCGTCCCCGGCAACACCTGCGTCACCGTCCCCTCCGTCACGATCTGTTCCTCTTTCGCCACCCCGGAAAATATTCAGGATTTCGCTCCGCTCAACCCGAGCCCGCTCAGCGTTCGAAATCCCGGAGCGAGACAGTCCGCAGATACGCGCGCCGCAATTCTGGTTTCCACCACGCGCCGCTGAGTCTTCGTTCCTCCCCGTTCGTGAACCGAAATTCATAAACCGTGGCGCGCAGGAACTGCGGCGGCTCTCCCGGGAACGGATTTCGCGCCAGCAAGCGCACCACGCTCGGCTCGTTTCGTAAGAGCGCCACCGCCAGACGTTCCGCCACCACCCGATCCCGCTCCGAGCCCAGCGCCGCGAACCACATCGACCAATCCAGCCGCGGCTGATGCGGTGCATTCCACTGCGGCATCCGCGCCACCTCGCCCGGCTTCCATTTAAACTCATACGGCACCCACTCGAACGCATCCGCGCTCCCCTCAAAGATGATCTCCGGCCGCTCCTTCGTCATCACCCGGAAAAGCCCATAGCCATTCACGACGCGGAACGGCTCCAGCCGCGCCTCCACCGTCCGCACCAGCCACGGCGCCTCCGCCTGCGGAGAAATCGCCGTCCACATTTGCCAGACGCTCACCGGCAAGGTCACGATTACCGCCGCCCAGGCAGCGGCGCGCTTCCAGGCCGCCGCCGGACGGACCGCCGTCTCCCGTTCCCCACCCCTCCTCCAAGTCCCGTCATCGAACAGCAACAGACAGAGCGCCACCACCAGCAGATTAAAAAAGCAATAGTTCCCGGTCAGCGCGATCCCCACCTGCAGTATGATCAAGAGCCACGCCGCGCCGATCCGCAGCCGCCGCGGCGCCCAGATAAAAAACGGCACCACCACCTCCACGAACAGCGCCACCGCCACGCACGCCTTCTTCACCCACTCCGGATTTTGATCCGAAAACCACGCCCACACCGTCGGCAACGGCTGCGTCCAGTAGTGATAATCCAGCGCCGTCAGATTCCACCACACCGGATCGCCACTCGTCAGTTTCACCACCCCCGACATAAACATGAGCTTAAAGAGCAACGCCTTCGCCAGGAACACTCCCACCCCCGAGACCGGCGCATCCCCGCCTCGCCGCAACCGCCATTGCCACGGCGCTAGAAAGACCGCCACGAATCCCGTCTCCAGCAAAAGAATATCCCACTGGTAACTAAAAAAAATCCCTCCCGGCGTGATCAACGAGAGATAACAAACAAAACACGCCAGCAAAGCCGGGATCGGCACCAACCCCAGGGTTAACAATCCCGCCCCCAGCGTCCCGACCAGACAAAGCCCATCCAGCATCGCGTCCGAAGCGCTCCACCAGCAGAGCGTCGGCGCCCGCAGCGGCGCCATCCCGATCGCCTCCCGCATCGACGTCATTATCTCCGCCGCCGGCAGCAAGCCATGCGCGCCCATCAAGCCATCTACCTGCACCCAGAGCGAAATAAACGCGAAGAGATAAGCCAGCCCCAGCGTCTTCAAAAACCCGCGCCGCGCCGCAAAATAAGTCGGCCGTCGCACATCCTCTCCCCAAAGCGCCCGCGTCCCCCACGAAGCCAGCATCCGGTTGCGCGCCACCATCCCGTAAGCCACCTCCGTCACCGCCGCGAAACCCGGCACACGCTCATAACCCCAAAGAGTCCACCCTCCGCCGCGCGCATATCGCAACGACCGGAAAACCGCCTCCGCCGCGCGATAGACCGTCCCATCCGTCTCGATCAACTGCACCGCCTGCTCAAACTCCGACGCCGGAATCTCCGGAAACGCCGCGCCCATCTCCTGCGACGGCGCGTAATCGACCCGGCCCCGCGTCATCTGTTTCCAGCGCTCGATCCAGCGCGAGCAGAAATGGCAATCGCCATCGAAAAGCATCAGCGGCCGCGGCGGCGGATTGGCCACCCGAAGATGCAACGCACGCTTCATTAACGCTGAACGTCGAACGCCCAACGTCGAACGTCCAACGGGGAAGACACTCCACGCCCCAACTTCAATTCAACGTTCAACCTTCAACGTTTCTCTAAAGAAACCCGAACTCGCCCCAAATCGGCGCATGATCAGAAGGCTCCTTCCCCTTCCTCATCTCCCGATCCACCCCCGAGCCTGCGCAGTTCCGCTCTGATCGCGCGTGATGATCAGACTTTCGCCCGCGACTTCGGCGACAAAGTAATCGCCCGCCTGCGCGAGCTGGCTTTGATGACCTACACAAATCCACTCCGCCGAAAAAATGCGCTGCCGCTCCTGCGCGAAAATCTCTGGCGAAACAAAATAGCGTTGCCAAACTTTGGGCGGCAACTGAAA
>JBBSLZ010000199.1:0-6385 GCA_038233435.1 Chthoniobacterales bacterium
GATCGCACTGATCAAAGAAAAACGCCATCGCCGCGTCCCCGTTTACGCCGAGACGCCGGACCAGATCGTCGGCCTCCTCGATGTGAAACGTTTCCTGCTCGATCCGCGCGAGCATTACACCGAGCACCTCATCGCGCCCTCTTATGTGGCCGAGACGATGCGCGCCCCGGAGTTACTCCGCGGCTTCCTCTCCCGTCCCCAAGGCCTCGCCATCGTGGTGGATGAATTCGGCGGCACCGAAGGCATCGTCACGCTCTCCGATACGGTCGAGGAAATTATGAGCGACGCCGCCCCGCTCGGGCAGGCCGAGCTCTACATCGAGCCCTTGGAAGACGGCCGTTTTCTCGTCAGCGGCCACGCCCGGCTCGACGACCTCGCGGAACATCTCGGCTTCGAACTCGAGGCCGATGGGATCGATACGATCGGCGGCTTGATCTTCACCCGCCTCGGCTATCTGCCGCCCACCGGCGCCCAGGTGGAGCTGCCGCGCCTCGCCATCACCGTCCGGCGGACGGCCCGCAAGCGAATTGAAGAAGCGATCCTGGAAAAGACGACCAACCTCGACCCCGCCCACACCAGCAACGGCCACGATGGAGCCGCCGTCTCATGATCTGGCTCGCCGTCTTCGGCCTCTGCGCGGTCACCTTCCTCTTCGCCGGGATCGAAGCTGGCCTTCTCTCGATCGATCTCGTGCGGCTGCGCTCCCAGGTCAAACGCGGCAAGCCCGGCGCCGCCCGCCTCGCCCGGCTCGTGGACGAACCCGAACGGCTCCTCGTCACCGTCCTCTTGATCACCAACTCCACCGTCATCCTGGCCCTCCTCCTGGCCACCCGCGTTTTAGTGCAGTCGTTAGGCCACGCCGGTTATTTCATCGCCGCCGCGGCCGCAGTCCCGATCCATCTCTTCCTGCTCAACGTCCTGCCGAAGTCACTCTTCCGGCGTTTTCCGCTCCGCGCCCTCTCCGCCCTCGGCGGCCTGCTCGAGAAAGTCTCGCTCGTCCTCTGGCCGCTCCTTGAAGCTGGCCAATTCCTCGGCCACCTCCTCCTCCCCAAACGTCCTTCCAAAGAACGCCGCCTCTTCGCCGCGCGCGAAGAATTGAAGCAAGTCGCCGTCCAAAGCGAACGCGAAGGTTCCCTGACCTCTTCCGAGCGCGCCATGATCCACAACGTGGTCGATTTCCGAAACGTCCGCGTTCGCGACGTCATGACGCCGCTCGAAAAATGTCTCACCCTCCCGGCGCACAGCTCGATCGAAAACGTCCTCGAAGTGAGCGCCCAGACGGACGTCGATTGTTTTCCCGTCATCCGCGCCGGCGAAGCCATCGGCCTCATCAGCGCCCTCGACATTCTGCTCGATAAGAACCCGCCCCACTCCCTCGCGCACTACACGCGCCGCATCGTCACCGCGACCGAAAACGAGCCGGCCTATCGAGTTATCCGCCGTCTGCGCGCCGCCCGTCTCGGCCTCGCCGCAGTGGTCGATGCGCGCAAGAAATTGCTCGGCATCGCCACCGCCGAAGAACTGATCAAGCGCCTCGTGCAAAGCGCATAGTCCGCCCGCGCGCGCCGCGCTTATCGTAAATCGTAAAACTCGATCAGCGCCGCGCCGGCTCCGTTTCCTTTGCCGCGAATGATGGCCGTGTAAAGCCCCGGCGAGAGCGAAGCGCGCATAACCGATTCAGTCCGGAAAGCCGGCGACGCCCGGAGGGACTTCGATTTCCAGCCTGCCCGCGAGAATGTTGGGGCCAGAGTTGCTGGGCTGAAAGTTGCCCCGGTATGGCCGCTGAGCCACCAAACGCAGACGCGCGTCTGCCGAAAGAGTCAGACTCCCCTGAATGCTAACCGCGAAGTCAGAATAGATCGTCCCGCTCCCGACCACGACATTCCCCTCCACATTCCCATGGCCCTGCGCGATCCCGCCTTGGATCTCGATGCGACCCGCCACCAGCTTTCCATTGTTGATCGTGGCGCCGGCGGTCTGGGTGAAGGCGCCGCCCGCTGGCACCCTGAACCCGTCCTCCCGCGGCACATTCCCGAAGCCTGAAATTCCTGGCTCTATCGTCTCGATCCGGCCGGCATTGGAGAACGAGCCTGGCGCCGTAAACATCCCCACCGCGGGCAGAATAAAGACGCCGCTCTCCAGGTTATCGCGAAAATTACGCAGTCCATCCCGACCGAACTCATCTTGCACGCTTCCCGGCTGATCGACGGTGAGCGAAGCCGCATTATGAACAATATCGGCGCCACGAAAGCGGAGGACGCTCTTGAAAAGGTCAAAGGTCCCGTCGCGCAGAGTGTGCGAAACCGGGTCGTAATTTGTCAGCGACCCGGTTACCAAAAAGGTAGACTCGGCCAGTTCCAGCAGACCCTTTTGCGTAAAATCGCCGCTGGTCACGAAGGGACGACGAAGGAGCTTGAACGCACCGGCCGGCATATTGTTGGCAAAATTCCGCAGCGCATCCAAACCGTTACGGTCCGTGATGCGAGGCGACACTCCTTGCAGTTCCAAAGAACCGGCGTTGTTCACGATCTCGGCGCCCATGAAGCGCAATTCCACCACGGTGGCGTCAACCGGCTCGCCCCCGCTCAGAGTAAAACTACCGCCGCGCAGCGTGCGGCTGGCGGCATCGAAGTTCGCCAGCGTGCCGGCGTCGAGGATCGCACTGCGACCGTATCCCCCCAGATATATCACTGGCTGTAACTCGGGCGTCAAAATCTCCGTCGTCCCGGTCACGGTCAGGTTCCGTCCATTGAGACCAATCGCCTGGCCGTCTCCCCCACCGACGGCCAGATTGGAAATCGTCGCATTGATATCCACCTCCACCCCATCGGGCGCGCTCACCATCACGTTGTAAGAAGTCTCGGCCGAATTATTCGGCACCAGCGCGGGAAGCCAATTCCCCGGCTCGCTATAGGCGGAAAAAGGCGGGCCCACAAAAGTCGAGTTAACGATGTTTTGGGCCTCCACTGCCACGGAGAAAAATCCGCTGATCAGAAACACCGCCACAGCGACAGCCCAACGGCAGGGAGGAGACACGCCGCCTTTCTAGCAAACTATTTTCCAAGTGAATAGCATATTTACTGCCGATGAACGGGCCGCGCCCGAACGCCTCCGCCCGCCCGAGACTCAGCACTTGTTAGGCTAACGAAGCCGATGACAGACGCGCCGACCGAGATGAAGGCGCTGCTCATGAGAGAGATGGAGCCGGCCCGCCCTCGGGCCGAAGGGTGGTGCGGACGCGGAATTTTGAAACTTCGGCGCGGGGGCGCGCCGACTCCAAGGATGGCGCAAACACTGTTAGAAGTGCCACGACAAAGAATCGCCCGCCACCAGCCCACCCAGCGCCGCCAGATCGCTTTCCGCGTGGCTTTGGCGCAGGAAAACCGGCAGATCCGCGCAACGTTGCGCATGCGCCGCATCACTGCAGAGAGGAGCCGCGCCCAACGCGCGACCAGTGTGCCAGAGCACTTCGTTCGCCGCCTGCTCAACCGCCGCGCGCAATCGCAACGCGGCCGCGGCCGCATCGTCTCGCGGGTGGTCATCGATCCATGCCGACGTCTCCACGAACAGCGCCCGCGCGGATCGCAAAGCCGTATCCACCGCTCCCAGATGCGCGGCCACGTGCGGATTTTTCCCAATCCGGGAAGACTCAGCCAACGTCTGCGCGATCGCCTTGGCTCCGCCATACCAAACCGCCGCAATCCCCGCGCCGCCTTGCCAAAAACCGGGCCGCGCCACGTAATCGCCGGCCTCCCCCACCCGCCGCGCGCTCGCCTGGTTGAACACCACCGGCACACTTTCCGTCGCCGCCATCCCCACTGCATCCCAACCGCTTTCGCTCACCGTCACGCCCGGCTGCCGAAGCGTGACGTGCACCAAAACCGAATCTCCGTTCTCGGTCCAGGCCGAGACCAATCCGTAATCCACCACCGCCGCGCCCGAACACCACGGCTTGCGACCGCTCAGAGTTCCGCCTTTCCCATCCCCGCGATAAATCACCCGCTCGCCCGGTGGCTCGGCTGCCCAAACCGCCCCGAGGCCTTCCGCTAACTCGCCGCCGAGTTCCGCTGCGATCGCCACCGCATCCGTGTGCCCCTCATAAATTTTCGCCAGCGAAAGATCGACCGCGCCCACTCCCGCCAACGCCCGCCA
Source organism: Chthoniobacterales bacterium (assembly GCA_038233435.1). Classification (GTDB taxonomy): domain Bacteria; phylum Verrucomicrobiota; class Verrucomicrobiia; order Chthoniobacterales; family UBA10450; genus JACCTI01. Next base: position 4,153 of record JBBSLZ010000199.1, read on the forward strand.
GCGCGCCAGCGTCTCGCCGCCGCCAGGCAGCGGCAGCGTCGCCAGACCCGCACCCATCAGCCTCCGCATCGCCAAGCCGATTTCGGCGACGGAACGAAATGGCCGCGGATGTTCCGCCAGCGCTTCGGTAAAGGAATCCTCCGCGAAAGATTTCACTTACACCTCGCTCCTCGGAGGTTTGCGCCGAAAAAGATCGAGCCGATAACGGTCGCAGGTCTCGCTCATCATCGACTCCAAGTCGCGGCAGGCACGGAAACTTTCATGCACCTCGTCACCGGTGAGCGGATAATCCGTGGCCGCCGAAGTCCAGTGCACCAAAAGCAGGTCTCCGCCCGTTTCGAGCAGCGCCAGCAGGACGCGTTGCGCTTCCGCCAACTCTTCGGTGGACCAATAGTAACCCACCTCCGAAACCACGATCAGATCAAACTGCTCGCCGACCGGCCGCTCCCGCGGGAAGCGCATCCGCTCCACCCGCACCTGCGGGCACCGCGCCCGCGCCACCGCCAGCGCCTTTTCCGCCACATCGACCGCGAGCAGGCGGTCACACCGCTCCGCCAGCGACTCGGTCAAAACGCCGATCGAGCAGCCGATCTCGAACCCGGCCCCGTAACGCAGCCGCGGCAGCGCACGCAGCGTATGCGCATATTTGGCCGCCTCGTAAGCGCTCGTTTCGAAGTCCCAATAATCCAGCTTCTCCGCATACTTCGCCTCGAAGTAAGCCGGCGGCAGTGAATCCGCAGGACGCGGCTTCATCATCGTGGGGAAAGGAAAAGTTCCCATGGTTGTTGAAAATGAGCCAGCATCTCCGCCGGCACGCAAAAGCCATCTGGATCGTCCACGATCAGATCCGTTACTTGCGACCGGTGCGCTGCGATCGCTGCCCGCTTTTGCGGCAGCACTTCCTCGATCGCCACCCGCGTGATCTCGAACTGATCGTGCGGCGGATGATCAGCAGGCTCTCCGTTTTGCCACAGCCAGACTGGATACTCCACCAAGCGCACCGCCAAACCCTCGCCGGCCGCGGCCAGATATTCGTAGGCCGCGCGATGATCGCAATGCGGATCCAGCCGCCAGGGCGTCAGTGCCACCCGCACACCCTGCAGCAATTCCCGCAGCCGAGCCACCACCACAGGCGACGGCGGCAGCGGCACGCGGGCATCCTCCAATTCAAAAAAATGCCATCGCTCCACTCCGAGCGCCTGCGCGGAAGCGATCGCCTCCGCGCGCCGGAGCGCGATCAACCGCTCCGCCGGATAAGCGCGCGAGTTCGGATGTGAATGGCGGCCATCCGTCAGCCAGACAATTTCCACCGGCACACCCGCACACCGCCAGGCGGCAATCAAGCCACCGCAACCGAGCGCTTCATCATCCGGATGCGGCGCCAGCACCAGCACGGGGCCCCATTCCAGCAACGCTTCCATCGGCGTCAACGGCACCGCCGCAGCTTCCGGCAGAGTCCAACGGTCGATCATGCCGCGAGCGCGATTTCCAGCCGCTGCCCGGCGTCGAGCAAGCGTTCTTCCAAGGTCATGACGCGGAGGGCGGCATTGCGTGCGCGGAGCTGGCGGAGGGTGTCCGCGATTGGTTCCGCCTCGGCCGGCGACGGCTGGTTAGGCGTTTCCGGAGGAACGGCGGCGGTCGGAAGCCGCCGGCGCCGCAGCCCCCAGCTGGCCAGCCGGTCTTCAGCCGCGGCCGCGGATTCCACCAGGCCAGCCTCTCCGGTCTGGTATTGGCGCTCCCAATCGGCCAGCGCGTCGGCCAATCCGCCACGGGCGCGCCCGGCAAAGCGCGCGGAGGTGGTCGCTTGCACGCGGAAACTGTGGCGGAACTTCCCTCCGCTGGCCAGCACCGCGCGGTAAAGCGCCACATCTTCCGAGCTGCGCGCCAGCGGCATCCCGCCCGCTGCCGTGAAGGCGGCTTCCGTCACCGCCAGGCTGGAGCCAAAATGTTGATGATGCCGCGGAAAAGGATCGTGCTCGTCTGGAGCGTAAAGCGCGCGCATCTCCTCCAGCGCGCGCCGGTAGCCGATATCCAGCAGGAAAAATCGCCGCACTCCTGCCGGCAAATTGTCACGTTCCTTCGCGGCCAGCGTGATCCGGCCCCCCACTCCGTCCACGCCACGCGCTATTTCCCACGCCGTCTGTGCGATCCAATCTCGCGCTGGCAGCGTATCCACATCGGTCGTGAGGATGATTCCTCCGGGGCGCTTTAACTCCCGGAAACGGCTCGCGGC
>JBBSLZ010000200.1:0-6333 GCA_038233435.1 Chthoniobacterales bacterium
AGGGGGGCCGCGCCCTACGCTATGAGCGGTAACTGGGATGAAGTCGTAACAAGGTAGCCGTAGGGGAACCTGCGGCTGGATCACCTCCTTTCTAAGGAGAAATTCATCACCTCCGAGAGAGCTTGCTCTTTCAAAAGCGTGATTGAATAGGTCGACGGCTAACCCTGAAATCCTTCGGGATTTCAGACATGCCGTAAAGACCTCCGACAAGGAAACGCGTCGAGGCTCAGAGAGACACGAAACGGTAGCGCACAATTCAGTTTTCAGAGATTTGCTGACTCTAAAATGCCGGACGGCTTAATTGCCGTCCGGCATTTTTTTTATAGCACGGCCGTCCCGGTTGTGCGGACGACAGGCGTCCGCCTGTCGAATGCCGGGAAATCCCCCTGAAACAGCGGCTTTCCCACCGATCAAACACGGGACAATCGTGCTCACTAACTTGCTTTCCGCTTTTCGCGTTCTACAATCCGCAGTTCCAACCGGGGGCATAGCTCAGTTGGTAGAGCGCCAGCTTTGCAAGCTGGATGTCTGGGGTTCGAATCCCCATGCCTCCAATTTCTTTTTTCCCAGAGTTCTCGTGCCCGTCCGTCCTCATTGACCGCGCCACCAGACCCGCTACCGTCGCCGCCATGAGTGATGACCACCTGGCCAAAATCCGCGCTGCGATTCGTGATGTGGCCGACTTCCCCAAGCCAGGCATCGTCTTCAAAGATATCACCCCGGTACTCTGCGACGGCCCCCTCTTCCGCTCGGCGATCGATTTATTTCTGGAACGCTGCAGAGCACAGCAGATCGATAAAATCGTCTGTATCGATGCGCGCGGCTTTCTCTTCGGCTCCGCCGTCGCCTACGAGCTCGGGCTCGGCCTCGTCCCAATCCGCAAGAAGGGCAAACTCCCCTACAAGTGCGAAAGCGCCGCCTACACTCTCGAGTACGGCGAAGCCGAAATGGAGATGCACATCGATAGCGTCCGGCCCGGCGAGCGCATCGTTCTCATCGACGATCTTCTCGCCACCGGTGGCACCTCCGCCTCCGCCGTCGCGTTGATCAAAAAAGTCGGCGGCGAACTGGTGGAAGCGCAGTTTCTCATCGAACTCGAATTCCTCCACGGCCGCGCTAAACTCGAGACGATCCCCGTCGTCTCTTTTATAAAATACTGACCCCCTCAAGGAGCGGCGGTTTCCAAACCGCCGAGTCTGGTCCCCCGGGGTTTCGCGAAGTCGCTCTTAGGCCTCGCCGCTGCAGGCGCACCCTTCCCCGCAGCCGCCCGCCTCCGCCACCACCACTTCCATCTTGATCTCCTGCAAGACGAGCTGGTCGTGGACCAAGCCCAGCAACTCGACCGCCCGCTCATCCGGCATCCCGGTGGTGTGCAATTCGATCCGCGCTTTCTTGCCCGCCAGCTCGGGATGCTCCGTCACCATTTCCCCGTCGAGCAGGAACGAAACGTAAGCGTTAAATTTCTCCTGCAACTGATGTAGCCGCCGGTCAGATCCGTCCCACGGCCGCGTTTCGTTCATCACCAGCAGCACCTCGTCCGTCTTCGCATCGAAGGCGAAAAGATCGATCGCCGCCGGATTGGCCACGCCGGTCGCGTGGGGCTCTTCCTGTTCCGAAACTTCTGCGTCACCTTCGTTCACCTCGTTCATTGCTAGGAACGTCGAACGTTGAACGCCGAACGTCCAACGTCGAATCAGGACAAAGCAGCGACCGCCCTCCTCTGAATTCAAACATTGGACGTTTGACGTTCAGCGTTCGACGTTTCCCCGTGCTCCATCGCTTCCTTCTTCTCCTCGTTCTCCTTGTCACCACGGCCTCCGCCCAGTTCTCCCCTGCCCTCCTCCAAAACGATCATTACTGGAACGACGGCAAAGCCGAATTCAGCCTCTATGGCGGCGAGATCACCCGCTACGGCCAGCCGCATCCCGCCGACGTGATCCACATCCTCGTCCGCGAGCCGTTCGACCCCGCGCAAGCCGTCAAACCCGACGACTGGAAGCGCGACGGCGTGGTCCCCGTGTTGAAGATGAACCAGATTCTGCACATCCCCACCGGCCTCTACGTCTACCAGCAGATGCACTCAAATTTCTGGCGGATCGACAACGCCCAGCTCGCCAAATTTTCTCTCACCAGCAACGACAGTTGCGGCAACACCTACAAAGAGGCGCGCCGCGAAGGCGGGAAGTTCATCTACGAATGGCGCACGTATTGGGATGGCATGGCGCGCGGCAGCGAAGACCTCACCCCGCCCGCCAACGGCTACTTCTACGACGAACTCCCCTGGCTCGTCCGCACGATCGATTTCGGTAAACCCGAGCCATTCGAAATCCAGCTTGCTGGCACCGTCATCAAATCGAAAAAAGACACCTTCCAATTCGCGCCCGCCAAAGTGTCATTCCAAACCGGCGACCGCGCGATCGAAGTGGCCGTCGACCACGCGGGCGGCAAAGACCTCTTCACGCTCGACCGTGATCCGCCGCATCTCCTGCGTGAATGGAAAGCCGCGGATGGCAGCCATCTCAAAATGAAGCGCAACCTAAAAGTCGATTACTGGAACTACAACAAGCCCGGTGACCGCGAACGCGCGCTCAACAATCCAATGTTGCGCTTGCCCGATTGATTCTCCTCCTGCTCTTGCTCGTGCTCGTAATCGTGCTCGCTTCTTCAAATTCGAGTATGAGCACGATTACGAGCAGGAGCACGAGGCAAGTATGAAGACTGGGAAAACCAAACTTACCCTCCTCGGCCGTAGCGAAGCCAGCCTCCCTGCCTCACCGAGCGAAGCGCGCCTCGAGACCGTCCCTTCACCCGCCAAACGCCCCTACACCATCCGTTTCGAGACCGCCGACTTCACCTCCCTCTGTCCCGTCACCGGCCAGATGGATTTCGCGCAGATCGTGATCGATTACGTCCCCGCGAAGCTCTGCGTCGAAAGCAAATCGCTCAAATTCTACCTCGCCTCCTTCCGCAACGAGCGCGCTTTCAATGAAGCCGTCACCAACCGCATCCTCGACGACTTCGTCGCCGCTTGCGCGCCGCGAAGCGCCAGCGTCACCGCCGAGTTCTCCGCCCGCGGCGGCATCGCCCTCACCGTGCGCGCCGAGCATCGCGCCAAATAAATGAACCGCCCGGCGACCACCGCGCCGCCGGATTCATCAGGCGACGCGCCGCTCGTCACGCCTACCTTCCGCGAAGCCTTTCGCTTCTGGCTCAAGCTCGGGTTCATCAGCTTCGGCGGACCCGCCGGCCAGATCGCGATCATGCAGACCGAGCTCGTAGAGAAACGCCGCTGGATCAGCCAGCCGCGTTTCCTGCACGCGCTCCATTTCTGCATGCTCCTCCCCGGTCCGGAAGCGCAACAACTCGCCATCTACATCGGCTGGCTCCTGCATCGCACCCGCGGCGGGCTCGTCGCCGGCGCGCTTTTCGTGCTGCCTTCCGTTTTCATCCTCTGGGGCCTGAGCGTCATCTACGTCACCTATGGCAAGGTCCCGTGGATCGCCGCCATCTTTTACGGCTTAAAACCAGCCGTCCTCGCCATCGTGGCCGCGGCCGTCATTCGCATCGGCCGCAAGCGCTGCGCAACCCCATCATGTGGGCCCTTGCCGCGCTCGCCTTTCTCGCTCTCTTCGCCCTGCGACTCCCCTTCCCTGTCGTCGTCCTCGCCGCGTTGCTCCTCGGCTTCCTTTGGAAAACTCCCTTCCGGCCTCCGACCAGCGCTGACTCCTCACTCGAAACCGAACCCGCCCGTCCGTCCCTTCGGCGCACGCTCCTCGTCGCGGCCTTCGGGTTCACCCTTTGGTGGCTGCCGATCCTGCTCGTCGGCCTCTCGTTAGGCTGGGAGAGCACCTGGGTTCGCGAAGGCGTCTTCTTTAGCAAAGCCGCCGTCGTCACCTTTGGTGGCGCCTACGCCGTCCTGCCCTACATCGCCCAACAGGCCGTCGAGCAACACGGCTGGCTTCAAACCGGCCAGATGATGGACGGCCTCGGCCTCGCCGAGACCACGCCCGGCCCACTCATCATGGTCCTGCAATTCGTCGGCTACATGGGCGGCTGGAATCAACCCGGCGCGCTTCCGCCATTGCTCGCGGCCACCCTCGGCGCGCTCATCACCACTTGGGCCACCTTTACGCCTTGCTTCCTCTGGATTTTCCTTGGGGCGCCGTACCTAGAGCGTCTTCGCGGAAATCAAAAACTCAGCGCCGCCTTCGCGGCCGTCACCGCCGCGGTCGTCGGCGTCATCCTGAACCTCGCGGTCTGGTTCGGCTGGCACGTCCTGGTGCCCACTCCGCAAACGGTCGATTGGTTCGCCCTCGCGCTCGCCTCCATCGCCTTCCTCGGTTTAATAAAATGGAAATGGGACGTCGTCCTCGTCATCCTCGCCAGCGGACTGGCCGGTCTGCTCTACCGGCTCGTCCTTTAGCCGCCCGCGCCTCGCCAGATTGACTTGATACCGTTTGATTTTACTTTGCCGAACCGCGCCTTCCCGGCCGGTATCTCCCTGTGAAAAACGTCCTTTTCGTCTGTACCGGCAACATCTGCCGCAGCCCGATGGCGGAAGGCCTCTTCCGCCGTTTGCTCGGCCATCGGCGCGACATCGAAGTCGCTTCCGCCGGCGTCAACGCCGTCCGCGGACAACCGCCCAGCCTCTTCGCCGTCGAAGTGTTACGCGCCAACAGCGTCGACATTAGCGCCCTCCGCAGCCAGCCGCTCACCGCCACTCTGGTCGATCGCGCCACCCACATCTTCGCCATGACCGGCGCCCACCTCGAGAGCATGCACATGCTCTTCCCGCACAGCATGGACAAAGCGTACCTCCTCCGCGAGTTCGAAGGCGAGATGGGCTGGCGCGATGTGCCCGACCCGATCGGCTCCGGGCGCGACGTTTACGTCACCTGCGCGCACACGATCAAAAACGCTTTACCCAGTGTCCTCGCATTCATAGAAGAAACCGAACCCGCCCCTCCGGTGTCAGCGCGCACCGGCGGAAGCTCCTCATACCCCATGGCCGACACCCCATCCTCCACCGCTTCCGTTCATCCCACCCCCTCCGGCGGCCTCCGCAAAGTCGATCCCGAGATCTACGACGTCGTCCAGGCCGAAGAAAAACGGCAACGCGAAGGCATTGAACTCATCGCCTCCGAGAACTTCACCAGCCGCGCCGTCATGGAAGCGCAAGGCAGTTGCCTAACGAACAAATACGCCGAGGGCTACCCCGGAAAACGCTGGTATGGCGGCTGCGAAAACGTCGACGTCGCGGAGCAACTCGCGATCGATCGCGCGAAGAAGCTCTTCGATTGCGAACACGTCAACGTCCAGCCCCACAGCGGCGCGCAGGCGAACATGGCCGTCTACTTCTCCGTCCTGAAACCCGGCGACAAAATTCTCGCCATGAACCTCGCCCACGGCGGCCACCTCACCCACGGCCATCCCGCGAATTTCTCCGGAAAATTCTACGAAGTCGCCGCCTACGGAGTCAGCGTCGAGACCGAGCAGATCGATTACGACGCCCTCGCCAAACAAGCCGAAGAAACCAAGCCCGCCATGATCACCGCCGGCGCCTCCGCTTACCCGCGCATCATCGATTTCCCGCGCCTCCGCCAGATCGCCGATAGCGTGGGCGCGCTCCTCTTCATCGACATGGCCCACATCGCCGGCCTCGTCGCCGGCGGCCAGCATCCGAGCCCCATCCCGCACGCCCACTTCGTCACCACCACCACGCACAAAAGCCTGCGCGGCCCGCGCGGCGGCATCGTCATGTGCCGCGAAGAACACGCCAAAGCGATCGACGGCACCGTCTTCCCCGGCATCCAGGGCGGCCCCCTCATGCACGTCATCGCCGCCAAAGCGGTCTGCTTCCACGAAGCCCTCCAGCCCGGCTTCCGCGATTACCAGCGCCAGGTCGTCCTCAACGCCAAAGCCCTCGCCGCCGGCCTCACCAAGAACGGCTACCGCATCACCTCCGGCGGCACCGACAACCACCTCATGCTCGTCGATCTCCGCCCGAAAGACCTCAACGGAAAAATCGCCCAGGAAGTCCTCGATAAAGCCGGCATCACCGTGAACAAAAACGGCATCCCCTTCGACACCCTGCCCATCTTCAAACCCGGCGGCATCCGCGTCGGCACACCGGCAGTGACGACACGCTGCATGAAAGAAGAAGAGATGCTCGACATCGCCGACCTCCTCAACGAAGCCCTCGAAAAACGCGAAGACGCGCAGGCTCTCGAAGCCGTCCACAACAAAGTCCGCGAGATCACGCGGCGGTTTCCGCTGCCCAGCTAGAGGCCCGGAAATGAAGACAAAAACAGTCGGCCAACGAAAACCGCCTGC
>JBBSLZ010000201.1:0-6332 GCA_038233435.1 Chthoniobacterales bacterium
CGCCGTCTTCACCCTTAATGAAGGCATCAAAGGAGCGATCAGCCGAGTCGAGTTTCCGGGCGCAACGGCTTTTAGCGACCGTGCCCTGCGCAAGCAGATGAAGACGCGCCCGAAGACGATCATCTCCTTCCTCGACAAAACCGGGCGTCTCGATGAAGCGCAGCTCCAGCAGGACGTGGATTCCGTCCGAGAGTGGTATCAAAACCATGGCTTCGTCGATGCCGAGGTCGGCCCCGTCCGCAAAGAACGCATCAACGGCCGGACCGTCCTGATCATGCCGGTAAAAGAAGGCCAGAAATACACCGTGGGCCGGATCACGGTGAAGGGCCAGAAGGTCACCGACGGCGCCAAAATTCTCAAACTGCTGAAAGTAAAGGAAGGCGACATCTATTCGCCAAAGGGGATTCGCGATGACGCCAAGGCCATCGCGGACGCCTACGGGTCCGGCGGCTACGTGGATCTGGTCGTTTCGCCGCAAGGCATTCCACGTGGGCAGAGCCAAATCGACGTGGCCTACACGATCGAAGAAGGCAGCCAGTCCTTCGTCCAGCGGATCAACATCGTCGGCAACACCCGCACCAAGGATAAAGTGATCCGGCGGGAAATACTGATCGCTCCGGGCGACGTCTACAGCACCACCCGGGTCGAGACGAGCAAGAAGCGTCTCGATAACCTCGGCTACTTCTCGCGGGTCGAGACTTACCCCGAGGACACCGGCGTCCCCGGCCGGAAAGATCTCACCGTCCAGGTGGAGGAAAAACGCACCGGCTCGCTCAACTTCGGCGCCGGCTTCAGCACGGTGGATGACATTCTCGGTTTCGTGGAATTAACCCAGGGCAACTTCGACCTCTGGAACTGGCCGAACTTCACCGGCGGCGGGCAAAAATTCCGCGCCCGTCTCCAGTTGGGAACGAGTCGGAAGGACGTGATCATTTCTCTCACCGAACCCTACTTTCTCGATCGACGCCTCTCGGTCGGCGGACAGGTGTTCTACACTGAGGCCAGTTTTCTCAGCTCCGTTTATGATCAGCGGAACTACGGCTTTTCCGTCAACGCCCGGCGCGGGATCGGCCGCTTCCTCTCCGCCAGCGTCGAGTATCGGCTGGAGAACATTGAGATTTTCAACGTCTCGCAGAGTGTCTCCCCGCTCATCGGTCTGGAGGCTGGGACGCGCTCGAAGAGCGTCGTCACGACCAGCCTCGTTTACGATACAACGGATAACCCCTTCCTCACCCGGACCGGCAAGCGCATCATCCTCACCCCATACGTCGCGGGCGGTTTCCTCGGCGGGAACACCCAGATCTTCGGCTTTAATCTGGTAGCATCGCAATATTTTCATCTTCCCTACGATTTGATCCTGCTCTTCAACGGCGAGATCGCCAGCGTGGACACTTGGGGCAGCGGGGATCGCGTCCCCATCTTTGACCGTCTCTTCCTCGGCGGCGCCAATAATCTGCGCGGCTTCAATTACCGCGATGTGGGACCAAAAGACTTCAACGGCGAGCCGCTGGGCGGCAAAAGCCTCGCCCGCGCCACGGTCGAACTTACCTTTCCGATCATCGAAAAAGTGCGCGCCGCGGTCTTCTATGATGTCGGCTTTGTGGAACCGAAAGCCTTTAACATCGGTGGACGCGCCGCCTCAGATGTCGGCGTCGGTATTCGCCTCGATCTGCCGATCGGTCCCCTCCGTCTCGACTACGGTCTCCCGATCGAGACCGGCGGGAATAATAGCAAAAATGGCAAATTTAATTTCAATGTCGGCTATCAATTTTGAACGAATAACCCCCCGCAGAGTCTATAACCTCTCCAATTACCTCTTTTACATCCCTTTATGAAAAAGCTCCTCTCTCTCGCCCTGCTCGCCTCTCTGGCGCTGCCCATTTCCACTTTCGCCCAAGGCGCCGTCAAGATCGGCACGGTCGATATGAACCGCGCCTTTAAGGAATACAACAAAACCAAGGACGCGGAGGCCAAGATCAACGAGGCCAAGAACGCCGCCAAGAAAGAGTACGACGAGCGCGCCGAGAGCTACAAAAAAGCGCTCGATGAGATCAACAAACTCAATCAGCAGCTCGAAGCGCCGGCGCTGAGTGCGGACGCGAAAAGCGCCAAGGCCAAAGAGCGCGACGAGAAAATCTCCAGCATCAAAAAGATGGAGCAAGAGATTAACGAATTCCGCCAGACCCGCGAACGCCAGCTCCAGGAGCAGGCCCTCCGGATGCGCGAAGGTATTGTTAAAGAGATCACCGACATTGTCATGGACGAGGTCAAAACGAAGGGCCTCGATCTCGTGTTCGACAAGTCCGGCATGAGCTTGAACGGCGTCCCGCTCCTCATGTATTCGAAAGATGAGGTCGAATTCACCGACGCCATTGTGACCGCACTGAACAAGCCGGGCCGGGTTTCTCCGGAAGCTCCCGCGGCCGCCGCCTCTAGCCCCGCCACCAAAGCCACCGCGGCGCCGGCCAAAAAGCCCTAACCCGTTTTCCCACCTCCTAAATTTGAGACACACGCGGCGTCCCCGCGTGTGTTTCTGTTTGGAGGGCATCTCGTCGAGGGGCGGGCTCGTTTCCATCTCAGAACGTGAGCATCTTCCCTAACCGCCGCTTCCCTCGCCTCGCTTTAGTCGGGCTCTTCCTCTTCCTCGCCGCGATCGCCCGCGCCGAGCCGTGGGAGGCCACGGTGACTCCGCTCCTTCCCGGTTCGCAACCCGAGCCGCGGGCGCTCCGCGCTCGTTACAACTTTGGCTGGAGCGGCATCACCGCCGCCACCATCGCTACGCGCTTCGAAAAATTGGGCGACGGTCGCTTCCAACTGGCCGCCACTGGTGGCACCGCCGGCCTCGCCCGCGCCCTCTGGAAGTACGATCTCCGTCATCACGCCCTTGCCGACGCCACCACCCTGCGCCCGGTCCTGGTTCGGGAAGTGGAAAAGTTTCGTAATAAAGAGGTCACCACCGAAGTCACCTTTTCTCCCGGCAAGGTCGCCAGCAAGCGCGACGAGCAGAAAGAAGGCGCGCTCAAAACCACCGCGCGGAATTTCGATTTCCCAAACGCGCAGAGCGTCCTTTCCGCCCTGCTCATTCTCCGCAGCCAGCCGCTGGCAGATGGCGCCGTCCTCCGCGTCGTCGTCTACCCCGCCACTTCCTCCTACCTTTGCACCGTCACCGTCGTCGGCCGCGAGCGCCTGCAAGTGCCCACCGGCAGGTACGACGCCATCAAACTCGACGTAAAACTGAGCAAGATTAACGAGCAACGTCAGCTCGTGCCGCACAAAAAATTCCAGAACGCCACCGTCTGGCTCTCGAACGATGCCGATCGGCTCGTCCTCCGCATTGAAGCCCAGGTCTTCGTCGGCACCGTCTTCGCCGAAATCCAATCGCTCCAGTTCGACAACCCGAAACCGTAGCGCGGCCCGGGCGCTCTACCGCGGTATATAAATCCGTTCGCCCCCTGGCGAAAAGCGGGGCGGATATCGCCGATAGACCCGGCCCCGTGGGGGACCCCTCCGGTCACCGCCCGTCTGCTCCGGGAGGAGGCGGAGAGTGGCGAGCGTTTCCACATCCAGCACCCCCGACTGGACGAGCCCGAAGCGAGCTTGGAAGGCGCGCAGCGCAAACGCCGTCCCCGGCCCGTAAACGCCATCCACGCCGCTGCGATAAAGACCACGCCGCGCCAGCCGCGATTGCGCTTCGGCAATGACTTGCTGTTGCACCGCGGGGTCCGCGCCGTCGTAGGGTGTGCCCTCGAAAAGCCTGCCCTCGCCCGCGCGTGGGCTCGGCGGCGGAGGATTTCCGCGGAAATAGCCATCGTCTTCCGGAATTGGCCCATCATCCCGTAGATCCGAAGTGTCGGGCGAAGTCGTCGGCGGCTGCGGACCTCGTGGCGTGACCGGCACCGGCGGAGCGGGCGCACTGCGCGGGCTCACAGTTCCCGGCTTTAGTCCCAAAGACTTCTGCGTTTCCGCATTGAGTTCACCGTTGATCTGGAGCCCGTTTCGAATCTGGAATCGCCGAATCGCCGCCGTCGTCTCCGCGTCCTTCGTTCCGCTAATCTTCCCGTAGTAGAATCCCTGTTCCTTTAGCGTTTGCTGGACCGATGCCACCGCCGGATCCGCCTTCCCGCTTAACCCCGCCAGAAAGAAAATCCCGCCCACCAGCATGATTACGATCGCTCTCATTTCAGTCTTCCTTCGACGTTCCACGCCGGTCTCTATTCAGGCTCCCGGTTCCTCCGCCGCCCGGCTCGCCTGCTCTTGCCCCGCGATTTTCCGATAGCGCATAATCGCATCGCAGATCGCTCCCGCCAACTTCTGCCGGTACTCGCCGGTCGTCAGTTTCGCGATGTCCGCATCGTTGGAAAGGAAACCGCCTTCCACCAGCACGGCGGGATGGTGGACGTTTGCCACCACATAGAATTGCTCCGCGCGCGTCCCCCGATCCAGCATCTGCGTCTGCGCGGTCACGGCGGCCTGCACGAAGCCGGCCAGGCTCTGGCTCTCCAGGTTATTCGGGGCGTTCGAAACCGGCTGCAAAAAGGGCAGCCAGCGCGTCGCGAGCGACTTGGCCGGCTTTTGCCGAGCGGCATAGAAAGTCTGCACTCCCGTCGCCGCCGCCCGCGCTCCTTCGTCAAAATGAATGCTCACGAAAACGCAATCGCGTTCCTCGTTCGCCACCGCGGCGCGCTGGCCTAACGACACCGTCTCGTCTCCCTGGCGCGTCAAGATCGTCTTCAAGCCCTGGCCGCGCAGGAGCACCTCCAGCCGTCGCGCCACATCCAGAGTCAGATCCTTCTCCAGCACGCTCGCCCGGAGTGCCCCGGAATCATTCCCGCCGTGGCCCGCGTCGATGATCACCCCGGTAATCGGTCCCTCCAGCGTCTCCGCCCGACCGACCGCCGACCGCGAGGGGCGCGGCAGGATTTCCCACCAGACCACCGCCGCTATCATCAGAAGCAACCCGCCCCACGCCAGACCCTGCTGCCAACGATCTTCGCGCGTCGTCATCGCTCATTCGATCCGCTACGAATCGCTCACCGCCCGCAATTCCTTCTCGCTCAGCGGCCGATAGCGAATCGAATACTTCCCCCCGCGCTCCAGCAGAGCCGCTTCCACTCCGCGTTCAAGGAGCTGCTTTTCCCGCTCCTCGGCCAGCGCTGTTTTGGAAGGTGCAGCCACTCCCACGCCGTCCGTCGCCAGCGCCAGTTGCCCCACCGTCCAAGCGTCCACCGCCGTCGCCAACGCGCGCGCCAGCGTCCCACCCGGCTCGTGCCGCTCGCGTAGGAATTTCTCCATCGCCGCCGCCGCCTCTTGCGTTCCGCCCAAGACGCCAAATTGTTCGCGCCCTTCTCCCGGGCCACCGCCCTGGAGCGCGATCGCGCCATCGTAATCGATCCGCAGAAACAGATCATCGTCCGGTTTCTCCCCGATCTCCGCGAAGAGCATCCGCGCCAGATAAGGTGGCCCAAAGACTTGCTCGAAGGCCGCCTTCAAAACCGGGCTGAGCGAATAATACGCCAGCCGCCGCAGCGACACGTCCGCGGCCGAACGCGTAAAACCCTCCGTGCTCGCCAGCTCGATCGCCGCCATCCGCAACCGCTCGATATCCCCCGGATGCCCGATCGCACCCATCGCGATCCGATCGTAAATCTCGAACACCTTCTGCCGGCTCCGGCCGAGGGTGACGAAAAGAATCCCATCCCGGAAGCTCACGGCCACGATCGGACTCCCGCTCGCCAGTTGCGTCTCGACGTAATCGCGCCGATTCGCGATCGCCTCCATCCACCGATAAGGCTCCTCCGTCACGCCACTCCCTTCTTAAAAAGTGCCGCGATCTGTTTCTCCGCCAGAGTCGTGATCCCGGCCGCCGAAACGATCTTCAACACCGGAAAAATACGCGCCTTCCGGTCCACCCCCCCTGTCGCCGTATCCGACTCCGCCGCGGTATCGAGCGCGCGCAGCGCCAGCGTCACCGCCTCGTCTTCAGTCAATTTCGCGAGCGGCTTTTTCCCCCATTGATTCTCATAATGCAAAACGCCCCGCACCGCCGGCGAACCCGAACCCGTCGCCGCATATTCCGCCACCTCGAAGTTCGCCCCCATCGCATCGTAAAAATACAGCCGCGCCCCCGCTTCCGGTCCGGCATCGTAGGTGGCAAAGATCGGCACCACCACGCCCACGCCTTGCATTACGAAGCCGAAATTATCCCGCAGCAATTTCGACAAAGCGCGCACCTTTCCGTCCACGCTCATCTCCTGCAATTGCGTGCGGCGGAAAAATTGAAAAGAATGCTCCAGCACCCGCGCCATTTCCCAAGCCGTCGCCGGCACGCCCGC
>JBBSLZ010000202.1:0-6288 GCA_038233435.1 Chthoniobacterales bacterium
CAAACCGCTCCCGACGTAAGTCACCATCTTGGTCGAGAGGCTATAACGCGCGAAACCAGCGTGCTCGTCGCCGAACGGCAGTGGCATGTAAAGCAGATCGGCCGTTTCCAGATCGCGCTGGACCTGAGCTTCATCGGCAAAAGGCAAAACGGTGACTGATTTAACCCCTTCCAAAACCTGCGGCCGCACGTGTTCGCAACGCAGCGTCATGCTCACCTGCACGCCCGGCTGGCGACGCTCCAAAAGATCGATCGCTGCCAGGAGCGCGCGCAGATTCCGCTCATAGCCACGGTGGAACAAGCCCATGAAATAAATGCGCAGCCGGTCCGTCGCCAGCCGGGGCCGCAGCTCCGAGACCTGTTCAATACCATCGGTGACGACCCGAAACGGGCGTTTCCCATAGCGGCGGCAATACTCGCGCCCGAGCGCCTCCGAGATCACGAAACACGCTTCGGCTTCCTGCCAGGCGGCGCCCATCGCGGCCTCTAATTCCACGGGCGGCACCCGTTCCAAAGCGGTATAGGCAAGGTCGTCGTGCAAGCTGAGTAAAAATGGAATCTCCAGTTGGCGCGCCACCGCCTGCGCCTCGGCGAAGTCCAGCCCGGAATGCGGGATGACGTGGATGGCGCGGGCGCGCAACTTCACGCAGGCGGCGCGGAGCCGGCGGCGGAAGGCGCGTTTGAAGAGGCGGCGGGAACTGTGGGGGAGGCTGGCCAGGCGCGTGTATTCGATCCGGCCCCAGAACGGCCGGCTGGGAAGATGGATCTCGTGCTCCCGAGAAGGCGGGCACTCCGGCGAAGTGCAAAGGCTGCGCCAGGGCAAGGGCGCTCCTTCCAGCAAAGCGCGCAAAATCCGCGGCCCACCTCCTGGCGAGCCGACTCCGAAAGGCTGGACGAAGACCGTGGGCCGGCTCGATTCCTGGCCCATCTGGCGATAGATCTCGGCGGTTTCACGCGCGATTTTCGGCCAGGAATAAGCGGAGGCCACCTCGATGCTGCGGCGCGCTTGTTCCTGATAGGCGGCGGACTCGAGCGTCACGACCCGGCAGAGCGCGGCGGCGAATCCGGTGGTATCGCCGCTCGGGATGAGCGCCTCGGGAAATGCGCCCTGCAGGATATCGCGCGGCCCCGCGGTATCGTAAGCGATCACCGGCAAGCCGGCCGCCAACTGTTCGATCACCGCCAAACCGAAGCCTTCGACGTAACTGGGGAACGCTCCCACCGTGCAATCGCTCAGGAGCGCGGGCAGCTCGTCCGGTTGGAAATCCGAAATCAATTCCAGGCCTGTTTCCCCGTTCCACCCGAGTTCGGCCCGGATGGCGGCCGCCTCGCGCATGGTCCCGAGGAAGCGGAACTGGGCGGCGGGCAGACGCGCGCGGACTTCCGCGATGATCTGCCGCCAATCGAGGGCGCCCTTCCGCGGGCTCCACATGCCGAGGAAGCAGACCCGTTGCTGCGCCAGCCGGAGAGGAACCGTGCCGGCGCTATCCTGCAGGGCACGCCGGCGGTCCTCCGCCAGGCCGTAGGGTTGCACGATGATGCGTGCCCTGGTTTCTATCTCCGTGCGCAAAAAAGCGGCTTCAGACTCGTTAGGCACATTCAACACATCGGCGTGGCGGACGGCGCGGTCGGAAGCGTGCAGGAGGCGCCGCCGGGCGAAGCCATAGAGGAGCCGGCCGAGCAGCTTGCCTTCCGAGCGCCGGGGCGCCCGCTCGGCCAGAGCCTGCTCGAAGCGATCGTAGAGCAGATAAAGTCCGACCGAGCGCGCCACCAGCGTGCCGCGAAAGCCGAGCGCCTCTTTCGAGTAGGGCAAGGTGCCAATGAGCGCATCGATGACGTCGAAACGGTGCCCGTGGGCCCGCACGTAAGCGGCCGCTTTGCGGATGAAGATGAGCTGCCGGACGGCAAAGGTGACCGGGGTGACGCCGAGGTTTGGAAAAGCCTCGGAGAGACTGAAGTGCTCCACGGTATGACCGGCGGCGCGCCATTGCTCCGCCAGTTCCATCCAGACGCGCGGCGCACCCAGGCGCGGATCCCAGGCCAGATTCACAATCGCGAGAATGCGGAGCGGTTTCGACGGTTGATCCATGAGAGCGCGGGCTAACGCCAGAGGGCGGTCCAGAATTTGTGTCGGACCGGGTTCACATAATGACGGAGCACAATCCGAGCGCTGGCATGGCGATCGGGATAGATGAATTGATCATCGAGCTGGAGGACGAACTGCTGCGGATCGAAAGGCGCGACCCCGTTCGCGTGCATGGTCAGATGGGTCATGGTTTGGTTGGTAAAGAAGATTGGTGCGCCTTCGAGAGCGAGGAAGCGTTCGATGCTCTGGCTCCAGTCGAGCGGCGCGGTCAGGAAAAGGACGCCCGTGTTCACGGGCGCGGCCCGCTCCGTGGGCGCGCGGAAAAGACGGTCGTCGGCCGAGAGCCCACAGTCGGCCAGGAAGCGGGCGTCCGCTCCCAGGGAAGCAAGCTCGTGTGCGCCCGGGAAAAAGAGGACATCGGAGTCGAGGTAGAGCGCGGGCTGTTCCCGCGGGAGCGACATGATAAGGGCCAGTTGTTTCCCGGTGGGATGGGTGGCGAGATACTCGCGGAAGGGGGCGGGCCCATCCGCGGGGAGCCATTCCGATGCGAGCGAAGTGGCGACGACGGGATCGAGCGCGCGCAATCGGGCCAGACTGCGGCTGGTATGGGTGCCGTCCGAAACGACCGTGAAACGAGCGGGCCGCCCGGCGTAACGAAGGAGCGATCGAATGGACGCCACCTGTTCCGGCAGCGCCGCTTCGCCAGAGTAGGAGAAGACCTCAAACGGAAGCTGGCGCGCCGGCGGCGGCACCGCCGGGAGCAGTGAAAAGAGCGCGCCATAAAGCGCCCGGACGATCCGGCCCTCGGCGCGGGCGAGGTGATATCCGAAATTCGGCATCGGCGGCTCTCCGGCGCGCAGGGCTTCGCTCGGCGACCGCGCGCAGGCTCGAGGGCAGCTAGGAAGCGGGGGCGCGGTTGGTGCGATTCTCCAGCGCTGGCACTCCGTGCCGGTCTTCGGCGGACACCGGGGTATTGTAATACTCAGAGTACTGGTAGTAGTAATATTCCGGCAGCGAAGTATCGACGTAGTTCAGAATCACGCCGGGGACGTTGACCTGGCGATTGTAAAGGAGTTCGAGAGCCTTCCGGGTCAGCCGAGCCGAAGTGTAGGAGAGGCGGACAACGAAGAGGGTAGCGTCGATCTTGGGCGCCAGACTGGTGGTATCGTCCGCGGCGAGCACAGGCGAGCTATCGATGATGATGTAATCGAAGTGATTGTAGATTTCCTGTAGGAGGCGGTCGGTGGAATCGCGCAGCAGATGCTCGCTGGGCTGCGAAAGAGTGACGCCGCGCGGGAGCACGAAGAGACTCGGGTAGGTGGTCGGGACGATCACTTCCTGCCAGGTGGCCTCGCCTTTCAGGACTTCCGAAAAGCCGATCTTGCTGGAGAGATCGAAGGCTTCGCGCTGCGCACCCCGACGTAGATCTCCGTCGATCAACAGAGTCTTGGCGCCGGAGAGCGCGAAGGTGATGGCCAGGTTCGCGGAGATGGTGGATTTGCCTTCGTTCGGCACTGCGCTGGTGATCAGGATCGTCTTCGGGCGCGGCCCATCGTAGGGCATGAAGAAGATGGAGGACCGAATGTTCCGATAGGATTCGGCAAAAATGTGCCGCGCGTCTTCCGGCTGCAGGAGCGTGACACGGCCTTTGGTCTTCTCCCGGGGGATCTGGCCGAGGACGTTTTCGGTGAAGTGATTCTGGAATTCGCCGAAGGAGGCCATCCGATCATCGATCCGATCGAGGAGAAGAAGAATGCCGATACCGGCGAGCGCGCCGCAGCCGAACCCAATCAGCAGGCTTTTCAGCAATCCCGGACGAACGGAGGCTGGAAGGGTGGCCATTTCCATGATGGAAACCTGGTCGCCGCCGTCCACCACCTGAGAGACGCCGACTTCTTTCAGATTATTCGTGAGGCGATCATAGAGGAGCTTGAGCCGGTCCACTTTTCCTTTCAGACGGTTGAACTGGGCCAGACGCTGGGAGAGATCGAGCGCCTTCGTTTCCCATTCCTTCACATTGGCCTGTAGATTCTCCATCTGTTTGCCGATCGAGTTGCGGCGGGTGGCGAGCTTCTCGACCGCGTCGGCGCGGAAGAGGGTGATCAGGCTTTCCTGCTTCGAGATGGCGTCGTTCAGGCGAATGATTTTTGGATGCTTCGGCCGCAGATCTTTCGCGAGCGTGTCGCGCTCCGCGGTGAACAATTGGACCGCCTGTTTGGCTTTGAGATAGTCGCCTTCGGGCCCGACATCGGAGAAGGGCATGCCTTGCGGAGCGGTGGGCGCGGCCTGCGCGGTTTCCCCGTCGGAGGTGGCCGGGGTCTCGGGTTTCCGAGCGGGCCCGCGGTCCAGGTTTTGGTCGAGGTCCAGTTTTTCGAGGAGTTCGTATTCGGTCTTCAGGGAGGCGAATTGCTGATTGAGCCGGACCAGATATTGGGCGGCGCTGTTTCCTTCCTCCTGGATGAAGCCGATATTGTTCAGTTTCTGGAATTCGAGCATTTCGTCTTCCGCGGAACGGAGATCTTTTTCCACCTGGATTAACTGCTCAGTGATGGCGGTGGTGACGTTGTGGCCCTGGTCTTCACGCATCCCTTTTTTGAAGTCGAGATACTTCTGCATGACCGCGTTCAGATAAGCCTGGGTGTAATCAGCGGTGGTGCCGATGGCCTGAAGATCGAAGATGGAGGTGCGCGGTTTTTGGGTGACGGAGATGTCGACCAGGACCGGTTGCATTTCGGGATGGGTCGAGCGGACGAGGGCTTCCGCGCTCCGCCGGACCTCGGCGCTCTGCATGAGCTGGATCTGGGTGCCGTAGAAATTGACACTGTCTTCGCTGTAGACGGCGCTCTGGCTGATGTTCAGCTTTCCGGCCAGCATCATTTTGCTGGTGGAAAGGAAGGAGGGCGGCGTCTGGTAAATGAGCCAGGCCTGCACGAAGAGTCCGATGCAGATGGTGAGGAGCGGAATCCACCAACGGCGCAGGAGGAGCGCGCGATAGCGGTGGAGCCTCGTGATAAGCGAGGTGGTCCACGACGCGGTGGTGGGGCGTTCGGTCAGGGGAGCTTCCATGTTAGAAATTGACGAGCTTTTGCGGGACGTAAATTTGATCGTCGGGCTGCAGGACGACGTCTTCATCGCTGCGTCCGCGTTCGATCACGTTCTTTAGATCGACGACCAGATCCTGCCCATTCTTGCGTGTCACGCGCACCTTGCGCTTGTCCGCGAAATCGCCGAAGCCGCCGGCGCGAATGACCGCCTTGCTGACGGTGTAGGATTCGTCCGGTGGAATTTCCTGGGGCCCGGGACCGCGCACGGAGCCGGTGACGTAGATGCGGCCGCGGGATTTTTCGCTGACGTGATCGACCGCCACGATGACGGTAGCGTGATAGTAGTATTCCTTCTCGAGGGCCGCCTTGATCGTGAAAGCGAGTTCCTTCGAGGTGCGCCCGGAGGCCTGGACGAGGCCGACGTAGGGCACTTCGACCTGCCCGTTGTCATTGACCCGCAGGCGCTGCGATTCGTTATCCCGATCTTCGACTACGCGGAAGCTGACAAAGTCGTTATTCCCGAGCCGCTTCCGGTCGTCGAGCACGTTCATCGAGTTGGTCAGCATGACCATGCTGGACGCGGGCGGTTCCGGCGCGCTGGCTTGAGGCATGGGCGGTGGCATCATGGCTGGCGGGCTGGTCTCCTGTGCCCGGATGGGTCCGGAAAGAGATGCCGCGAGGATTAAGATGCAGGTCCATTTTCTCATGCAATTGCCAGGGTCTCCGTTTTAGAAGCTGTAGGTGCCGTCGATTGAAACTCGGTTTTGTTTATAGTCTCGCAGAAAGACATCGGAATCTTTCCGGGTGTATTGATAGCGGGCGCCCAGAGTGACGTGGCGCGTAAGTTGGTAGCCGAGGGAAAGCGCGCCCCCGTAGCGTTGGAAATGCTCGTCGATGAATCCGCCCGAGTCCTCCGCGTCCTCGTAGAACAACTCGGTCGAAAGCAGGGTCCGGTTAATGATGTTCCAGGTGGCGGTGTGGCGCACGTAGTTCAATTGGACGAAGTTCGAGTTGACCCCGAGCTGCGCTTCGTGACCGGCCGCGAGACGCTGGGTGATGGCGGAGTTGATCCGATGCGAGATCAGGAGGTTGACGTAGTAATCATCCGAGCGGGAAGAATCGTGAATAGTAATGAAGGTGCGCCCGCCAGAGAGGAAGC
>JBBSLZ010000203.1:0-6273 GCA_038233435.1 Chthoniobacterales bacterium
GGGCGCTTTTGTTACCTGCTCACGCTTTTCTCGAGCGGCCTGGCTTACGTGGTCGCGGTCGTTTGCCTCGATCGATGCGCGCAGAGTTTGGCAACGGGGACGCGTCTCTTGGTCACGGCCAGTTTCGCTTTGGCCACCGTGGCGCTGCCTTATGCCCGGCAGGTGAATAATCACATCCTCCTGCTCGCGCTTTGCAGCGCACTCCTGCTGGTCCTCAAGACGCGGACACGACTTCAACTGATCGCCGCCGGCACCTTGATCGGCGCGGGCTACACGATCGATCTCGGGCTCGGGCCGGTGCTGGTTTTATGCACAACCGGCCTGGTCGCCTGGCGCACCCGGCGTTTCCGGAGTGTGCTTCTTTTGCTGGCGGCGGCGTTTCCCTGGTTCGCGCTTCACCATTATTTAAACTGGCGGCTCGGCGGCACCTTCGCGCCCGCTAATGCGCAGCCAGCTTACCTAGCGTGGCCGGGATCGCCTTTTGGCCTGGGCAATATGACCGGTCGTTGGGCGCACGAGTCGCTCCGGCATTTTGTGGTCTATGCGCTCGATCTCCTCTTCGGAAAACGTGGATTCCTGGGGCACGATCTTGCGCTTTTCCTCGCTCTGCCGGGAGCGTTCGTGCTCGTGCGCCGGCGCGTGGCCGAAACGCCGGAAGTCTGGTGGGCGATCGCTTTTTTCGCGAGCGGTTGGCTGGTTTATGCGGTCACGTCGACGAACTATTCGGGTGTCTCCGCCTCGATTCGTTGGTTCGTGCCGCTGCTGGCGCCCGCCTATTATCTGCTCGTGCTTCTCTTGCGCGAGGCGCCGCGGTATCAGCGTGATCTTCTCGTGCTGACGATCTTCGGCAGCATGATCGGCCTATTGATGTGGTGGAAGGGCCCTTGGATGACGCACATGGTGCCGGGCTTTTGGCTGTTCCAAATCGGCGCGCTCCTCGGCTGGCTCGGGCTTCAATTTTCGTCGCGGAAATCGTAGATGAAATAGGTCGTGGTCCGGCTGATAGGCGTGCGGGCGAGGAAGAGCGCAACGGCGGCACGCCCGGCCGCGGTCCCTCTGGCGTAGGAGCCGTAGAGCAAGGTGGTGCTGACGGCGACGACGTGGCCGCGGACGGCCGCGGCGGGCGTCTGGCCGCGCAGCCATTCCTCGGTGTGCAGGAGGACCGGGCGAAAGGGTGGTTCCTTGGCGCGCGGATCGAGGCCGAAATACCAGAGGTCGACCTCGGCCAGGCCGCGCCGGGCCCGCCAGGCGTCCAGCTCGAGCAGGCCCTGGCCCCAATCGTAATTGGAATCGCTGATCAAACGGTAGCCCTCCCGCGTGCCGCCCCAGGCGGGATTGACGTAGCAGAGCGCTTCGGGCCAGACGCGGAAGGCGGCGACGGCATTGCTGAGGACGCCCAGGCTAACGAGTGCCGCCAGGACCGAGCGGCCGCGCGCGCCTAACGACCGGCCGAGCTGAACGAGCGCGGCGGCCAGCCCGACGGAGAGGCAGGCGAGGAGCGGTAACATGAACCGAACCCCGATCTGGACTCGGCTGTTCAAGCTGAACAGGAGGAGCGCGGCGGCGGCGAAGCAGGCCCAGTTGAGAAGTACGCGTGGCCGCCAAAAGGCGAGCACGAGTGGCAGCAGGAGGAGCGGCAGGCTGGTTTTGATCGTGAGCGCGACCGGAAAATAGAACCAGATGGCGCGGCGATATTCCTGGCCCAGCAGATAGGCGCCGTGGCCGCGGATGTTGTGTTTGATCTGCTGGACGAGGCCTTCGCCGGCGTTCGAGAAAATGCGCAGGTGTTCTGAGGTCCAGAGCATTGATTCGCGGAGCCGGCCGGGTGCGAGGGTCTGCGCCCAGGTGATGAAAGTGGGCTCGGTCGCCCAATCGCTTCCGCAGTAAATGAAGGTCAGGGTCAATCCGCCGAGGCCAATCCCGAGGGCGTCGCGCAGGAAGGGGCGGACGAGGGCGAGATGGCGCCGCCAGGCTCGCCAGCCGCCGTCGGCCAGAGCGCGTTCCAGTTCGATCGCGAGCATCCCGATCAAGCCAAAGATGAGCGTGGATGCCTTGGCCAGCATCGCGATCCCGTAGAGCGCCGCGGGAAGAAGGACGCGCAGCGGCCAACGCGCCTGCCGGTGGGCGCGGAACTCGAAAAAGAAGGCGAGCAGGCAGGCGGTGACGGCGACATCGCTGGTGGCGAGGCTGGCGTGAGCGAGAAAGACCGGCTCGCAGGCGATCAACGCCACTGCGATTCGCCCCGCCCAGACGCCGCCCAGGGCGCGGCCGGCGCGCCAGGCGTAGTAGAGGAGCAATGCCCAAAAGAGCAGCGTCATGGCTCGCGCCCACGGTAGAATCCAGGCGATCTCGCGCGCGGGATCAATCGTGCGGCCATGCCATTTTTCCCAGAGGAAAAGCGGGAGCGTTTGCAGATCGAGCGCGAGCGGCATGGTGCCGAGTTTCATCAGCTCGTTCGTGCTCCCGGTGCGCCAATGATCGAGGCCGCAACGCAGATAGACCGGTTCATCGAAGGTGGCGCTGAGTTGTGGCGCCGCGCTCAGGCACCACCACGCGGAGAGCGCGCCGAAGGCGAGCAGCCAGAGGACGTCGCTCCAAATTTCCTGGCGTGAGCGAGACAAGGGGACGGTGGGCATGAGTTTAACGCGGGACCATCAGCAGCACGGAAGTGCGCGCAAATTCGTGGCGCTTGAGGGTGCGCCATTTGGGGAAGGAAGCGATGACCGCAGCGCGCGTGGTGCCGTCGTGCCCAGTCACCACCACCCAGACGCGCGAGGTGTTCTCCGGAGACGCCAGGCGGCTTAACTCAGGCGCAAACGCAGCGCCCAGATGGCGAAAGTAATATTCGTATTCCCAATGGTTCGCGGTCACCGGTTCGTCCGCCTGCCGATTCGCCAGCACATAAGCGGAAGCCTCCGCGGTCGCCGCCCGCGGCCAGGGCACCGCGACGCGGAAAAGCGCGAAACCGCAGGTCGCCAAAATTGGGATGGCGATTAAGACAAGCGCGCTCGTTCGAATCCAAGGCCGGCCGGGACGCCAGCGGAGGAGCGCATCCACGCCGCCGCCCACCAGCAAGAAGACCGCCGGCATCGCGAAGACCATCGTGCGCGCCCCGGTGTATGGGTATGCCTTCACGAGGCCAGCGCAGAGGGCGAGGAAAAGCGGGCCGACGAGGAACAAGACCAGTTCCCGCTTCGCGGTGCGCCAGAAGAACACTCCTCCTAAAACGACTGGTAATAAGAGAAGGCCGCCGATTGGCCGGCTGCTGTAGTCGACCACTCCGACGGAGGAACGCAGAATCCAAAACGGCACCGTCCAGGGTCGTTGCCAATCAGGAAATGTTTGCACCCAGGCGGCGTCCACCTCGGGAGCGCGCTGGACGCGGATGGTGATGAAATAGAACGCCACGAAGGCGAGAGCCACGGTGGCTCCGAGACCGAGTGCGGCCCACCAGCGACGCTTTCGCCAGAGCTCTGGCGCGAGCGCCAGGCAGAGTCCGCCGCAGAGGAAGACACCCGGGTAAGCGGAAAAGATGACCAGCGGCGCGAGGAGGGCGAAGAGAAAGGCGCGCCGCGCGACGGCCCATCGGCTCGCTAGGCTGAAGGCGAGGAGGAGCGCCGTCGCGATGAGAAAATCGGATGAATAATGGCGGGCCTCTGCGGCATGCCAGAGGAGGCGATCGGAGCAGGCCGCGAGCAAGAGCGCCGCGCACGCGCCGGCGGGCGCCAGAAGTCTCCGCGCCAGCCAGACGAAAAGCAGCAGGCCGGCGCAGCTCGCCAGCACGGAGAGGAGGCGGAGCGCGTAGGTGCTGTCGCCCAGCCCGAGGGTGACGCATTTCTGCAACCAGAGAAAAAGGGGCGGGCCGGTCGCCCAACCGCGCAGCGGCCCGAGCAACCCGGCGAAAGATTTTCCGAGGATGTTGATGACGTTGGCCGCCTCATCGTGCCAGAGCGCTGGGTTCCGCGCGTAATGATACAGGCGCAGGGCGAGACCAAATGCGAGAATGCTCGAGCCCAGCCACGGCGTAGCCAGAAGAGATGATGTGCGTGCGCGCGGGTTGGTCCTCATTTAGAATGCCGCACGATGGTAGCTCTGGCTGTGCGGAACCTGACCGACAAGATCCTGGCTGGCGAGCGGATTTCAGCCGCGGAAGCGCTGGAGCTGTATCGCTGGCCGCTCCAGGAATTGGGTGCGCTGGCTGATGCGCGGCGCCATCTGGCCAAGCAGAGCAGCTATGACGAAAAGGGCGCGGAGATCGTGACCTACATCGTTGATCGCAACATCAACTACACCAACGTCTGCAACGTTTACTGCAAGTTCTGCGCGTTTTATCGTACCGAGAAGGACTCGGATCACTACGTGCTCAGCCACGAGCAACTGGACGAAAAGCTGGACGCGCTGACCGCCGCGGGCGGGGTGCAGATCCTGATGCAGGGCGGGCATCACCCGAAGCTTGGGATCGATTGGTATCTCGATTTGCTCCAGCACATCCGTAGCAAGTATCCGCACATCAACATCCACGGCTTCAGTCCGCCCGAGTTTCAGCATTTCGCCGAGGTCTTTAAAATGCCGCTGCGCGCGGTGATCACCGCCTTCAAGGCCGCCGGTCTGGGATCCATCCCCGGCGGTGGAGGCGAGATTCTGGTCGACCGGGTGCGGAACCGGATTTCGCCTTTGAAGTGTGACTCGGACGGTTGGCTGGAAGTGATGCGGATCGCGCATGAAGAGGGATTGAAATCGAGCGCGACGATGATGTTCGGCCATGTCGAGACGGTGGAGGACCGGATCGAGCATCTGCAACGGCTGCGCGATCAACAGGATACGAGCGGAGGTTTTACCGCTTTTATCTGCTGGACGTTCCAGCCCGAGAACACCGTGCTCAAGATCAAACAGCGGGCGGGAGTGGCGGAATATCTCCGGATGCAGGCGTTGGCCCGCATCTTCCTCGATAACATCGCGAATCTGCAAAGTTCCTGGGTGACGCAGGGGCCCGAGGTCGGGCAGGTGGCCTTGAAATACGGGGCGAACGATTTCGGTTCCGTCATGATGGAGGAGAATGTAGTCAGCAGCGCGGGGACGAGCTTTCGCCTCGATGGCCCCCAGATCGAGCGCCTGATTCGAGGTGCTGGCTACGAGCCGCGGCGGCGGAATAATTGGTACCAGCTCTTGAATTAGCCCCCAGCAGTGCGTTCTTCTCCCGCTTCCGCCCGGCGCGCCCGGCAAAATCCTGCCTTGACGACGCCGCGGTCCTTACGAACTAATACGGCCTGCATTTAGGCCGGGCTCGTGGGGCCTCCTGAAACATCCATTCCTTTATGAAAATTCTCGATCGTGCTCTGCGCCGCGTCGCCCTCTCTCTCGCCCTCGCGACCGCTTTCGCTTTGCACGCCCCACGGACCGCACCCGCTCAGGTGGAAGAGGTTAAGATCAAATCGATCGAGGTGCAGTACACCGGTCCCGAGACGGTCAGTCGCGAGCGTATCCTGGCCCAGATGCGGACCAAGGTGGGCCAGACCTATTCCAACGGCATCGCCGAGCAGGATATCCGCACTCTCTATAATACCGGGCAGATTCAGAACGTGCGCATCTTCGGTCAGCCGCAAGGCGATGGCGTGAAGGTGATCGTGGCGGTCCAGACGCGTGCGATCATGAACGAGATCGAGATCCAGGGCGCCTCCGCCATCTCGGCGAAAGCGCTCCGGAAGAAGATCAAGCTAAAGATCAACCAGCGGATGGATTACGACGCTCTCGGCACCGCCAAGCAGGAGATCATCGACGCCTATCGGGCCAAGGGCTACAACGACATTGACGTCGATTTCAAGGTCGATACCAACCAGGCCCGCGGCACTTCCCGCGCCGTCTTCACCATTAATGAAGGCATCAAAGGAGCGATCAGCCGAGTCGAGTTTCCGGGCGCAACGGCTTTTAGCGACCGTGCCCTGCGCAAGCAGATGAAGACGCGCCCGAAGACGATCATCTCCTTCCTCGACAAGACCGGGCGCCTCGATGAAGCGCAACTCCAGCAGGACGTGGATTCCGTTCGAGAGTGGTATCAGAACCACGGCTATGTGGACGCGGAGGTCGGGCCGGTGCGCAAGGAACGCGTCAACAACCGGACTGTGCTGATCATGCCGGTTAAGGAAGGCCAGAAATACACAGTGGGCCGGATCACGGTGAAGGGCCAGAAGGTCACCGACGGCGCCAAAATTCTCAAACTGCTGAAAGTAAAGGAAGGCGACATCTATTCGCCAAAGGGGATTCGCGATGACGCCA
>JBBSLZ010000204.1:0-6266 GCA_038233435.1 Chthoniobacterales bacterium
CGAGTCCGCCATTTCCGGCACCACATCCACGCTCGCGAACGAAGTATGGCGACGCTTATTCGAATCGAATGGCGAGATCCGGACCAGCCGATGCACCCCACGCTCGGTGCTCAGGTAGCCGTAGGCATATTCGCCGCTGACCAGAAACGTCGCCGATTTGATCCCCACCTCGTCGCCCGTCTGGATATCGATCGTCTGCGAGGAGAATCCATTTCGCTCGACCCAGCGTCCATACATCCGCAACAGCATATCCGCCCAATCACACGATTCCGTCCCGCCCGCGCCCGAGTGCACGGTCACAAACGCATTCGAGCGATCGTTCACTCCCGAAAGAAATTGTCGGAGTTCGAACTCCTCCAGCTTCCGCACCAGCCGCGCATGCTCGCTCGCGATCTCCTGCTCCGCCTGTAGCCGTTGCGCGGCGTCTTTCTCCTCCGCGGCCAGTTCCTGCAGGGCCTCGAAGTCCTCCGTCGCGCGCTCCAGTTCGCCGAAAGGCGTGATCAGCGAACGCAGACGCGAGACCTCTTCCACGTCGCCTTGCGCGCGGTCCCGATTCGACCAGAAATCGGGCGCCGCCATCCGCGCCTCCAGCTCGCCTAGCTGTTCCTGCAGCGTGGCGACGTCAAAGAAACCTCCGCAGTTCGTCCACGCGTGTCTTTAATTCCGCTGCTTTGATTTCCGGAAGATCGTTCGCCATCCGGGGAAGTTAGCGACCCGCGGAAGGCGCGCGATCACAACTTTTCAAAAGTGAAAACCCCATACCGCATCGCGCCCGTCCGATAAGCCAGCCAGATCCTCAGAATCGTCAGCGCAAAGACGCGATTTTGCGCGTGCGGGCTGAAAAGAAAACGCACATACCGCGGTCGCGTCGCCATCTTCGCCGCCAGCCGCCGCACGATCGCCGGCCAGGTGCGCGCCACCTTCCCGGTCACATCCTCGAACCGCGCGAGACGGAATCCCGCGCCCTCCCCCAGCGATTGGTAATCCTGCACCGTCCCCATCTGCGGCATCCGTCCCTCGCGGCAGATCGGTTCCAGCAGCCAGCGCTGCGCCGCCGCGCCCGGATCATCCGCCGACAGCCACGCGCAGATGACCAGCCGCCCGTCTCTCCGCAGCACGCGGCTGGCCTGCGCAAAAAAACGCGCCAGCTCCTGCATGTGCTCCGAGCTCTCGATCGCGATTGCGGCGTCGAACGACTCCGCCGGCAAGTCATTCTCCAGCCAATCGCCAAGCAAAAATTCCGGATTCGACTCCCCGCCCAGTTCTCTCTTTGCCACCGCATGCTGCGCGGGAGAGATCGTCATCGCCGTCACCCGCGCCCCGCGCGCCGCCAGAAAACGAGCGGTCGCCCCGTAGCCACAGCCGATATCACACACCCGCGTGCCCGCCGCCACTTCCGCCCGCGCCGCCACCAGCGCGGCCAGTTGCTCGACCGCTTCCGCGCGCGTCTCAGCGCCTGTCTCCCAAAGGCCGTGGTGCACATGATCGCCCCAGACTTCGCGGTAAAAATGATCCAGCTCGTCGTAATGCGTGGCCACGGCAGCGGGCTCGATCGTGCGGCGCGAAGTGATCACTATTGGTGCAAGTCTCCCACCTGCATCCGAGCAAGTGGAAAACCGGGTTTAGGACAATGCCCGCACCGCCTCGATCACGTGCTGCGCATCGATTCCGAATTCTTTCATCACCTCATCGCCCGGCCCGCTCAGCCCAAACCGATCCAGCCCCACTACTTTCCCATCCAGCCCCACGTAGCGATACCAAAGCCCGCGCACCCCGGCCTCGATCGCCACCCGCTGGCGACAGGCGCTCGGGATCACTTCCTCGCGATACGCCTCCGTCTCGCGTTCGAACCTCTCAAAGCACGGCATCGAAACCACCCGCGTCCCTTCGCCCAGTTCCTTCGCGGCCGCGAGCGCGTGTTGCAGCTCACTCCCGCACGAGAGCAAAATCAGCTCGAGCTCAGCGCTTTCCCGTTTCGCGATATATCCGCCCCGCGCCACGCCCTCACGCCGCGTCTGCGCCTCGATTTCGGTCAAACTCGGCACCGCCTGGCGCGTCAACGCCAGCAAGGTGGGGCCATCGATTCTCTGCGCAGCCGCCACGAACGCCCCCGCGGTTTCCTCCGGATCAGCCGGCCGGATCACATCCAGCTGCGGGATGACGCGCAATCCGCTCACCGTCTCCACCGGCTCGTGCGTGGGCCCATCTTCGCCCACCCCGATCGAGTCGTGCGTGAAGATGTATAGGTTCGGCAACTTCGACAGCGCCGCCAGCCGGATCGCCGCCCGGCAATAATCCGCGAAGACCAGGAACGTCGCCCCGGAAGCGCGGAAGAGACCGTGATAGCCGATCCCATTCATGATCGCGCACATCCCGTGCTCGCGAATCCCGAAGTGGATGTTGCGGCCATGCGGATTATCGCGGGTGAAATCGCCCGCGCCTTCGATGTAATTCAAAGTCGAGCCGTGCAAATCCGCGCTCCCGCTGATCAAAAACGGCATCGCCTGCGCGAGCGTCTGCAGGACTTCGCTGCCCGCCTTCCGCGTCGCGATTTTCGCATCGGCTGGAAAAGCCGGCACCTTCTCGAGCAGATCCGCCGGCACCTTCTTCTCGATCGCGTCGTCGAGCAGTTGCGCTTGTTCTGGATTTTTCGCCCGCCAATCCTGGAAGGATTTTTCCCACCGCTTGTACTGCCGCAGTAGCGTCTTCTTGTGCTTCGCAAAATATTCCCGCGTCTCGCTCGAGACAAAGTAATGCTCCTCCGGCAGGCCCAGATTTTTCCGCGCCTCGTCCACAAACTTCGCCCCCGCCTCGCCGTGCGCTTTAGCCGTTCCGGCCACTTCCGGGATGCCTTTCCCGATCACCGTCTGCGCGATGATCATCTGCGGCTTCCCGTTGTCGCGCTTCTTGGCCTTGTTCACGGCGCGCAGAAACGCGGTCATGTCATTGCCGTCGATCTTCTGCACATCGAACCCGTAGGCCTGATAGCGCTTTCCTGTATCCTCGCTCTGCGTCGCCGACGCCATCGCGTCCAGCGTGACCGCGTTCGAATCGTAAATCAGGATCAGATTATCGAGCCCAAAGTGTCCCGCGAAAGCGCTCGCCTCCGCGGAGACGCCCTCCTGCAGGCAGCCGTCCCCCGCCAGGCAGATGATGTGCTGGTCGAAGATCATGTGCTCCGCGGTATTGAAACGCGCCGCCGCCATCTTCGCCGCCACCGCCACTCCCACCGCATTGCCCACTCCCTGACCGAGCGGACCGGTAGTGCATTCCACCCCCGGCGTCTCGAAAAACTCCGGATGCCCCGGCGTCTTCGAATGCAGCTGGCGGAAACGCTTGATCTCCTCCATCGGCAAATCGAAGCCGCTCAGGTTCAGCCACGCGTAGAGCATCATGCTCCCATGCCCGGCCGAGAGGATAAAGTAATCGCGCCCGATCCAGCGCGGCTCCTCCGGGTTGTACTTCAAGACATTGCCGTAAAGAACGGCGCCGATTTCCGCGCAACCCAGCGGCAGACCGAGATGACCCGACTTGGACGCCTGTACGGCATCCATCGCCAGGCCGCGCGCTTCATTCGCAGCGCGCGAGAGAGCTTCCAGATTTAAAGGCATGAAATGGTTATACCGCCGCTGGCGGAGGTGGCAAGGTCTCAGGGTTCAGGGTTCAGGGTTCAGTTTGACGAAGACGGCCCCTGCCTGAAACCTGAACCCTGAACTCTTTCGCCTCGTTTTAAATGAATCCGCCTCTTTTTCTCCACATCGTCGAACGGCTCGAAGGCTTCCTCGGCAAACTGCCCGCCTCTATCCAAAAACCGGTCCTGCAGGAGCTCACCCCGCTCAAAGAGCTCTTCCTTAAACAGCGGCCGCCGCGCTTCGTCCTCACCGGCTCGCACAAGTGGCCCGTCCAGGAAGTCGTTGCCGCCCTCTTCGCCACCGCGGAACCTGGCGACCTGCGCGACGTTCTCATGGAAGTCCATCGCTGGCATGAGGCAAACGTCGGCGGACATGGCAACGTCGGCCTCCTCGACGCCCGCGGCGCGGACGCGCCCGCCTTGCGTAAGATCGAGCAGGAACTGCAGCGCCAGGAAGCCGATTTCTTCCTCCATCTCGTCGATGGCAGCAGCCCACGGCCAGTCCTCACCCGCGATCTCGACACGCTCGCCCAACTGACCCGAGTTCCTTGCTCCTCCCCCGACGCCGGCCGGATTATCGGCCTCTCACTCCTCCCTCCGCCGCGGACCACAACCGAGGCCTACGGTCATGGCACCGCCGAAGCCAGCAGCGCGCGCGCGAAGCTGCAAACCGCCCTCGAAAGCATTCCGGAATTGCGCGACGCCTTGCGACACGTCCTGGAAGTGCCCCTCTCTGCCGGGCTCGGCGATCCTGCCACTCCTCATCCCGGCGCGGCGCGCCTCATGTCGTTGCTCGCCCGGGAATTGCCGAACGAAGCGCGCGTCGAAATGATCCGCCTCTCGCGCGATCGCGCCGCGCAGGAAGAGATCGCGCAGGTCCTGGTCAAATCCACTAGCGCCATCTGCACCGCGGTCGGCGCGCAGCCGATTCCGCTCGCCGATCTGCCCATTCTCACCACCCTCCAGCTCGTCATGGTCTCCGGAATCATGTACATCGCCGGCCGGGAGCGCAGTCTCCGCGGCGCCACGGAATTCGTCGCTGCGCTCGGGGTCAATGTCGGCGCAGGTATGGTCATGCGGGAAGGGGCGCGAGCCGTCCTCAAGTTCTTCCCCGGCTGGGGAAACGTGGTCTGCGGGATGGTAGCTGGCGCCGGCACCTACGCCCTCGGTCGTTCAGCTACCGCCTATTTCCTCGAAGGAGTCACGCTCAAAGACGCGCGCCGCACCTATCTGAAAAGCCGCAAAAAAAAGAACGCCCTCTTGCCCGCCCGGCAGCTCCCGGCGTCCCGAGAATGAACTTCCCGCGCCACCGAAACGAGACCACCTGGAACGCGTTTTCCGGCCGTTGATAAGTTGTGAATAAGAAAGCGCTTCCGGCGTGATTTGTTCACACGATTTTGTGAATAGACCGACTTCTCCCAGCGGCTCCACCGGCCGCCCAGCGGCCTCAAAATGAAGCTTTCCGAGATCGATGCCACCCTCCGCGAGATCCGGGTTTCGCCAGTCAAAACCCTTGGCCAGAATTTCCTCCACGACCGCAATCTCGCGCAATGGATCGTGGCCCGAGCCGAGCTGACCGAGCACGATTACGTCGTCGAAGTCGGCCCCGGCTTGGGCGCTCTCACCGAGTTCCTGCTCGCCTCCGGCGCCCGCGTCCTAGCCATTGAAAAAGATGCTCGGCTCGCGGATTTCGTGCGCGCTCGCTTTCCGAGCGATCGCCTGGAAATCCAGCGCGCCGATGCGCTCGAATTCGACGTGCGCACTCTCCTGGCCCAGCCGCGCGTCAAGTTTCTCGGCAATCTGCCTTATAATATTTCCAGCCAGTTAATCCTGCAGTTCACGAGATATCCTAGTCCTATATGTCTATTTCTGTGCATGTTACAAAAGGAGATGGCCCGCCGTCTCTCCGCCCTTCCGCGGACTGCTGATTATGGTGCGCTTACTCTTCTGGTACAGCTCCATTACCGCGTGGAATATCTGCGCACCGTTCCCGCCAGCGTTTTCCTGCCGCGCCCGGAAGTCGATTCCGCCTTTCTAAAACTCGTCCCGCGCAAGGACGACGAACTGCCACGCTGCCACCCCGAGCGGTACGCTTTTCTGGTTCGCCTCGGATTTTCTCAGAGACGGAAACAACTCCAGAAACTCTTGCGCACAGAAGTGCCGGACTGGCCCGCCGCGGCCACCGCGGGCGAGTTCGACCCCAAGGCGCGCGCGGAAGAATTATCGCTTTTGCAGTGGGTCAAGCTTGCTAATTTTGCCCTCCCCGACGTGGAAATGGACGCCGCCTCTCCGCCCGCCGAACCATTCGCCGTCGTAGACGCCCAGGATCGCGTCACCGGCGCTGCGCCACGCGTCTTCGTGCATGGGAATAACTTGCTCCATCGCGCCGTCCACATCTTCCTTTTTAACGACGCCGGAGAACTCTTTTTGCAAAAGCGCTCCCTCCTGAAAGATCGTCATCCCGGCGTTTGGGACTCCAGCGCCGCCGGTCATGTGGACGCTGGCGAGGAATACGACACCGCCGCCAACCGCGAACTGGCGGAGGAATTGGGCGTCCGCGCCGAGTTACGCCGGGTCACGAAACTCCCAGCCTCCGAGCGCACCGGCCAGGAGTTCATCTGGCTCTACCGCGGGC
>JBBSLZ010000205.1:0-6263 GCA_038233435.1 Chthoniobacterales bacterium
AGCTTTTCTCCTCCTTGTGCTACTGATTGTGAGCGGTTGCGCGCGGCAATGGTGGCGGCTGGTGCGCGGAACGCGGCCGACGATTTTGCGGGAGGCGGAGTTTGTGCGCCTAACGAGCAGCCACTCGACCGTTAGCTAGCGGCGGCGGAGGGGGGCGACGATTTCCTGATCTCGGCGCGCGAGAATGACCTGGCCGTCCTGGATGGCTTTGACCGTGATCTGGAAGGTTTGGTTTCCCATTTGCAAACCGAAGACCTGACCTTCGGCCATGGCGCGTCCGTTGATGATGGCGAAGCTGGCACCGGCATCGACGGTGATGGAGCTGACGAGAAATGCGCTGGGCAGGATATCGGGGCCAGTGGCGTCGTTTGCGGTGGCGCTGGTGGTGACTTTGGCGGCGGGTTTCCAGCCGATGGGCCAGAAGGGATTTTGACTGCCGGGGTCGGCTGCGAAAGTGGATTTGTGCTTCAATTCCAGGGCGGGGACGACGGCTTCTTCGGCGGTGGCTTCGACCTTGGTTTCAGGCGGGGCGACCGCGGCGAAAAGCGGAAGGGTTCCAGCAAGAGAGAGAATGAGAATGGCGGCGAAGTTCTTCATTTACTTCCGGAGGGTTGAAGTGGCGTTGAGGGTGACCTGCTGGAACTCGGGATCGGAGCCGACGGCTTTAATGTCGATGCGGAGGACGGCGAGGAGGGGCTCGCTGTTTTCCAGCTCGGCGAGGGCGTGGCCGAGAGTGGCAAAATCCGTCTGGGGGAAATCCATGGCCCAAGAATATTTTTCCCATTCGGCCATCTCGGGTTCCTTAAAGGGGGCGCTGCCATCGAGGCGAATGGTGGCCTTGTCGACACTTTGATTGGCGAAGAAGAGTTTCAGGCGAGGGGGAAACCAGGCGATGGGGGCGCCTTCCGGACTGAGAGCTTTGAGGGCGGCGAAGCGGGCGGTGGCTTCGGCGGCCTGGCGCGAAAGGTTCTTGGCCTTGGCCATCTCGGATTTTGAGGAAGAGAGCTTGCCCTGCAGATCGGCGATGCCCGCTTCGGCGGTGGCGCGGCCTTTGTTTAAGGGGCCGAGGAAGAAACTGAAGTAGACGTAGAGGAGAGCCACGAAGCCGAGGGCGCTGAGCACGATCTTCTGAATCTGATCTTTGCTGATCTTACTGGGAGTCATGTTATTTCAAGGGCTGCGCGCTGGCGAGCTTGTCGGGTGAAGGGGAGTCCGTCTTGAAGGTGGAGGCGATGATGAAGCGTGCGGTGGCCATGTTCGTGCCGGCGACGTTGACCAGATTGTCAAGGTCTTCGAGGGTCTTGAATTCTACTTTCACGTCGGTGTAGCGGGCGCTTAGTTGTTCGCTCAGAAGCTGACGCAGTTCTTCCGCGGCGGCGCGCGGCTCGCGACCCGCGGCCATGCCGTCGACAGTCAGGACGACGACCTTGCCATCGTCGTTCACGGAGCCGCTCAGGCTGGTTAATTGGGCATTGGGAGCGACGCAACGGGAGACGCTTTGCAGGACGGGCGCCCAGAGGAAGCGGCCTTCCACGAAAGTGTCGATGATCTTGGTCGTGCCGACGATGGCGGTGAGCTCGGCGGTGCGCTTTTGGGCGGCGGTGACGTCGGGCTCTACCTTGGCCCAATCGCGCTGGACCGCGCTCAGGCGATTTTTGATCTCCAGGGTCTGGTAAGCCTTGAACATGTAAAAGAGCAGCATGAGGACGCCGATGCCGACCAGCGCCTGGATGCCGATCTTTAGCGGATCGCGTTTCCGCTGCCGCAATTCCGAGATCTCCTCGTGGAGAAGGTTTAGGTGGAGAGCCATGAGGGGTTCTTAGTTCCGCAGGTATTCGAAGGCGGCGCCGCAGGCCACGTTCAAGGAGACAAATTCATTCGGCAGGGCCTGCCGTTTATCTGCCGACAGAGCCACTTCGCAGGTCTCGAGGGGATCCCAAATCTCGCAAGGCAAGCCGAGTTCATCGCTCAGCATTTGCAGAATGGTCTCGGTGCGGGCCAACCCTCCGGAGACGAAAATCCGGTGAATGGTCTCTTCCCGCTGGCCTTCGAAGAAGCCGATCGAATTGCGGACTTCGAGCGCGAGGCGATTAAGCGAGTTCCGGCAGATCTCGGCGATCCCCGCGTCGCCTTCACGGACGAGCAGCTGAGCGGCACCGGCCTCGAGCGCGCCATCGGCAGTCAAGGCTTCGGTTAGTTGTTTGCCGCCGTAGTCGACGCTGCGGATGAGGACGAGCTCTTTTTTGCTCCCGATCATGACCGTGCTTTGCAGATGGCCCATGTCGAGGAGGAGGAAAGTGTCGTTCGAATAGATTTCCGGGTAGGCGAATTCGAAGGCGTTAAACGAGCAGATCGGCGCCAGTTGCAAGATATCGGCGGAGACGCGCGCTTTGCTAGTGGCTTCGGAAATCTGCTTCACCATCGGGCGCAGCATGCCGCCGACAAGGTATTTTTTCTGGCCTTTGCCGTTGGCACCGGAGAGCTGATCCGGGTCCGCGGCCGAGTCGCCGGAGCCGTTGGCCGTCTCGTTATTGGAGCTGTGCCCATTGGAGGAAAGCAGGGCGCAATCGAGGACAAAATCTTTGCACTCTTGATTAAGAACCTGGAGGCCATTCAACCGCAGGGCGCTCCGGAGAAGGTCCACCGGCGTGTCCGGCTGCTCGATGATGCGAAGGAGGGAATCGGGATCGGAGATGGCGATGGCGCAGCCTTTGGCGTTGCCGCCGAGTTCTTTCAGAAGCTGTTTGAGTTCCTGCCCCATCTCGTCCGCGGTGGCGAGCGCTTCCGGTACCTGGCGCGAGGCGTAGCTGGTCAGGACGAACCGGTCGTCCGCCTTCCGCTGGAGGACGACGCCTTTGAAGACGTGTTTTCCCAGATCGATCCCGATGACAGAGTTGCCCCGTTTTGCCATGATGTTGCCACCATGTAGCGGGAAGCGTGCCTGCCTTTGCGATTTTCCCGTTTTTGAGCCAGGGCCGGGAAAGACCAGTGGTGTTGACGCCAGTCAAACGCCCGCGGGCGGACGGTAGCCGAAGAACTCGCGCTGCTTGATGATCGCGACCACTTCTGGGGGCACCATCGTTTCCCAGGCGTCGTCGCCAGTTTGGATTTTCGCGAGCGCGTCCGGCGGATGAATCCGGAGGTATTCCGGATTGTACTCCGTCACTTCCTGGATGAACTGATTATCGATCAGGTAATGAAAAAGCGACCGTAGATTCGGTGCCACGTCGATTTTCGTGGCGGTGATCAGGTCTCCCGTCTCTTCGTCCACCATCGGGTAAACGTAGAGCTTCAGCCCGCTTTTAAACATTCGCCCGAGCGCTTCCAAGATTCCGCCTTCGAGATTGAGATAATATTTCTCGTCGAAGATTTCGAGCAGGCTCGGCACGCCCATGACGAGGCCGATCATCTTGTTCGTGTACCGGGCCAGATACGCGGCCAGGCGGTAGTATTCGCCGAATTTCGAGATTAGGACCGTCCGCCCGAGCGCGCCTAAGATGTCCACCCGCGCCAGGAAATCCGCGTGGTTCAGTTGCCCCTCCGAGAGCAAATTCTCCAGCGTCATCTCCATCAACACGATCATGTCTTCCTCGCCGCATTTACCATGTTGCAGGAACGCGCCGCGCGCGCCGTTCAGCATATCGTTGGTCGCATACGTGACTGGTCGGAAATTGCCGCGTTCCACCAGAATCGCCTTCTTATAGAACACCTCCGCAGGCTGCACCGTCTCGCCGTCGGCGGTGAACATGACCGCGTTCGTCAGCCCCTGGCTCACCAGCTGCAAGCTCATCAGTCGATTGTCCACGTCCTTATAAGCCGGCCCGGCAAACTTTATCATGTCCACCTGGATGCGGTCGTCGGCCAGGTTCTCCTGAAGGGACGCGATCAACTTCTCCGGCTGATGATAATAAAACGCGCCGTAAAGCAGATTCACGCCCACCACGCCGAGTGCTTCCTGTTGGTCCACGTTCGATTCATCCAGCATCCGGACGTGAATGATGATCTCGCTCGGCTCACCGCGCGTCTCGGTTTGGAAACGAACCCCGAGCCAGCCATGCGATTCGTTGTGTTGCTTAAAACTGCGCGCCGCCACCGTATCCGCGAAGACAAAGAACGTCCGTTCGCCGCCGCATTTCTCGTCCAGCCGCTCCACCAGCAGATTGTATTCGTGCTCCAGCATGGTGTGGAGCCGGCCCCGGCTCACGTAGCGATCCGTCGTGCCGTAGATCGCGTCGCTGAACGTCATGTCGTAGGCCGACATCGTTTTCGCCACCGTCCCAGCGGCGCCCCCCACGTGGAAGAAACGCCGCGCCACCTCCTGCCCGGCACCGATCTCGGCAAAGGTGCCGTACTTCTTGATGTCCAGGTTCAGTTGGAACGCTTTTTTGTTCGTCCCCACGTCCATCTCAGCGTTCATAGCCTGACAAGATGTGGACTATTGCCGGCTTCTCAAGGAGGGGCGCTCTCCAGGCCGGCCCTTGCCGAGGGGAAAAAACACGCGGCTGCTTGCCTACAGCCGTACCCGCTCAGCGCTCCCGGCTGGAATCCATCCGCGCAGATCGTTCGGCAACCGGGCGTAAACCCACTCGCCGCGCGTGCTCAAAATCTTGATCTCGCTCCCGGTCGGAAGCACGAGCACGCTGCCCGCGTTATCGGCCGTGGCCACGCGCGCCTGCACTTTTTCCCCGGTCACAATCGCCAGATCGCGGCCGCTCGCACCGGTCTCCAAGGAATAGAGCGCGGCCACGCAGCCGGCCGCCGCGAGGAACGCGAAAAGCGCGCCGAGCAATCTCAGTCCCGCCCGCCGCCGCGCCAGCCACCAGGCCACGACGCAGAAGATCCCCAGCCAGAATGCGACTGCCGCCGCGATCGTCAGCGCGCGCGCGTTCGTCCGCGCCAGATACGGCTCCCACCGAGTAGCGCGCAATTGCAGCGCGCGCGCCTTGTCCTGCACGAGATGGAGATTGGCCCGCGCCTCCGGGTGCTGCGGCTGGAGCGCGAGCGCGCGCTCGTAGTTCAGAATCGCGGCGCCGGGTTCGCTGGCGCGATAGTTGGCGTTGCCCAGATTATAGAAAAGCGCCGCGCTCCTTTCGCCCGCCGCGATCGCCGTCTGGTAATGCTCGATCGCCGCTCGGAAATTTCCGCCGTCATATTCCTGCTTTGCCTGCGCGAGCACGGGAGAAGACTCCGCCCGGAGTGCCGACCAACTCCCGCTTAAAAGCAGAAGGACGATTGCGACCATGTTCCTCATGCGCGCAAATTCTCCACCAGCTCCATGATCTCGCGCCGCTGCTCCGGCCCGAGCGCGGCCTCGCCATTCCCGCCGCCGCTGTAGCGCAGCTCATCGGTGCGCTCGAACAACTGCCGCAACCGGCCGTGCTTTTCCTCATCCAACCGGAAGGCGGCCGTCGCGGTATCGGCATCCACCACGTTTGGATTCACGTTTCTGGCCAGCGCGGTTTTCAGCTGCACCACTCGCGCGGCATGGGCCATGTAATCCTGCGCGTTCGCATCGTGGCGACGCATTTTTCGCTGCATCTCGGCGGCTTCCTGCTCGAGAGCGGCGACGCGCTGCGCTTCACGGTCATTCACGCGCGCCTGCCGCCACTTCCAGCCGATGAATCCGAGCAGCGCGAGGAAGGGCAACAACTGCGCGAGCCAAAATTCCCGCCGTTCATAGAGCGGTCGGAAACTTTGCCGCGCGTTCGTGCGATCGTCGAGCTGCGGCAGGATATCGTCGGCTGGCTGCGGCGCGGGCGTGGCCGTGGCGCCGGGCGGCGGAGGGTTTGCGGTGTTGGCAGTCGTCGGCGCGGCGGTGGAGGCAGGCGCGGCGCCGCCTTCGATCTGGAGCGGAATCTCATCGCTGCGCAAGGTGACGTATTGCTCCTTCACCGGATCGAAGAATGAGAAGACCATCGGCGAAACGGCACGCTTGTTTTCCTTCGCGCTCACGACTGTCTCAAACGTCTTCGCGCCGCTGATCCCGACATCGTCGTCCTGCTTGAAACTGTCGGAGGGCGGATACTTGTGCCAGCCGCTCTCGTCTGCCAAAACGGGCGCGCTCACGCGGTCAAAGTTGCCGCGACCGGTCAGCGTAGTGGTGACGGTGATCGGATCGCCGACCTGCGCCTGTTTCGGGTTCGCCGCCGCGCGGAGGATGAACGTGCCGACCGCACCGGAGAACTCCGCCGGCGGTTTGGGCGGGAGCGGTTTCACTTCCAGCGTCGCCGACGCGCTTTTCAGCGGCACTTCCTTCGGCATGG
>JBBSLZ010000206.1:0-6251 GCA_038233435.1 Chthoniobacterales bacterium
AATCACTTGCACATGAAGCGATTCCTCCTTGGTTTTTCGTTCGGTTCGACGTTCCTGTTTACCCTCTCCACTCTGCTAGCTCAGACCACGGAGGAGAGCCCTAGCTCGGGCGAAGCCGCCGGGACTATCGCCGGGATGGGCTGCGGCTGCATCATCGTGCTGGTGGCGTTCGCGGTCTGGATCGCGCTCGCCATTTTCGTCTACAAAGACGCTAAAAGCCGGGGGATGGATAATGCCGTCCTGCTCACCATCGTCACCGTCATCACCGGCATCCTTGGGCTCGTCATCTACCTGCTGATGCGGCCCAAAGGTGCTCTGGTCGCCTGCCCCAGTTGCGGGAAGAAGCGTTTGCAAGGCAGCGCGACGTGTCCGCACTGCGGCCAGCCGTAAAGCGTTCGCGCTTCTGGGTCCTCTTAATCGCCGCGGCAGCGCTCGCTGCCGCGGCGATTCTTGATTGGAGGCGGCCCCCGAGCGAGCAGGCCTCCGTCCAGCTCTACGTCCGGTTTATAATCCGGCCCTACCAGCAATACGTCCGGCCGGTCAGCGGGCGCTTTATTCATTGCCGCTACCGGCCCAGTTGTTCGGAATACTCCTTTTACGCCTTCCAGCGGTTCGGGTTTGCGAAAGGTTTGTGGCTCACGGCCACGCGAATTCTGCGCTGCGGCCCCTGGGTGCCGATGGGCATGCTCGATCCGGTCCCCATGCCGCCCGGCCATTCGAAGGTCGAGCCGCGTATCAAGAGCATGGACTCAAGCACAAAAGACAAAGCCGAAGGCGCGAAAGATCAGGCCGTCGGCCAGATTAAAAAAACCACTGGAGAAGTGACGG
The DNA here is from genome assembly GCA_038233435.1 of Chthoniobacterales bacterium. GTDB lineage: Bacteria > Verrucomicrobiota > Verrucomicrobiia > Chthoniobacterales > UBA10450 > JACCTI01. Next base: position 829 of record JBBSLZ010000206.1, read on the forward strand.
GCAATGAAGATTTGGAAGCCCGTGGCACTGCTCAAAAAGCAGAGGGAAAGGTCGAAGAAAAAACGGGCGACGTGAAGAAGGTCTTCGAGACCTGATTCGAGATCGCCTGACATTCGGCAAATAGCGGAAGTTCCGGCCGGTACCTAGAAAGGGGCCGGCCGGGCTTTCGTGGCTTCCGGACTCATCTGCTCACGCTTGAATTCGGGGCAGCGGGAACGAGACACAAAAAAGCGCGACCATTTCTGGTCGCGCTGGTTTTTGAAGCTGCGGAAAGATTATTCTTAGTGATTGGTTTCCTAGCTTGCATCACCTCTTAAAGCAGCCGCGGTGCCACCCGAGGTGATCGGAGGGAAAAAAGATCCGGGAGCGACACGATCACATGGCGGACCTACTAAATTTCCGACGGTCGTGCCTGCGCCCGTAGCACAGGCGTCTCGCCTGTGTGGACACCGGCATCTTGCCCGGTGCTTCGTGCGCCTGATTTCCGTGACTCACGGGGCGAGACGCCCGGTGTCCGCACAGGCAAGATGCCTGTGCTACAAATTCAGACGGAGGCAGCTTCCTTCACTTCGGCGAGCGCTTCCCACTCCGCGGTCGTCCGTTCCAGTTCGCTGGTCACGCTCTGCAGCTCCCGGTTCAATTCCATCGCCGCGCCCCCGGCTTCGTAGGTCTCCGGCTTCTCCAATTCCGCGGTCAACTCGCGCTGCCGGCCTTCCAGCGAGAGGATGTGCATCTCCAGTTCGTGCACGCGCTTCTCGCGGTCGCGTTTTACTTTTGCTTCCGCTTTGCGCTGTTCGGCGTCGGCGCGGCGTTGCTCCCGGGTCTCGCGAATACCGGCCGGCTTGGCCGTAGGCGCGGCGACCGCCGCGGCCGGCTGTTCGTTGTGCAATTTGCCCCCGCTCGTGAGCGCGGCGCGCGCCGAAGTAGCGCGGGATTTCTCCAGATAATAGTCGTAATCGCCCGCGTAGGGCGTGAGCTGACCGGCGCTGATGTGCAGCACCGACTTCGCCACTGCGCGGATGAAATAGACATCGTGGCTGATGAAAATGAGCGTGCCTTCGTATTGCTCGAGCGCGCCCACGAGGGCGTCAATGCTGCCAACATCAAGGTGCGTCGTCGGCTCATCCATCAGCAACAGATTGGGCGGATCGAGCAGCAGTTTCACCAGCGCGAGCCGCGTCTTCTCACCGCCGCTCAAAACGGCCGTCGTCTTGAAGACATCATCGCCGCGAAAAAGGAACGAACCCAAAACCGTCCGCGCGACCTGCTCCGAAACCGGATTCGGCATATCGCGCGCCGTGTCGAGCACGGTCATCATCGGTTGCAGCATCTCCACCCGATATTGCGAGAAATAGCCGACCTTCACGTTGTGGCCGGGCTCGCGGGTGCCGCTTTGCACTTCGAGCGAACCGCCGAGCAATTTCAACAGCGTCGATTTTCCCGAGCCATTCGGCCCGACGAGCACGGTGCGCTGGCCGCGTTCCGCTTCGAAATCCAAACCGTGATAGACCACGAGATCGTCGTAGGCGTGGTCGACGTTCTCCAACTTGATTACACGGTGCCCACTCCGCGCCGGTTGAGGAAAATGGAAGTGGACCGTCTTCTCGCGCGCCACCGGCGCCTCGATCTTCTCCATCCGATCGATCTGCTTCAGCTTGCTCTGCGCCTGGGATGCTTTGCTCGCCTTCGCGCGAAAGCGATCTGCGAATAATTGCAGCGACGCGATTTCTTTCTGCTGATTCTTGTAGGCCGCGAGCTGCTGCTCCTCCCGCGCCGCGCGCTGCTCCACGTAGCTGTCCCAATTTCCGCGATAACGTTGCAGCCGCTTGTGCGCGATCTCGATGATGGAGCCGACGAGCTGATTCAGAAACTCGCGATCGTGCGAGATCATCAAAATCGCGCCCGGGTAGTTCTTTAAATATTCCTGAAACCAAACCAACGATTCGAGATCGAGATGGTTGGTCGGCTCATCGAGCAGGAGCAGATCCGGCTCCATCGCGAGCAAGCGCGCCAGATGCGCGCGCATTACCCAGCCGCCGCTCAACGTCCGCGCTTTCCGCTCGAAATCCGCCTCGCGAAATGCAAGCCCATGCAGAATGCGCTTCGCCTTCACCTCGATCTGCCAACCGCCGTGCTCGTCGAAAGTGTGCATCGCCTCGTGATGCTTCTCCGAGTCTTCCGGGGTCGACTTCATGATGCGCTGCGCTTCTTTCAATTCCGGCGAAGTCGCAGTCGCCAGTTCGATCACCGTCTCGTCACCGACGGGCGCGCTTTCCTGCGGCAAAAATCCAATCGTGGCCGACTTCTCGCTCGAGATCTGGCCCGCATCGGGCGAAGCCTCGCCGAGGATCAAAGAGAAGAGCGTCGACTTCCCCGCGCCATTCGGGCCGACCAATCCCACGCGGTCGCCCCGGTTGACCTGGAGCGATGCCTCTTCAAAAAGCGTGCGCCCGGCGAAGGCCTTCGTGACTTGAGAAATCGTAAGCATGCGAGGGCGGCCAATGTCGCGCAGCAGCCTCGTGGCGCAAGGTTGGCGGGCCTTTTTTGGAGTGCGTGCAATGCACCTTCGAGTTCTAGCGCGCCGTCGACCTCCCTAATCGGATGCGGTGAATTCCGGAAGACGCGGGACCCTCCCGCCCAGCGTTTCGCGGTCTCCGACATTTTTTGAACCGCGGATTACGCAGATAACACGAATGAAGAGACGGAAACCATTCCACCTCCTCTTTTCATCCCCGCTATCTGCGTATTCTGCGGTCCAAATCATTGCCCGCAGCCGCGTCCCGGCTTATGGCAATGGACGATGAAACGCTTCTCCGCAGCCGCCGTTTTCCTTCTCCTTGGAACCTCGTTCGCTCACGCCAAGGAACCGGCGAAGCCGTTCGATTATCCGACACCGCCAAAGAGCGATCAGTCGGATGATTACCACGGCACGCAGGTGGCCGATCCTTATCGTCCGCTGGAGAATGCAGACTCGCCGGAGACGAAACAGTGGATCGAGGCGGAGAATAAACTCACGTTCAAATTTCTGGAGGACATCCCGGAGCGGAAGAAAATCAACGACCGCCTGACGAAGCTCTGGAATTACGAGAAGGACGGCGTGCCCTACCGCGAAGGCGACCACTATTTTCTGACCAAAAACACCGGGCTGCAGAATCAAAGCGTCCTCTACACCGCCTCTCAACTTCCTGGCGAACCGAAGCTGTTGCTCGATCCGAACACGCTTGCGAAGGACGGCACCACCGCCCTCACCGGCACCGATGTTTCACACGATGGCAAACTGCTCGCTTACGGCCTCGCCCAGGCCGGTTCGGATTGGCAGGAGTGGAAAGTGCGCGAGATCGAGAGCGGAAAAGATCGGGAGGACACGATCAAGTGGGTGAAATTTTCCAGCGCTGCCTGGAACCGCGATGGCTCGGGATTTTTCTACAGCCGCTACGATGAGCCGGCCGCCGATCAGCTCAAAGCCGCGAATTATTTTCACAAACTTTACTTCCACCGCCTCGGGACGCCGCAGACGGAGGATACACTCATTTATGAGCGGCCCGATCATAAGGAGTGGCTCTTCGAAGGGCAGGTGACCGAGGACGGCAATTATCTCATCATCACAGTTTCCGAGGGCACCGAATCGAAAAACCGCATCTTTTTCAAGGCGCTCGCCGGCGACGAAAAGCCGGTCGTTGAACTCCTGAACAAGCAGGACGCGGAATACGCTTTCCTCGGCAACGACGGGCCGGTCTTTTGGTTCCGCACCACCCTGGACGCGCCGCGCGGCCGGATCGTGGCGATCGATACCACTCAGCCGCTCGAGATAAAGGAGCTGGTCGCGCAGAGCGAGGACAAGCTGGCGAGCGCCAGCGTGGTGGGTGACCGTTTCATCGCTAACTACCTCAAAGATGCGCACTCCGTCGTGCGCCTCTTCCAGTTGGATGGCAAAGCGGCGGGCGAGATCGCGCTTCCGGGGTTGGGGACCGCGAGCGGTTTCACCGGGAAGCGGAAGGATACAGAGACGTTTTATAATTACGTCAGCTACACCGAGCCGCCGACCGTTTTTCGCTACGATCTCGCGCAGGGCAAGAGCGCCGTGTTATTCCGCCCGCTGGTCGATTTCCAGTCGGACAAATACGTCACGGAGCAGGTCTTCTACGAAAGCAAGGATGGCACCCGCGTGCCGATGTTTATCACGGCCAAGAAAGGCTTGGAGAAGAACGGCCAGAACCCGACCATTCTGTACGGTTACGGCGGCTTCGACATCTCGATCACGCCATCGTTTACCCCGGCGGTCGCGGTCTGGCTCGAGATGGGCGGCGTTTACGCGGTCGCGAACCTCCGCGGCGGCGGCGAGTACGGCGAAGAATGGCACCTCGCCGGAACGAAGGCGCAAAAGCAAAATGTCTTCGACGATTTCATCGCCGCGGGCGAATGGCTGATCGAAAACAAATACACTTCCACCCCGAAGCTCGCGATCAGCGGCCGCAGCAACGGCGGCCTTCTCGTGGGCGCGTGCCTGACGCAGCGGCCCGATCTCTGGGGCGCGACGCTGCCCGCGGTGGGCGTGATGGACATGTTGCGTTTTCAGAAGTTCACCATCGGCTGGGCTTGGGCTTCCGATTACGGCTCTTCCGATAACGCCGAGGAATTCCAGGCGCTCTATAAGTATTCGCCCCTGCACAACGTTAAGGCAGACACGAAATACCCACCCACCTTGATCTCCACCGCCGACCACGACGACCGCGTTTTCCCGGGTCACAGCTTCAAGTTCGCGGCCACTCTGCAAGCCGCGCAGGCCGGCCGCGCGCCGATCTTGATCCGGATCGAAACCCGCGCCGGCCATGGTGCGGGCAAGCCCACTTCGAAGCAGATCGAAGACGTGACCGATCAGTGGGCGTTCCTGGTAAAGACGCTCGGGATGAAGGTGGAGTTCTAACCGACGAAGGTCTCTCTCCAAGCGCTCCGCCCCTAACGACTTTGAATGAAAGTAGTCAACCTGAACAATATCGCCGAGCGCGAACGCAAATCGCCGAAGGGAAAATTCCGATCCTTTAGCCGCGAGATTTCGGTGGCGCTGGGTCGGGACGACAAATCGACGGACTTGCTCAAGCGGCACCCGTTCGACCTGACACTGGCGCGGATTCCGGTCGGAGTTTCCTATTGCCCCTATCATGCCGAGGGCGCGCAGTGGGAGTTGTATCTTGTCGTGAGCGGCTGCGGGAAAGTGCGCGACGCGAGTGGAGAAACCGAGGTCACAGCGGGCGAGGCGTTTCTCTTTAAACCCGGCGAAGCGCACCAGCTTTTCTGCGCGGGCGACGAAGATTTCGTTTACTACGTTGTCGCGGATAATCCGGTTGGTGATTCCTGTTACTATCCCGACAGCGGCAAATGGGCCGTGCGTAAAGAAGGTGACGAGACCGTGATCTTGATGGGCA
>JBBSLZ010000207.1:0-6194 GCA_038233435.1 Chthoniobacterales bacterium
CTCCACCAGCGTGGTGGTGACGAGTTGCCCGCCCGGATGCGATCCCTCCAGGACGAGCGGACTCAAATTCGCGCGCGCCGCATAAATCGCGGCCGTCAAGCCCGCGCACCCACTCCCGACGATGATCACTTTTTCCATGCGGGAGAAGAGTAGCATGCGAACTCCACGGCCGGAAGTCGTTCACCGATTGCCGCCCGGAAATCGACCTCTAAACTCCCGCCATGCCCGAGCTGGCCGAGGTCGAATATTATCGCAAACAATGGGACCCCGGGCTCGGCGCAGAGATCCGCACAGTCCAGTTGCACCCAAAGAAGCGCGTCTTCCGCGACAGCGATCCCGCAGGAATCCGCCGCCGCCTCACCGGCGCCCGCCTCCTCCGCTCGACCGCGCGCGGCAAGCAAATGCTCTTCGAATTTTCCGGTGACAACTGGCTCGGTCTGCATCTCGGGATGAGCGGAACCTTGCGCGCGGAGCCGGGCGGATTCCGTCCCGAGAAGCACGATCACCTGGTCCTGGCGCAGGCGAAACAAGCGCTCGTCTTCCGCGATCCGCGGCTCTTTGGGCGAGTGCGTTTTCATCATGGAAAAGATGAACCCGCCTGGTGGTCCTCGCTGCCGCCCGCGATCAGCTCCGCAGAATTCAGCGCCAGCTACTTCGCCGACATTCTCCGCCGTCACGCCCGCGCGCCCATCAAAGCCGTGCTCCTCCTGCAATCCGCCTTTCTTGGCATCGGCAACTGGATGGCGGATGAAATTCTTTGGCGCGCCGGGATCGCACCCGCCACCAAAAGCGGCCAGCTAAACCCGAAACAGCGCAGCGCTCTCCTCCGCGCCACCCGTTTCGTCGCGCGGGAAGCGATCCGCATCATCGGTCACGACTACTCCGATCCGCCGAAGACCTGGCTCATCCACGAGCGCTGGAAAAAGAGCGGCGTCTGTCCGCGCCACCGCACCGCCCTCCAGCGCGCCACCATCGGCGGACGAACGACCGCCTGGTGCGCGCGTTGCCAGAAGCCCGGGTAGCGCACACGTCCACGTGTGCTGGTCGTCGCATTCTGCGACGACGAACTTTTTCCCTCCATCTCCGCCACCGAGAAAAAGTTCGCGAATCCGGGACGGCTTCGCCAGACACGCCTGGAGGCATGTGCTCCCCGGCCTCTGATTCCGCGCCTCAAGAGAGACGTGGACGACGATCTTATGAAAGCCGCTCGTCCCTGACTTGAACTGCCGCTGCGGATCAAAAGTCTGCACCACGCCATCACCGTTCGTGGCCCGCGCCCAGAGCACATGATCGCCGGGCCCAGGCGGCCGCCAATCAAAACTCCACAGCGCCCACGTCAGCCGCGTCCCCGGATAATCCAGCCGCGCGTCCGTCCAGCTTGCGCCGTCATCCGCGGTGAATTCCACTCGCGAAATCCCACGGTCGCCGCCAAACGCCACGCCTTTCACCAGCACCGGCGCGCGCAAATTCTCCAGCGCTATCCAGTCATCATGCGCCGGCTGATCCACCCGCGTTCGGATTGGCACCGTAAAATCCGGCCCCCACCCCTGCTTCTCGTAAAACCCTTCCGCTCCCTCCGGCGCCAGCTCGATCCGCGTGATCCACTTCACGTGTTTCTCGCCGAAATATCCCGGCACGATCGCGCGCACCGGGAACCCATGCCGATCCGGCAACCGCTCCCCGTTCATCTCGTAAGCGAGCAGCGTGGTCGGCTCCATCGCCTTCTCCAGCGGGAACGTATCCGTGTAATTATCAACGCCGTGCAGCTTCACCTCGCGCGCCCCGGGCAGCGGGCCCGTGCCCTCGAGGAGTGCACTCATGGGCACGCCTTTCCAGACCGCGTTGCTCATCAAACCCGCATCGAGCCCATTACTGATGCACATCAAAGTCGTCTCCTGCGTCACCGACGGGAGCGCTTTCAGCTGGGCGAGATCGAAGCTCTTCGTTTCTCCGACCAGTCCGGTAATCTCGAGCCGCCAGAGCGCCCCGTTCACGCGCGGATCGATCACGTTCTTCGTCACGCAATAGAACTGATCGTTAGGCGTGATCGCCGCCACCTCGCGGCCTCTGTATTGGGTGCCGTCGTAACTGAAGGTCGCCACTCGGAAGAGCTTCCGCAGCAAGCCTACGCCCCCGCCGACCATGATCAAACCAAACCCGCCCACCAGCAACGCCCGCCGTCCGATCGGCGGGCTATATTCCTTTTCCGCTGGAATCGACCGCGGCCGCCCGGTCATCCCCGCGTAGCTGAGCACGAGCGTGCGCTCGAAAACAACGAAGGAAACCAGCAAACCCAGGATCGTGACCACGGTCGCACTCGGGATGGGCAGACCGCCGTAATGCGTGCCGAGCACCGGCCAAAGCGCAGCGGTCACCGCCGCCAGCGGCAGAATGACGAAAGCTCCGATCGACAGCGCGGGGCGCCGTTTGCCGCCGGCAGCCAGCAGGCCGTACACCACTCCGCCCAGCGCACCGAGGAGGATCTGCCCGCCCATCACCGAACTCACCCCGAGTTGCTTCATGTGGTTGTAGCCGCCGACGCGTCCCATCAGTTGCAGAAAAGTATCCGCCGGGATAAAAACCGAGAGCCGATCGCCTAACAAAGTCAGCGGCGTGGCCACGCCAAAGATCTGCATCAGCAAAAGCATCGCCACCGTCATCACGATCCCCGCCAGCGCTCCGGCCAAAGCGCCCGCGCCCGCCCTTCCCCACCGCGAAACTATTCGGGTCTCCCCTGTCGGATCGTTCGTGCTCATGGATGATAAGAAGCTGGCGGGACCGAATATTCCAGTCTGCCGCGCGCTGCATGACGTATCGTGAAGGATGCGAGCGCCAAAGTCTCTCCTCCTTTTCTGCACCGGCCTGACCATTGTCTCCGCCTTCGCGGCTCCCGCCCAGCCGCGCGCAGACCGGATCGAACGCCCCACCAGCCAGCCCTATCGCGGTGAACTCTCCATCTTCGAGGACCCGCAGCGCGATGAAAAATTACAGGTTCAGCGGGTGCTGGATTTGCTTGGAATCAAAGCCGGCTCCGCGGTGGCGGACATTGGCGCGGGTTCCGGTTGGTTCACGGTGCGAAGCGCGCGGCGGGTGGGCGCGAGCGGCCGCGTCTACGCCGTCGATATCAACCGCGCCTACCTCGATCACATCCAGCGCCGGGCCAAAAAGGAAAAGCTGCCCATGATCACGACCGTGCTCGGAAAACCGGACGACCCAAAATTGCCGGCGGCGAGCGTGGATGCCGTTTTACTTTTGAAGACCTATCACGAGCTCGCGCAACCGATCGCGCTGTTGCGGAACTTGCGCGCGGCCCTGCGCCCCGGCGCGCGTCTCGGCATCATCGATCGAAAAGGCAAAGGCGACGACCACGGTCTGGACGCCGCGGTGGTCATCCGGGAAGCGAAACGGGCCGGGTATGCGCTGAGCGCGCAACACGACTTCGTGAAAGGCGACGACGTCGATTATTTCCTGATCTTCCAAGCCAGGTAAACGGCGGGCAGTAAAATTCCGGGGAGCGCACGGCTCCAGCCGTGCTGGTTTCGGCATTCTGCCGAAACAGGCTTCCGAGACGTCCTTGTCGCCTTCCGGCTCGTACCCTTAACGGAAGTTCGTTTTCGCAGCCGTACCGCAGCCAAAGGCGAGGCCGGGCTTTCCATGCGAAAACCAGCACGGATGGAGCCCGGCTCCATTACCCTCCCAACGCCACCCTAAAGAGCGTGGCCACGATGCGCGTGCCGGCCACGAAGGTGCCACGCAAGGTTCCCGAAACCTTCGACTCACCGCCGGTCCGGCACCGATGATCCACCGGCACTTCCAGGATGCGCAATCCGGCTCGCGCCGCGCGCATCTGCATCTCGAGATTCCAGCCGTAGGTCATCTCTTTCATGCCGAGCCGATCGTAAGCCTTCCGGCGCAGCGCCCGGAACGGGCCCATATCGGTGTACTTGACGCCGTAGAGCGGACGGATGAGCCAGCCGGCTAGATAACCGGCGAAAACCTGTTGCGCGTTCATGCTCCCCAGCTCCCGCTGGCCACGCGTGCGCGAGCCGATCACGAAATCCTGCGCTCCTTCGAAGATGGGTTGGACGAGGCGCGGCATCAGCTCCGCGCAATCGCTCCCATCCCCATCCAGAAAAACGAGGACATCGCACTCGGGCGAGACGGCCGCCACCCCGGCGGCGCAGGCCCGCCCGTAGCCACGCGGCGCTGCCACCACCTGCGCGCCGGCCTCGCGGGCGCGCTCCGCAGTGCGATCGGTGCTGCCGTTATCGACCACGATGACTTCGCGCGGAATGCTGGTGGCAATGACCGCGCGGACGACATCGCCGATCGGCTCTTCCTCGTTCAGCGCCGGGATGATGACGGAGACATGCATTCTACCTTCGCGCACAGGAGTCGACCGCCATTACGCGGCTAATAATTCGCTCAGACGCGCCTTCCAGCTTTCTTCATCCACCACCTCGAAGCGGACGCTGCGGCTCGTCATAAACGGCGCAAAGTCGCTCCAGTGCTTTTCCTGCGCGAGCCGCGTGCAGACATCAAAAACGTCTCGTTTGTAACCGCTGTCGGTCAGCTTGTCTTCTGCATCTTTCACTCCGGCGAGATGTTTGCCTTTCGTTTCCACGACGAAAACGCGGTCGATCTCCCGTTCGTCGTCTTCGCCGCGAGCCGAGGTGAAAATGAAATCCGCGTATATTCGATGCGGCTGCCAGCCCTGGACGAAATAATCGTGCCGGGAGCGATTCCGATACCAGAAGTAGAGTTGCTCCTGCGCGTCGAGAAACGTCGCGACCGAGCGCTCCAGCCCATTGAAAGCGGAAGCCGGCATGTCTTCGAAGAGGCTGAGTTGATATTGCTTGCCGATCTCGCTGTTTGCCCGCGGTTCCATTTCGGGGATGGCCAGCGCTTTCGGCAATCGGTGCGCGAATTCATCCGTCACCACCATGAACCGCATCTGTTCCCCTTCCAGCATCTCGAGAAAAACTTCGCGCGCCAGCCGATCGCGCTCCGTCAGGAGATGCCGTTGCATTTCATCGAGCACGAAGACGTAGCCATCCAGAATGCGCCTCCGGTCATAGCGCTCAGCCAGGCTCGCGAAGACCTTGCGCGCGATTTCGTTTCCACGCCACGGATTCGGCATCACGTCGAGAAGATGGCTGGCCGCAAAGGCGCAATCCGGCTCCTCCTCATCAGCCAACTCCAGACGCTCGCCGCGTTCGATCGCCTCCTCCTGTTGTAGGATTCTTTCGTCTCCTAAGCCGTGGCGTGTGTGCCGGCCCGTGGTGTCTTCGTCGGGAAGCCTCAGCTTGAGCAGAGGATCGATCTTGACCTCGCCCCACGGCACCCGCGCGAGGATATCTGGCTCGTAGTGCACTGGTCGCCAATCTTTCCCGTCCTTGATCATAAAGGCAGGGAGAACCAGATGTTCCGCCTGATCTCTGAACCGCTCCCGAGGAAAAATCTCGATCTCGCCTCCGCGACTCACCCGCCCCGACTCGTCGATAATCCGGCCTTTCAGGTCGCCCAGCCCCTCCGCCCCGAAACCCTTGCGAATGTCTTCGAGCAGCGCCGCACCTTTGCGCTGAAAGCAATAGACGTAGCTCTCGTCCAGCCAGCGATTGCCAGTCTTCTTTCCGTCCGGCTGGCGGAGAATGCGACCCACCAGTTGCGTAAGCGCCGTCTTTGAACCCGGATTCGTCAACACCGCGAGCACGTAAGCGAAGGGGCAATCCCAGCCCTCTTGCAGCGCCTGCTTCGTGATGATGTAGCGAATCTGCGTGTTCCGCGAAAGCAGCCCGCCGATGTCGTCCACTTCCTTTAGCTCATCCTTCTCGCTCGTCTTGATCGCCACCATCTCAGCCGTCACCCCGGGGCGCTGATGCAGATATTCGCGCACCTCTTCCGCATGGATGTGCTTCCCGTCGCGCTGATCCCTGCCCGTGCGTTCCACTTGAATCAGGCAAATCGGCCGGATGTATTTGCCCGTCCGCGCTTCATTCTCGCGTGCTTCTTCTTCGAGAAAATCACGACGCTCCGCTGCGTTCAGCAGCGTCTTCTTCCAGTCCGTCGAAGTCTCATTGTGCACATGCAGGTCGAGCTTGATCATCCCCTCGCGTTCCAGCGCCGTCCCGCGCACCTCCACCAGCACATTCGCGCCCTGTGGGGGCGTGGCCGAGAGCTCCACGATCATGCAC
>JBBSLZ010000208.1:0-6193 GCA_038233435.1 Chthoniobacterales bacterium
CCACCCCGGCCCGGGTCCCCCACCCCCCCGGGCGGCCCGCCCGGTCCCCCCCCGGCCTGGTGGCCTGTCCCACGACTCGCGAACGCGCCCTGTATGAAATTCTCCGTCAACTGGCTGCGCGAGCTGGTCGAATTGCCGTCCCTTGTGGACGAGCTCGCCGATCTACTGACCTTCGCCGGCGTCGAGATTGAAGGCATCGAACACCGCGGGCTGAATCTCGATCACGTCGTCATCGGCCAGATTAACGCCTCCACCCAACATTCGAACGCCGACCGCCTGAGCGTCTGCGAAGTGGACGATGGCACCAATCCCAAACGCCAGATCGTCTGCGGCGCGAAGAATTACAAAGTAGGCGACAAGGTTCCCGTGGCGTTGCCCGGTGCGGCCCTTCCGAACGGCCTCAAAATCAAAGTAAGCAAACTGCGCGGCGTGGAATCGCAGGGCATGCTGTGCAGTCCGGTCGAGCTGGGCATCTCGGAAGAAAGCGAGGGCCTTCTTATCCTCGCATCCGACGCGCCAGTTGGCGCGCCGATTGGCTCCCTCTTCCCGCCGGACACCATTCTCGACGTCGAAATCACCCCAAACCGCAGCGACCTCCTGAGCTACGTCGGGCTCGCGCGAGAGATCGCCGCGCTCCGTGGCGCAAGTTTCCAACTTGCGCACTCCGACACAGAGCAAGTTGGAAACTTGCTCTACGAAAACGTCCGGATCAGCGCGCTGCGCGAGTGTCCTTTCTACTCCGCGCTCCGAATCGAAAACATCACCGTCGGCCCCAGCCCCGATTGGCTGCGCGCCAAACTGGAATCGGCCGGCCTGCGCCCGATCAACAACATCGTGGACATCACCAACTTCGTGATGCTCGAACTCGGCCAGCCCTTGCACGCTTTCGACGCCGCTAAACTGGAAGGCGTCATCAACGTCCGCCTCGCGCACGCAGGAGAGAAATTCCTCGCACTTGATGGCCGCACTTACGCACTTTCACCGGATGATTTGATGATCGCCGACCAAGCCCGCGCGATCGCGATCGGCGGCGTGATGGGCGGGGAAGACACGGGCGTGAGCGAGACCACGCGCACCGTCCTTCTGGAAAGCGCCTACTTCCTGCCGTCGAGCATTCGGCGCACGGCGCGCATCCTCAATTTGCCGAGCGACGCCAGCTATCGCTTCGAACGCGGGGTCGATCCCGCCATGACTTTGCGCGCTTCGGCGCGGGCCGCGCAGTTGATCACCGAAATCGCCGGCGGCAAGCCGGCGGCGGAAACGATGGTGGCGGGTGAACTGCCGGCCGCGCCGGCCGATGTGACGCTGCGATACCAGCGTTGCGACCAGTTGCTCGGCGTCCGGGTTCCGCGGGCGGAACTGGACGGCAGCCTCGAGCGCCTCGGCTTAACGAGCGTGCAGAAATCCGCGGAAGAGAGCACCTGGAAAATCCCCAGTTACCGCGCCGATCTGAAACGCGACGTCGATCTGATCGAAGAAGTGGTGCGCGTCTACGGGATCAACAAAATCCCATCCGCCAAACGCAGCACTTTCATGCCCGTCAGCACAGCCGACCGGCGCGCGGATTTCGAGACGGCGCTGCGGCAGCGCTTGGTGGCGCTGGGCATTTTCGAGGTCCGCACCTCGGCACTCATCCCGCGCGACGCGATCGTGGCCACCGGTGGCGCGGTCGAATTGAAGAACCCGCTCAGCGAAGACCACGTGGCGCTGCGGCCCACGCTCGTGCGCGGTTTGCTCGACGTCCTGGCGCGCAATCAGAACATGGGCGCGAGCTGCATTCGGCTTTTTGAGTTGGGCCGCATTTTTATTCCGCCGGAGGCGCAGGAAAAGCGCGTGCTCGGCCTCCTCTTCGCGGGTGACGCGGAAAGCGTGGCGCACTGGCGCGGCGCGACGCGGCGGCCGCTCGATTTCTTTGACCTAAAGGGCGCGATCGAAAGTCTGCGCCTTCCCGCGCTCAGCTACCGTCGCGCCGAACATCCCGCCTACTCGCTCGCGGCGGAGATTTTGTCCGGCGATACCGTGATCGGTCTGGCCGGTCGCCTGGCGGGCGCGGACGTTTTCTTGGCGGAGATCGAATTGGAAGCGCTGGCCGACGCGGACAGCGCAAAATTTCGCGGGATCGACAAGTTTCCCGCAGTGGCGCGGGACATCGCCATGATCGTGCCCGAAACGCTCAGCCACGCCGAGGTGGAACAGGCGATTCGCGGGGCGCAGGAAGGGCTCCTGGCCGAGGTCCGGCTCTTCGATCTCTTCAGCGGAAAGGACGCGGTCCACATCGGCACGGGCCGAAAATCTCTGGCATACACGTTGACATATCGGGATCAAAATCGGACACTGACGAACGATGAAGTGAACGTGGTTCACACGCGAATTCGCGAGCGGTTAAAGAGCGAATTGGGAGCGGAACTGCGGGAATAGTTCTTTGTAAATTTTGGCGCAGTTGGGTTTGCGGAAACGCAAGCGGGACGCATGCGCCACCAAACTTTTACCCTGCGGTGTTCGAGATCACAGGTGTGATTCCCGGACCGATGTTTCATAACCAGGGGGCTTGTTCGCAACTAGGGAGAACATGACATGCCTTAATTGGAAGTCAGACGCTCCTGCGATGGTCACCCGCCCGTTACCGAAAGGGAACGGGATATCCGCCTAAACGGCACCGGCGGGGTAAAAAACAAAGCCCGAACTGCGAAAGCGGTTCGGGCTTTCTCGTGCTCCTGCTCATAATCGTGCTCGCGCTCGAAAGAATTTGGGAATCGATTACGAGCACGAGCACGAGTTTTTGGAATTCGAGATTGGACGTTCGGCGTTCGACGTTCGACGTTCGCTCCCAACTCATGAAAGCGCTCCTCGCCCTCGAAGACGGAAGAACATTCGAAGGCGTTTCCTTTGGCGCGGCCGGCACCCAGGTGGGCGAGATTTGTTTCAACACCTCGATGACTGGCTACCAGGAAGTGCTGACTGATCCGTCGTATCGCGGCCAGATCGTGGCCATGACCTGCCCGCACATCGGCAACTACGGGACGAACGCGCTCGACCAAGAGAGCTCGCGGCCGCATGTGCGTGGGTTCGTGATTGAAGAGTTGAGCGAAATTCCGAGCAGTTGGCGCTCGGAAAGATCGCTCGACGAATATTTGCGCGATTGGAAAATCCCGGGCGTGCAGGGAATCGATACGCGCGCGCTGACGCGCCATCTGCGCGAGCGCGGCGCGATGAAAGCCTGCCTGACGACCGACGGGCTCTCTGAAAAAAACGCGGTTGAGGAAGCGGTGCGCGGCGCGGGTGTGATCGGGATGGATTATGTGAAGGAAGTGAGCACTGACGCGCCCTACCGGTGGGATCCGGAGGATCGCGCGAGCACGCTCTGGTCGGTAGCGCAGGGGAACGGGGATGAAATAATTTCGCAAAGCCTGCCGGCGGTGCGTCACCAGATTGTCGCGTATGATTACGGCTTGAAGGAAAATATCCTGCGCCGGCTGCGGCAGGCGGGTTTCGGCGTCACGGTGGTGCCGGCGGCGACGACCGCGGAGGAAACGCTGGCGCTGAAACCGGACGGCGTGTTTCTCTCGAACGGGCCGGGCGATCCGGGCGCGCTCGATTACGCACACGAAGCGGTGCGCGGGTTGATTGGCAAGACGCCGATCTTCGGGATCTGCCTCGGACACCAGATGCTCGGCTACGCGTTTGGCGGACGCACTTTTAAACTAAAGTTCGGTCACCGCGGGGGAAATCAACCGGTGAAAGATTTGCGGAGCGGGAAGGTGGCGATCACTTCGCAGAACCACGGCTTCGCGGTGGAGGCAGAGTCGTTGCCGAAAGAAGTGGAGGTAACGCATGTGAATCTGAATGACGGCACGGTGGAAGGGATACGGCACCGCGAGTTGCCGGTCTTCAGCGTGCAATACCATCCGGAAGCCGCCCCGGGCCCGCACGATGCCGGCTATTTTTTCCAGCAGTTCGCCGAGATGATCGAAGCGCAGCGATAGGCGGAGAGCGGGCGGGCGCGCTCAAACGGAGCGCATCCGCAGCTCCACGATCTCGCGCAGCATCCGGACGCTATCGCGCAGGAAGCTGACTTTGCTGCCGTCGTTGTGATCCCAGCGCACCGGGATTTCGCGCAGGCGGAGGCCGGCTTTACGCGCGAGGTAGAGCAATTCCACGTCGAAACCGAAACCGTCGCTCGTGGCCCGCTCCAGGATGGGACGGAAGCTCTCGAGCCGGAAGGCTTTGAATCCGCACTGCGTATCCCAATACGGCAGCCCGGTGGCGAGACGGACGACGAGATTAAAAATGCGCCCGCCCTGCTCGCGATGCCACGCCTGATGACGGCCGATTAATTTTCGATTTAACGCGCGTGAGCCGAAGGCGCAATCCAGCTCACCGGCGAAAATGGGCTCGAGCAGTTTCGGCGCTTCGGTGATGGGCGTGGACAGATCAGTGTCGGAAAACAGCACCACCAGATGACGCGCGGCGAGCATCCCGGCGCGGACCGCGGCGCCTTTGCCGCGATTCTGCGGTTGCCGGAGCAGGCGCACCGCGAGATCGCCAGCATGTGCGAAAACCTCTTCCACGAGCGCAGAGGTGGCGTCGGTGGAGCCGTCATCGACCACGATCAACTCGCTCGCTGGGCTAACCCCTTGCAAATAGCCGACCGCCTCGCGCAAAGTCTCATCGATCCGATGCGCTTCGTTAAACGCAGGGATGACGAGCGAAAATGCAGGGAGCGTCGCGGCCACGAAATCCGGACTTTAGACGGATGCCGTGTCTGTCCAAGCCTTTCCGTGGCGAGGCGAGGTTTTCGCCAGGCGGACGCATTTTTCGATGACCGCGACATGGGCGGCGACGCGCTCTTCGAGCGCAAACTCGGACGGCGTCTCGGTCGTGAAGGTGCGGTAGGAATGCCGGCGATGAAGGAGGATCGATTCTGGCATGGCGGGAAATCGCTGCGGCTTGAACTGGCGGCGCACCAGACCGGCGCGAGCGCGGCGCCGATCGATCGACGCCCGGGCATCGATCGCGATAAGCGGACGCGCCACCTCGAGGAGCTGCTCGCCCCAGAACGGCGCGCGCCGCATCACTTCGTAGACGTAGAAACCAGTCGCGTCGTAGTCTTCGTGCAGCGTGAGCGAGAGGGCGAAGCGGTCGCGATCGATCAGCCGCAAGAGTTCGCGCACAGGAGTCGGCGGTCGTTTGTTGGCGAAGGTACGGTTCAGGTCGCAGCCCTGCGCGTCGCCGCGGCTGTTATTGAGCAGACCCCACGGGTTCAGGCAAGGAAAGAGGAGGAAGGGATCGGCGCGGAGACGGGCCGGACTTTTTTCCGCCCAGCGAATCAGCCCCGCCGGGCCAGCCGGTTCGTCGCCGTGAATGCCGGCGGAGATGTAAATGGTGCGCGGGTCCGGCTGCGGAGTGGTGCGGAGAAAATAGACGGGCAGCTTGCCCGCCTGCGCCAGGACCTCCATCCGCAATCCCGCCGCGCGCGCGACCGCGCGCCAGCGGCGAATCAGCAGGGCGTAATCGTGGCTCCGGTGCATGGGCGTTTCGTTTAGCCTGCTTCGCCTCTTCTGGCCAGCGTTCCCCTCCGGCGGCCGCGGCCCAGTTTCTCCTTTCCTGGCGCGGGAACTGAGGCAATTTCGCTCCTACCATGGCTAGTTCGCACCACGCCGCGGCTGAGGATGATTCCTCTTTCGAGACCAATCCGGTCGCCGTCGTGCGGGGTATCGGCCAGCTCGGCCGCCATTTCCTGGCCGAGATCGGCGGGATGTTTTGGTTCATTATCAATACCGTCGCCGAGACGAGCGATAACGTGCGGCGCGGCCGGGTGCCGTTCCGGGCCGCGAGTTTCTTCCGGCACACGGAGCGCGCGGGCGTGGGGTCGGTGCCGCTGGTGGCGATGGTGTCGTTTTTCCTCGGGCTGACGATGGCGTTGCTGACTGGATATCAATTGCAACGCTTCGGCACGGAACGGCTCGTGCCCGGGTTGGTCGCGATCGCGTTTACGCGCGAGCTGGGGCCGCTCCTGACCGGGATCATGGTGGCCGCGCGGACCGGCGCTTCGTTCACCGCCGAGCTGGGGACGATGCAGGTCTCGGAGGAAGTGGAGGCGATCGAGGCGATGGGGATCAGCCCGCTGCGGTTCTTAGTCGCGCCGCGGATGCTGGCGCTCTTCGCGCTCATGCCCTGCCTGTCCGTGATCTCG
>JBBSLZ010000209.1:0-6187 GCA_038233435.1 Chthoniobacterales bacterium
GATATCGACGCGGAAGCGATCGCGTGGGACCAGGCAAACTTAAGCGGGGTATCGTTCGCCCGGGTCGAGCCCTATCCGCCGACGCCCTACGCCGACGAAAGTTTTGACCTCGTCTATGGGATCTCAGTCATGACCCACCTCGGGGAAGGGGCGCAGCATGCATGGCTGAAGGAGTTGCGGCGCATCACGCGCCCGGGCGCAGTGCTGGCTCTCTCGATCATCGGCCGGAACCTTCGCGCCACCAACATGCCAAAAACTCTCGAGGCGGAGT
This sequence comes from Chthoniobacterales bacterium, assembly GCA_038233435.1. Classification (GTDB taxonomy): domain Bacteria; phylum Verrucomicrobiota; class Verrucomicrobiia; order Chthoniobacterales; family UBA10450; genus JACCTI01. The sequence continues at coordinate 272 of JBBSLZ010000209.1, forward strand.
TTGCCGAGAAGGGCTTCGCCGCCTTCGTGCCTGATTACTCCGATATGCTCACGCATTTTTCCCACGCCGGCTTTTACCAGGAGGCGTATCACAGCATTGGCTATGTCCAGTCGGTCTGGGCCGAGTATTTCGAGGTGCTGGAATATATCGAAGCCGGGCATCAGGATATCGTTCTGCTGCGGCGGCGACGCGGTGAAAGCAGCCAGGGTGTTTCTGCATCGTCGCCCCTCCGCCGACCTTCTAAATTGGAACTTTGAGCCGGCAAAAATCGAGGAGTGGCGGCCTCCGAGCCGCCGTGTTTCTGGCTACCCGCGGGGATGATACTTGACGGCTCGGAAGCCGTCACTTCTGGAAGGGAGCATCTTAATTCATGGGCGGCTGGACTGGGGCACAAACTTCGGCCCGAGGGCGGGCCGTCTCCAAGGTGGAGTCGGCGCGCCCCCAGCGCCGAAGGCTCAAGGCGAAAGCCTCAAAGACCGCGCTCATCTCGCCCGTAGCACCGCGCCAGTTCGCGGATGATGAACGGCGCCGCCTAACGAGAAAGCGCGCGCCCTTAAACCCGCGGTCAAGGCCTACGGCAGCGCCGCGCCCGAGTTCGCTTTCACCAGGCCTATATCGGTCGCGTTCACCGCGCCGTTCACGTTCACGTCCGTCCGGAAGTTCGCGGCCGTCAGCGCCTGACTGGCCTGCGCCTTCGTCTGGCTCACATCGGTGCTGCCCACGGCTCCACTCCCGTTCGTGTCCCCGAGGAGGAAGCTGATCGGAATGCTCAGATCGCTCGTGCGCGTGCCGTCGCTGACGCCGGTCAGGCTGAGGCTCAAGGTCTGGCGATTGGCGACATTGGCCAGATTAATCACGAGGCTGTTGCCGCTGGCGCTGGCCGATTCCACGCTGCCGTTTCCGGCCGTCACGCTGGCGGTGGCAAAGGTAACCGGCACGGCAAAGCTGAGCACGATCTGATGACTGCCCAGGGTCGTGCCGTTGCCCTGACGGCACTCGATGCCGGGCGTGCCGATCAGCGGTAGCGGAATGTCGAATGATCCAGACGCGCCATGCACTTTTCGCGAAACGACGCTCAAGGGCGCGAGCGGCGCATAGGCTACATAGATGGCGTTTCCCCCACCGCTATACTGGACGCCGAAAACGACGGAGCCTTCGTTGTTAATCCGGACGCCGCCCATGAGCGAGCCGACCACTCGCGGCCCGGTATCCGTTCCGAGCGTGTCGCCCACCCCGGCGATGCGCTGAAAGGTGACGCCGTCCGTGACGAAAACAGAATCGCGCGCGGTGGCCTGGTTATCATTGCCGCGGAAGGCGACGAGGCCGCGGTCGTTGATCGAAGGCGCGAAGCTATCAATCCCGGTGAAACCATTTCCGGAGCTGACCGTGGGAAACACGGTCGTGGTGACGCCATCGGAAACAACGATGCGGCGCGTGCTGGCCGCGGTGCTGGTGCGAGTGATAAAGGCCACCTGATCACGGTTATTCATCGAGATGCTGTTATCGAAGGCGAAGAAGGTCGGCCCGGCGCTGCTATCGCCGGAAGCGACCAAGACGGAAGAGCCGTCCGGATTCCAGATGCGCAGTTCCTTAAAAGTGGAGGCCTGGCCGGTGATGTTGGCCTGGGCGGCGAGACGGTTGTTGTTATTGAAAGCAGGCGCGTAGAGGAAGGAGTAACGGCTGCCGGGATCGCCGCCAGTCTCGGTGACGTAGTTAATGAAGGCGTTGGTAGCGACGTTGTAACTGAAGAGCGCCTGCGGCGTGCTGAACTTGATCCGGGCGCCGATGATGCCCTGATCGTTGATCTGCGGGTTGGTGTAGGAGGTGGCGCCGAGTGGTCCATTGGTGAGCCGGGTGGTGGTGCCGCTGGCTTGGCGATAAAGATAAAGGCCGTCGTCGGCCGCGTTGGTGCTGCTAAAACGCGGGAACGAGGCCTGGTTGCCATTGTTCAAAAACGGATCGCTCATGAAGCTGTTTTCATCATTCGCGTTATAGACCAGCATCCCCGTCCCCTGTCCTCCGAACCACAAGCCCGGGCTGACCGTCTGCCCGACGGTGGTCACTTTCACCGCGACTTTGCCGGCATCGTTCAGGCTGGCGGTGACGCTATTAAAAGTGGAGCCGTTCGGCAGATTAAAGGCGCTCCCGCCGAGATCGGCCCGGACCTGAAGCTGGATCGCGTAGGGGAGCGGAAGCGATTGCGCGGCGGCGCGCGGAGCGCCCAGACTGGCCGCGAGCAAGCCGGCGCAGAGCGCGGCGACAGGCGCGTGGAAGAGCGAAACGATTTTGGGATTTTTCATTTCCGGATTGAAGGCGGGGTTATAATTATTTTTTTCGAGGCGGCAAGCGGCAGCCGGCCCAGAGAACACGGTCGGCGTCCTCTATTTCTGGGATCCATGATCATGTCGCGAAAGAAAAAATCCAAGCCTGAAAAGCAGGTCGTCCCGGAAACCAACCCGGGTCGCTGCTCGCGCCGCAGACTCGCGACTCCAAAAATAATTGAATAGTCCGGCCGCAGAATCGTTCTTTATCTCCATGAAACCAACCGCCCTGCTTAGCCTCCTCGCTGCCAGCCTCCTCGCCTTCGCCGGAAGTGCTCAGGCCAGCCCGAACAAAACCTACCAAGTCACCGGCCCGATCTTGGAAATGAACGATTCCATGATCGCGGTCCAGAAGGGCAAGGATCGCTGGGAGATCGCCCGCGACGCCTCCACGAAAGCGACTGGCGAGATGAAAGTGGGCGACAAAGTCACGGTCACCTACAAAATGACCGCGACGGAGATCGAATCCAAGGGCATGTCGAAAGCCGCCCAGGATTCCAGCTCGCCCTCCGCCTCTCCGGCCAAGAAGAAGTAAATCGTGCGCGTGCAGCCGGCGGGTCTGACCGTCGGCTGCCAGACGCTGAAGTGGATGTTATCGTCGGCTGCGGCGCTCACGACAGCCCTGCCTCAGTTGTGACGGTAATCGTCGCAAAAATGAGCACTGCGGAAGCTGTGCCCGCCGCAATTAATCCCGCCTGGTGCTCAAGGCCAGGCCGACGACGCACAGGCTAGCGCAAATTGCCGCCACCAGCCCTCCTGTCACCAGCCACCACGGCCGGTAAACCATTCTTAAATGCCCGCTCGCGCCGGCCGGCACCAACACCGCAGGCGTCAGCCCGCGAAAGGAGGTCACCGCCAGCGGATGCCCATCAAGGCTGGCGCGGTACCCGCGAAAGTAAGGCCGCGCAAACGTCAGCCACGCCGGCGCCCCACCCGCAGGCACAGCCACCTCGGCCTCGACCCGCTGGCGCGAATCCTCGATGCGGGAGACCAATGCCGGTGCGAAGCTTTCCCCCGGCCGGGACTCGTCGGCGGTAATCGATTGCACCCGCGGCAGCGCACCGCCTTTGCGATGATACACCACGCCTTCGGGAGCGGCGTAGGCCACCCCCCATTCCCCCTCCGGCCGCGGCACGATCCCCACCTCCGTCGCCACAATGATGCCGTCCACGCCCAGACGCGCTAGGATGTCCTCCGGGCCACCACGCCATTGCGGAAAATATTCACCCGCCCACGGCGCGATCTCGCCATGAATCGCGAAATCAAACAGCCGCGCCACGCCCGCCGGACGGATCGGGCTGTAGCCGTTGATGAATCGGACGGCGCCCCACATTGAGGCACTCCCCGGCCGCACCACCAGCCCCACCGGCCCCGGGTGCGCTTCCACTCGATAGGCATACTCCGGCGCGGGATAGATGCTGAGATAGAGACGCGCGGGATCGAGTGGCGCCGCCTGGGTCAGATTTTGGTCGAGGTGATACTTCGGCACTCCGCCGTTCGGTGGGATGCAAAGATAAGTGGCGAGCAACGAGAGAAAGGTAATCACCGCGGGCGCCCAAGGGCGGAGACGCGTTCTCTCCATCGCTGCCCAAAGCGCGGCCACCAGAATAAAAGCGAGGAAAGTCTGTCGGCCAAAGGAACCTCCAGCCCCAGCCCACCACATTGCCGCGCCGGTTACGAGCACAAGTGCGATCGCCCCAACAGCGGCTTTCGCGCGTAAGCGCAAGGCCTCCGCCGCGCAGAGCGCCAGCACGAGATGAAAGAACGGCAGCCAGCGAAAGCTCCAACGAAAGACGCTCGCCGTCGGCAACATCGCCAGGATCACCACCGCCATCAGCAAGGCCAGCTCCCAGCGCATCCGCCTAACGAAGACGCGTCCATTGGCCAACAACGCGCCGAGCACGGCCGCTGGCGCTACCAGACCCACCGCCAATTCCGTCGCGGCATGCGGAATTAACCGGGTGGAAAAATCAGCCCACGGCACCGTCCAGGCCGGCAGCACTAATCCCGGCCACGCGCTCGGCGGCACCAGCCATTGCCAATGCGAGACCGCCTCCTGCGCAGTCCGCGCCGAGCCGCTCATGTAATCCAGGAGCGCCAGCCACGCCGGCGCCGCCAAACCAATCCCAAGCAGCGTCCCCCACACCAGCGGCAAAACCGCGCGCCCGTCCTTCGTCAGCGTGAAAGTCTTCACCCCCAGCCAGGCGAGCAGCAGCGCCAGCATCACCACCGTGTAAGGGAACCCCCCCGTGATCACTAGATAGACGAACAACACCGGCCAAAGAAAACGCGCTCGTCCGCGCGCCGGATCAAGCGCCCTCTCCGCGCCCCACCACGCCCACGGCAGCCAGGCAAACGCGCCCAGCGCTCCAAACCAATCGATCGCCCCCCAGCAAACGATCCAGCCATTCAAAGCCGCGATCAGCCCCACCATCATCGCCAGGGGCGGCTCCAGCCGGCGCTCCCGGCCTAACAAATAGCCTCCCGTTGCCAGCACGAAGAGGTGCGCAAGCGAAAGCGCCGCTGCCTGCTGCGGGAAAGTGAGCGGCAATTTCCAAATCAGAATCACCGCCGCGTTCACACAAACGGAAAACGTCCCGTACTGAAATTCACCCGCCAGATTCCCACAAACCCACGAATAAGGACTCAACAGCGGCAGATGCCCCTCCGACCAACTCCGCGCGACATCGGCAAACACCGGCAGAATGGAAAGCGCGTAATCGTCGTTCCAAAAAAGGAGCGGATCGCGCCAAAGGAGCACGACAAAAAACAGAATCACCAACGCGCCACAAGACAGCGCCCAACCTCCTCCTCGTCCTCGTCCCTCGTCCTCGCTCTTCTTCATACCGATGAATCGAGGACGAGGACGAGGACGATTTTACAACACAACCGGAGCGCCTTCGGTCATGACGAGCACTTTCTTCTCGATCCCATGCTGCCGCGCGCAAGCCAGCAAACGCGCCGGCGGCTCATCCAGAGGCTCGTAGCCCAGCCGAAAACTTCCGTAGTGCATCGGCACCAGCGTGGTCGCATTCAATTCCTTAAACGCCTGCACCGCCTGCTCCGGATTCATGTGGACCTCGCGCCCACTCGGCGGGTCGTAAGCGCCGATCGGCAACAGCGCCACCTCGATATTGTAGCGGCTCCCAATCTCGCGGAAGCCATCGAAGTAGGCGCTATCGCCGCAATGCAAAATCGAGCGACCTTCCGCCTCGATCACGAACCCGCCAAACCCGCGGTGCGAATCGTGTAACAACCGCGCCCCCCAATGATGACAAGGCGTCATCGAAACACAGAGCGGCCCCAGCTCCAGCTTCTGATAATGATCCATCTCATGCACGATGTTGAACCCGAGATCGTGCACCAGATTCCCCACTCCGGTGGGCACGACAATCGGTTGTTGCGCCGCCACTTTGCGCAGCGTCCGGCGATCCAGATGATCAAAGTGCGCGTGCGTCACGAGCACGAAATCGATATCCGGCAGATGAAACAAATCGAAGCCCGGCTTCTTCAACCGCTTGATCACCTTTAGCCACATCGACCAGTTCGGATCGATCAAAATGTTGACGTCTGGCGTTTGAATCAAGAACGACGC
>JBBSLZ010000210.1:0-6173 GCA_038233435.1 Chthoniobacterales bacterium
ATGCCGATTCCGGTGTCGGTGATGGAGAAAACGAGAACGATCTTCTGGTCGACCGCACGTTGCTGCGCGACTCGAATGGTGATCTCGCCGCTTTGTGTAAACTTAATCGCATTGTCGACCAGGTTGATCAGCACCTGCCGCAGGCGCATGGGATCGCCGAGCAAATAATCCGGCAGCTCGACCGGCACGATCGGGATCAACTCGATCGCTTTTTGTTCTGCGCGAATCGCGAGCGGTCGCAGCGTGCCATTCATGCAGTCACGCAGGCTGAACCCGATCGTTTCCAGCATCATTTTGCCCGCCTCGATCTTGGAGAAATCCAGGATGTCGTTGATTAACCGGAGGAGGGAATGGGCGGAACTCTGGACCATGCCGAGATATTCGCGCTGTTCCCGAGTCAGCTTAGTTTCCAGGGTGAGGTCCGTCATCCCGATGATGCCATTCATCGGGGTGCGAATCTCGTGGCTCATGTTGGCGAGGAATTCGCTTTTGGTGCGGTTGGCCAGCTCGGCCGCTTCCTTGGCCCGCTCCAATTCTTCGCGCGATTTCCGCCGCTCCGTGATGTCGAGGGCAATGCCGAGGAAGCCATTGATCTCGCCGACGGCGTTATGCGTGGCGCTGACAACGAGAGCGACCGCGAGGTGCGACCCGTCTTTCCGGATATAGGTCCATTCCCGCTCTTCCGGTTCGCCCAAGCGGGGGATTTCAGCAAAGACATCAAATCCGCCGATCGGCCGGTCGAGGATTTTGCTCAGCTCCGCGCCGCGCGCCTCGACTTCCGCCGGGAGGTGCAGAATGGCGGCCGTTTGCCGCCCGATCATCTCCTCCGCGGTGTAACCCAACATCGCCTGCGAGCCCGAGTTGAAGAGTGTGATCGTTCCGGCTGGGTCGGTCGCGATCACTGAAACGCCGGTGGCGGCGTCGAGGACCGATTGCAGCTGCCCTTTCGCTTGCGCGAGTTCGTTCGTTCGTGTTGCCACCCGCGCCTCGAGGCTGGCCCGCGAACGCTTTTGATCATCAATGTCGGTGCAGGTGCCGACCCATTGCACGATTTCGTCCTCGTCGTTGCGCATGGCGAGTGCGCGCCCCAGGTGCCAACGGTAAACGCCATCGGAAGCGCGCTTGAAGCGATACTCGATCTCGTACGGCTCTCCCGTAGTGAAAGATTTTGTCCAGCGCTCAATACAGGGCTGAAGATCATCCGGATGCAAGATCGGCGCCCAACCCCAGTCCTTAGTCTGGTCGAGCGTCATGCCGGTGTAGTCGAACCACGCTTTGTTGTAGTAATCGAGTCGCCCGTCCGGGCGCGCCGTCCAGACGATGAGCGGCATCGTATCGGCGAGGAAAGTATAGCGCTCTTCACCCTCTCGACGGGTCGCTTCCAATTCAAAGCGAAGGGCCGCTTCCTTCGCCTGCTTGAGAGCGCGCTCGGTCTCTTGCCGCTCCACTTCTGCTTCCTTGCGTTCCGTGATGTCGCGCAAAATGCCGGTGTAAAAATTTTCCGCACCCGAAGTCCAGCTCGAGAGAGTGAGTTCGAGCGGAAATTCGCGACCGCTCTGATGCAGGCCAAAGAGTTCGACCGTCCGCCCCAGCGCGCGCCCTTCGCCGCCAGCCTGCACTCGGGCCATCCCCGCGGAGTGCATGGCCCGAAACCGTTCCGGCATGATCGCCGTCAGTGGCTGGCCCAGCATTTCGGCCTCCCGATGACCGAAGATTCTTTCGGCTCCGGCATTCCAGAAAATGATCTTGCCAGTCCCGTCCGACGAGACGATCCCGTCGCCGACTGATTGCGTCACGGAGCGAAATTTCTCCTCCGAGGAACGGACCTGCTCCTGCGCCGCGGCACGAGCGGCGAATTCGAGATTCAGCGTTTGGTGCGCCAGGCGTAACTCCATCAAATCGATGACCGTGGCCGCGAGGTCGATCAAAGCCGCGCGTTCCGTTTCGGAGCAGGCGCGCGGCTGCATGTCGATAACGCAGAGCGATCCGAGATTATGTCCATTGGAAGTGCGCAGGGGAGCCCCGGCATAGAAACGAATTCCAGGGAGGCCGGTCACGAGCAAGTTGGCCGCAAAACGCGGATCCCGGGTCGCGTCTTCCACGATCAAAGGCTCGTTCTCGATGATGGTATGAGCGCAAAAAGCGGTCTCGCGCGAAGTCTCACAAACAACCAAGCCGCAGGTCGATTTCATCCATTGCCGATTTTCATCGACCAGTGAAACGAGCGAGATGGGGGCGTTGAATAACCTCGCCGCCGTCCGCGTAATCCGGTCGAAGGCAGCTTCCGGAAGCGTATCCAGAATATTGTAACGCCGGAGCGCTTCAAGGCGCTCCTCTTCCTTATGCGGGATGGGAAAGGCTGACATCAGGAGAAAAGGCCGAGAGCTGGAGGCGCCTCCGTCTTCAAGACGAGATTTCCGATGCGGCGCTCCAGAACACGCCATTGGCAAAGCAGAAATCGGGCTGCTCTCCAGATTTTCTTGGGAAGCACCCCGAGAACTTCCCCGCCGGGGCGCGGGCTCAAGGCGCGCGACATATCCGTAGGCCATAAGAGTTCTACAAGTGCGGAGCGTGACCCGTGGCTATTTCACGCCTCAAACGTCGGCATGTGCCAACAAGCAATCGGAATTCCCTGCCTGATCTTCGTCGATGCGCAGCCCGCCTGTTCCGTCTTATCCTGCGCTCGTGATGAAAACATTGCCGCTCTCTCCCGACATGACGCATGACCCTGTTTCGGCGAACGTGAATCTGCGCAATCCGATGGAACTCCTGCCCCCAACCGAGACGATGTATCGCGCGCTTTGTGCGCGGGATTCCAGCTTTGAGGGCATCTTCATTGTCGGGGTGCGGACGACCGGGATTTTTTGCCGGCCGACCTGCAGTGCGAAGAAGCCAGCGCCGCAGAACGTGGAGTTTTTTGCGACCTCTTCGGAGGCGTTGCTGGGCGGATACCGGCCCTGCCTGCGTTGCACGCCGATGGATCCTACGCAGCGGCCGCCGGAGTTGATCGAGCGTTTGCGCGCGGAGGTGGAGAAAACGCCCGGCGGTCGGATTACCGATAAGGAATTGCACGCCCTCGCGATCGATCCCTCGACGGCGCGGCGGCAGTTCAAACGGCATTACGGCATGACTTTCCAGGCGTATCACCGTGCCCGACGCATGGGTCTCGCGCTGCGGAATGTTCGCAAAGGCGCGCGCGTGGACGCTACGCAAGTCGAGAGCGGCTTCGATTCTGCGAGCGGATTTCGCGAGGCATTCACGCGCATGTTTGGCGATCCGCCGACGGCGGCGAAAGCGAAGGCATGTCTCTACGCGGAGCGAATCGAGACGCCGCTCGGCATGATGGTGGCGATCGCGGATGAAGAAGGTTTGCGCTTGCTGGAATTCGCCGATCGCCGCGCGCTGGAGCGCGAGATCGAGATTTTGCGCAAGCGCCTCCATGCCTCCGTCGTGCCCGGCGAACATCGCTACCTGAAGCAGATTCGCGAAGAATTGGCGGAGTATTTCGCCGGCCAGCGTTTGGACTTCACCGTGCCGGTCGCGCCCATTGGCTCTGAGTTTCAAGTGAAGACCTGGGAGACACTGCGCACGATTCCGCCGAGCGAGACCCGCTCCTACGGGTGGATGGCGGAACAACTGAAAGTGCCCGGCGCGCAGCGGGCCGTCGGCCGTGCGAATGGCACTAACATGCTCTGCCTCATCATCCCTTGTCACCGCGTCATCCGCGCGGATGGGACACTTTGCGGCTACGGTGGCGGGCTTTGGCGGAAGCGTTGGCTGCTCGAACACGAGCGGAAGTTTTCGGCCTGATCGGTCGTCAGGGGCCGGCCGGAGATCGTTCGTGCGATGGCATCTGTTTAGCGTCGCGAACAAGTATGATTGGGGAGCGCGGGCGCCTCGCCAAAAACCGGAGCGACGTTCGAACGCACAGAAACTCGCCATCTCGCTCGGGTGTCCCGCGAGGCGCGTGACCCAGCGGGCGAGGGCGCCCGCGCTCCCCGAATCCCGTCGAAAACGCGAAACAGATACCGGCGCAGCGCGAGGTATCTAGCTCCCGAACAGGCAACCTTTAGTCCGAAGCGGAAGGGTTCCGGTGTGGGCGAGTCGGACGGACTTTGAGCCGGATTAATCGGCGGCGCCAGGAGGCTCCGGCGGGGTGAGCAACAGTTTGAGAGCCTCGGTCAGCAGGGCTTCGTTTTCTGGCAAGGGCACGGAGGTCTCGAAGTGGCCGGCGCCGGGTAACGGAATGAGGAAGGCGCGGTCGCCAGAACCTTTAGCCGCCTCGACGTAGCTCGCGACCGATTCAGGCGCGACGATCGGATCGCGCTGGCCTTGCAGAAAAATCTGGACTACGCCCAAGGGTAGACGCTCGCGTGGAGAGGTCTCAGCGTAGCGCTGAGGGAATTCTTCCGGGGTTCCGCCGAGGAGTTTGTCGACCGCGGAGTGGCAGCTCTCAGGCGGGCCGACGCGGTATTGCGCGAGGTCGGTGATGGCGGCCAATCCAAGCACGCCGCGGATGGGGAGCGGATCTTTCAAGAACAATTCACTTTCACCGGGCAGCCGGCCCCGGCTGGCAAGCCAGAGGGCGAGCTGGCCACCCGCGGAATGACCAGCCGCATAAACGCGCGCTGGATCGAGCGGATGATTTTGCGCCAGTTGCCTAACGAAATCGGTCGCTTTCGAGACATCGAGAAAAGTTCCTGGCCAGCCGCCGTCGGCGTCGCCGATCCGCCGGAATTCGATCGTCCAGGTGGCCACGCCGTGGTCGGTGAACCAGGCGGCGAGTCGCGTCATGTAGACGTAATCGAAGGCGGCCAGCCAGCAGCCGCCGTGGATCAGGACGAGGACGGGGAAGGGACCGTCGCCTGGCGGCAGGCGAAGTTCGCCGAATTGCTGGGGGCCGTCGCCATATGGAATGCGCTCGCCGGCGGGCGGGAGCGGCATTTTGGAAAGCTCCGACCAGGAGAGCGTTTTCGCCTGGGGCGAGGCGGAAGGCGAGGGATGGGCGCCGGCCAGGTGCGGGAGGAGGACGAGGAGAAGGGAGGCGCGAAGCAGGCGGGCTGGATTCATCGGGCGGAAAGGTAGCCTGGAAAGCTTCACGATCGAAGGAGTTCGGCGACGAGGAGGCCGGCGTAGGTCCCAAGGGCGTTTCCGACCGAGCCGACCAAAATGCCGGGGAGACGCAAATCATCCCGGCCGAGAGCCGTGGCGAGGACGCCGGCGCTGGCGGCGCCGCCGACGTTGGCATTGGAAGCGACGGCGATCATGGCCCAATCCTGCCGGAAGATTCCGCCGCCGAGGAAGAGGAGCGAGCCGTGCACGCCGATGATGACCGTGACCCAAACGAGGAGGAGGAGGGCGACGGAACCGTTGGCGATGAGCGCGGGGATGTCGCAGTAGGCACCGATGACGGCGAGGAAGAGGAGGACGGTGAAGTAGCCGAGGGTGCGCGCGCCGCGCAGTTTTTGCACGACCGGGAGCTGGGCCAGGACGAGCGCGAAGGTGGTGAGGACGAGGACCACGGGAAGACCGGGGAGAAGGCGGGTGATGAGTTGCGAGAGGTAGAGGCTGCCGGTGCCGAGCGCGAGGAGGAGCGCCAGATCGATGACGCTGATCCGCTCGCCGCCTTCGAGGGATTCCGCGGGGGCGAGAGTCGCGGCCGCGGGGATACCTGTGGCTGGCACGCGGCGCGGCCACCATTTTTGCAAGAGACGCGGGAGCAGAATGGTGGCGACGATCCAGAAGGTGGTGATGATGTTATCGGCGGCGTTGATGGCGGCGAAGAGGGTGCCGTTTTTCGTCATCCCGTATTGCAGGGCGACGGCGTTGAGATTGACGCTGCCGCCGATGTAGGTGCCGGTGAACATGCCGGCGACGGCGAAACTTTTTTCAACCCCGTGATTTTGGGGCGCGATCAGGTGGTAGCCGAGCAGGACACCGGCCACGGTGGTGACGGCGCCACAGAGGAAGAGGATGAGCATGGGTAGACCGGCCCGGCGCAGGTCCTTCAGGCGGACATCGAGGAGGAGAAAGAAGATCGCCAACGGGGCGATGAAGCCGAAGATGCCGTCGTAGAGCGGGGTGGTGCCGGAGGAGGATGGAATGATCCGGAGATTGGCCAGGACCGCGGCGGCGAGGATGACGACCAATGCGGAGCCGAGCGCGCGGAAGTA
>JBBSLZ010000211.1:0-6110 GCA_038233435.1 Chthoniobacterales bacterium
GTCGCGACTTCGCAAAGCAGGATTTTCCCTGCAATTCTAGAAATCCAGGGCGGGCCTAATCGACCGGCTGCTCGATCCGGATCACCGTCACCGTCTGACCGTTCGCCAGCGTCACCCGGCCGCCTATCTCAGCGGCGAGAAGCGATCGGCCGTCATCCGAAATCCAGCTCAATGCGTTCGGCTCAAAAGCCAGCTCGTCCACTCCCACGATCCGGAGAGTCCGCTCTTCCCCTGCCCCATCCCGCACCGTCACCGCGGCGCCGAAAGTCACCTCATCGGAAGGTTCCTCGGCCGGCTCCACCACCGTCACCGAGGCGAGGAGACGCCGCAATTCCTCACCCCGCTCATCGCCCCCCCGCGGTCGCCCCGCCAGCTCTTTTCGCAAGCGCTGCGCACCTCGCGCGGTCATATAATTCGCCGCCCCCGGCGGCAATCCGGACGCCGACCGGACTCGGCCGGAACGCTCCGGCGGATCCACATCCTCTTTCGTAAAAGCTTTGCTCATCGCAATTGATTCGGCCGGTCAAACCACCGCGCGCTTCCCCAAGTGCATAATCCCGCGAGCCGCCTCCAGGAGGGGCGCTCTCCAGGCCGCCCCGTTTCCACCGCTCTCTTTCATCCCTTCAAATTTTTCCCCTCTCGACCCGCCCGTTCATTTCCTAAAAACTCGCGCTCGCTCCATGCCAATCCTCACCCTTTCGCTGGCCATCGGCCTCGTCGTGGGCCTCCGCTCCATGCTCGGGCCAGCCGTCGTCTCCTGGGCTGCTTACCTCGGTATCCTGCCCCTCGCCGATACGAGCCTCTCCTTCGTCTCCTCCCCGATTTCCGTAGCCGTTTTCTCGCTCCTCGCCGTCGGCGAATTGATCGCCGATAAGCTGCCGTTCATTCCCAGCCGGACCGAGCCCGGCCCGCTCGTCGTTCGCATCCTCAGCGGTGGCTTTTGCGCCGTCTGTCTGGCCCTCTCCGCCCGGCAATCCGTGGCCATCCCCGCCGTGGCCGGAGCGATCGGCGCCGTGGTGGCGGCTTTCGCTGGCTACCGGATCCGGAAACACCTGGTCATGCGCCGTGGGTGGAGGGATTTCCTCGTCGCGCTGCCGGAAGATCTGATCGCGCTCGCGCTCGCCTGCTTCATCGTTTCTCGTTAGGCGCGCCCTTCGCCTTGGTCGCTCTCCGGGGTGTAGCCGCTGCCTGTCTGCGCCCACGGCGACGGCCGCGTTGGATCCAGTTGATCTTCCAGGACGAGACCAGGAGGGACCGGCTCGGTGTTGCGCGCATACTCCTCTCCAAAATTTGCCGCCAGTCCGGCTAGCGTGCGATCCAGCAGTCGAAGATAGGAAGCGCGCACCGCCGCCGCGCGCAGACTTGGCGCGCCCCGGACCAGATGCTCCGCTTTCCCGACGTACGCGATCGCCTCCCCTTCCGTCACGCCGACTCCGCGCACACGCGGCGTGACCACTGTCGGCTCGTAGATCCACTCACGCGCATGCATCGCCGCCAACTCCCCGGCCTTCAGAACAAAGAGCGCCACATTCAGATCGCCCGTCCCCGGCCGCACATTCAGGTAGAGAATTTTTTCCGGATAAATGCGTTCCCCATCCACCTCGCCGTAGAACGCTTCATTCGGCATCCCCACATCCCAGGTCCTGCGCCAGCCCGCCAATCGACAAAAGTGAAACGGTCCCTCGTACGGACGGCCCAGGGTCCGGCTCACGCTCGCGCGCGAAAGGAGCGACCCGTAACCCACCACCGCCGTCTCGCCCGCCTGCAAGCGAAGCGTGGGCTCGCTCATGCGGTCGTCGCCGGAGGATGGACATCCCAGACCAGATCCACCACTCCATGTTGCACCTCACTCATCTCCCAGCGGAACACTCCCGCCGGCGTCCCCGCCACCAGCGGCCAGACCTGCCCGCCTTTCCGCAGCCGGCACAGGTCGCTGTGTTCAATATCCCGGCTCTGGACATGGCAGGCCGGCACCGGCGCAATCGTAAACCCGGCCGCGAGATAAGCCGAAAGATCCAGCTCGTAAGTCAGCCAGCGAATCCTGCTCTGGTAGAGGCCAGGATGAAAATGCACGTCGCACTCTCCCGCCCCGAAGCCATGGTAAATCTCCACCTCCACCGAGTATTCCTCCCGGTCGGCAGGCGTAAAATCAAACCGATAAAACCGCCCCGTATCATCGCTCCGGCCTCGCTCGGAAGAAGAGGCCTCATTCGGCTGCCCGGGGCTGGGATGTCCCACCACGTAGCCTTCCTTCCGCGTGTCGTAGTTGATCGTGAACGGATCGCGACAACGATTGACCGGAGCGAAGCGCACCCGGCGGGTCAAGGTGGCGTAATTATCGAACCTCACCTCCCGCGGATTCTTCTCGCTCCGCGTCCGGATGCTGCCCGGAGGAATGCGCGGCTCCACTCGGATCACGTTCTCGTAGCGTTCCACCTCGAAACGATGGCTGTGGCCGCCCGGATCAAGGAGGAGTTCCACCAGTTCCCGATAGCGTCCATCTTCTCGATGGGGCGGGCGGATAATGGAAGAATGAGTCCCGTTCACCGAGCGCACGCTATCGAAGACGCCTCGCGCCGAGGCCTCCGGCACGATCCCGTCTTCCAGCCCGCAAAACGCGTGGATCGGCACCCGCCACGCCTTCTCCGAATCGCGCGTCGCCCCCACCACCCGCTCGCGCACGCATTCCCGAATCTCTGCCACCTCCGAATTCAAGACCCGCAAAGTCGTCTCCTGCGGGTTGCGAAAAAAAGTGGAGAAGAGCATCCGGAGGCCACGCGCGGTAGTGGAGCCCGCGCAGGGAGTCGCGAGCAGGATCGCCTGCCGGATATTGGCCAGCTTCTTCCCTTCCGCCTTCTTCAGGACGAACGCGAAATAAGCCTGGATGACCAGCCCGCCCTGGCTGTGCCCGACGAGGGTCACTTCGCGGTCTCGATAGTGCGGCGAGTCCAGCTCATCATGCAGCGCCCGGCCCACCTCCTGCAGCTCCGGGATGCGCCCGAGCAGATTCAGCTCGATCCACTTCGTCGGGTACTCCCAGGTCGCGAATTCATAAAGCGAGCTAACCTTTGGGTCGCCCCGAAGCAGAGCCAGCAGCGGCGCCCAGCAACTCGCGTTACTGCCAAAGCCGTGAATGAAAAGCACGACCGGCTGTTGTCTTTCTCTGGCCATGGACAGCACCCAAAAATTCCTGCCGAGGAACGTGTGCCATGGAAACAAAAGCGTTCCGCCATTGCGAGCCTTTTCTCCCCCTCGCTCTGGAGCCGGCCCGCCCTCGGGCCGAAGCCTCTTAGGCGCGCAGCTTCTCCGCCGCCGCCCGCACCGAGGCCGGATCGCTCACGCTGATCACATCCACGCCTTTACGAGTCCGTTGCAACAAACCCGCCAAAACCCCGCCCGGTCCCAGCTCCAAAAAAAGATCGCAGCCCCGCCCGAGTAACCACTCCAGACAATCCGTCCAGCGCACCGTGCTCGTGATTTGATCCTGCAAAGTTTGCCGAATCTCCGCCAGCGAACTGACGGGTTCTCCGGTCACATTGCTCACCACCGGGAAGCCAGGCATCTGGCACTCCGCCTCGAGCAGAGCGGCGCCCATTTTCTGATAGGCGCTGTCCATCAAGCGCGAGTGATACGCACCCGCCACCTTCAGCAGCGTAGCCCGCCGAATCCCGTGCTCCTTCGCCAGCGACACCGCCAGGTCGATTCGCGCGGCTTCCCCTGAAATCACGATCTGCCCCGGCGCATTCAAGTTGGCCACGTCCACCTCCGCGTCTGCCGCCAGCGCGCGCACCGCGCTTTCGTCCGCGCCGATCATCGCCGCCATCGCACCCGCGTTCATCGCGCACGCGGCCTCCATCGCCTGCCCGCGCTTTTCCACCAGCTTTAAGCCGGTCGCAAAATCGAACGTCCCCGCCGCCGCGTGCGCGGTCCATTCGCCTAACGACAGCCCTGCCGCCGCCTCGACCGCGAAATCGCCCGCCACTTCCCGCAGCGCCGCCAGACAGGCGAGGCCGTGCACATAGAGAGCGGGCTGGCAGTTCGCCGTATTGGTCAGCGCATCCTCCGGCCCGTTCCAGGCGATCTCGCTCAAGCCACGCCCGAGGATCTCGTCCGCCGCCAGAAAAAGCTTGTTCGCGACCGGAAACTCCGCCGCCAGTTCGCGGCCCATTCCCACGCCTTGAGCACCCTGGCCAGCGAACAGCAGCGCGATCTTTTTCATGCCTCGTAGCTAGCCGCAATTCCCGAGCTGACGCGAGCGCAAATCCTTCCCAAAAAAAGGCGCCGAAAAATTCCGAGATTATCATTGCCTTTTCGACATGAAATCCTCAAAATCGGCGCCATGAGCCAACAACGCCATTGGAGTGGTAAAATGGCCCGCCCTGCCGTGGTCGCCGCGCTGCTGCTTTTCGCAGCCAGCGCCGCCCAGGCACAGTGGGTCGCCAAGCCAGCGCCAGAACTCCCGAGATCGGTCCTCGATCAGGGCCTCTCGGGTTCTGTAGCGCTCAACCTTGTGTTCGCTCGGGACGGTCACGTCACCGACGCGCAGGTTGTCCGGAGCAGCGGAATCAGCGGTCTCGACCGTGTCGCGTTACAGGGAGCCATGAAATGGCGCCTGGACCCATCAGCGGTCACCTATGCCGATCAGTCTGCTGGTCGTCAGCATGTCATCAAGTTCTTCCAAAACGACCAGGTCGCGCGGCGCATCGAGCCGATCAAAGCCTTCTGGAAAGAACTCTAATCCGGTCGGAAACAAGACGCACCGCGGTAATCCCGCCGCGGTGAATCGGAGGCGGAGAGCCCACTGCCGCCGCCTGGCAGGACTCTCGTCCTCGCCCAGCGCCCGAAAACTTGCGCGAAAACCTCCTTGCGCCAGTATGAGCGGGCGCGAGCATAGCCGCGTCTTCCTCATGGCCTTCACCACCCGCGAAATCGAATCTCCCGACGCCCTCACGCGCGTCGCCGCAGCCGAGGCGGAACTGGCCACCCAAGCTGGCGACATCGGCGAAAAGATGGTGCTCAACATGGGCCCATCGCACCCCGCCACCCATGGCGTGCTGCGGCTCGTGCTCGAGCTCGACGGCGAGACGATTACCAAAGCCACGCCAGACGTCGGCTACCTCCATCGCGGCGATGAGAAAATCGCCGAGAACATGCAGTACAACCAGTTCGTGCCCTACACGGACCGGCTCGATTACCTCGCCCCGCTCGCCAATAACGTCGCCTACGCCTGCGCGGTCGAGAAGTTAATGGGCTGGGAATTGCCGCCGCGCGGCAAAGCCATCCGCGTCCTCTGCTGCGAGCTGGCCCGTATCCAAGCGCATCTTCTCGGCATCGGCGCGATGGCGCTCGACCTCGGCGCGATGACCGTTTTCCTCTACACCTTCACCGAGCGCGAGAAGATTTATAACCTCTGCGAGATCATTTCCGGCGCGCGCTTCACCACTTCCTACACTCGCGTCGGCGGTCAGATCCGCGACCTGCCCGACACCTTCTTCCCGCAGCTCAGCAAGTTTCTCGATGACTTCATTCCGCAGCTCAACGAAGTCGACAGCCTCCTCACCCGGAACCGCATTTTCGTCGATCGCACCCGCGATGTCGGCGTCATCACAAAGGATCGCGCCATTGCCTACGGCCTCTCCGGCCCGAACCTGCGCGGCAGCGGCGTGGACCACGACCTGCGCCGGAAACATCCTTACCTCGACTACGACCTCTACGACTTCGAGGTCGCCATCGGCACCGCCGGCGATGGCTACGATCGCTACCTCGTGCGCCTTGAAGAAATGCGTCAAAGCACGCACATCCTCCGTCAGTTGATCGATAAAATGCCCACCGGGCCGATCAACATCGTCGATTGGAAAAACATGTCGCCGCCGAAGTCCCACGTGATGACGAAAATGGAGGAGCTCATCCATCATTTCATCGTCGTCACCGAAGGCCTCGATGCTCCGGTGGGCGAGATCTACTTCGCGGCCGAAAATCCGAAAGGCGAACTCGGATTCTACATTAACAGCAAAGGCGGCGGAGTGCCGTATCGGCTGAAGATTCGCTCGCCCTCCTTCTGCAACCTGAGCATTTTGCCGGAACTTCTGCCCGGCCACAGCGTCAGCGAC
>JBBSLZ010000212.1:0-6093 GCA_038233435.1 Chthoniobacterales bacterium
GCAATGGCACAACCCGCTGAGCTAACCCTCGTCTCAGCTAAAGCCATGTTGTCGAGTGCTTTCGCCCCAATGGTTCACGCTGCGATTGACGTAAACAGCGTGCGTCCGAAGCCGCCGTGCCGTCTCCGGGAGGCGTTTCACGGACCTGCCAGGTGCGTTGCCAAGAGTAACGCGCATGTCCTGACGGTTTAACTCCGCGCCCCCCGGCTGTTACTCCGCGCGTAACGCAACGATCGGATTCACCCGCGTGGCCCGCCGCGCTGGCACGAAGCACGAGATCGCCGCCACCGCCGAGAGTATCGCCGCCACCGCGCAGTATATCCAGAGCGCGTCGAACGAGTTCACCCGGAAGAGGAAATTCCGCAGCGCCTCCGCGCCGATCGCCCCCAGCAACAAAGCCGTCCCGCCGATCCCGATGAACAACCCGATCGCGAGCTGCCACGCACCTTGCGTCATCACCATCCGCAGGATGACCGGCGCGTCTGCGCCCAGCGCCATCCGGATGCCAAACTCTTGCGTCCGTTGATTCACCGAGAAACTCATCACGCCATACAGCCCGACCGACGAGAGGACCACCGCCACCACGCCGAAGATGGTGAAGAGGGTGGCGGTGATGCGGTTGATTCCCAAAATCTCGTCGTGCAAACGCGCCGGCGTGCCGCCGAAGTAGACCGGCAGGTTCGCGTCGATCTGCGAGACGGCCTGGCCAAGCAAAGGCGCCAGGCTCTCCGCGCTCTGCCCCGGATGCGGCTTCACCACCACCGTGACAAACTGCGGCGCCGGCGGCACCCCGAGCAGCGGAACGTAAAAGCCGGCCGCGTCCGTTTCCTGATTGAACGGCCCTTGCATGAGCGTGTCCGGCACCATCCCCACGATCGTGCGCCATTCCTCCTGCTTCGCCGGATTGAATTGCCGGATTCGCCGACCGATTGGACTTTCGTTTCCGAAGTATTTGCGCGCGAAAGTACTATTGACGATCGCAACTGGTTGTCGCTCATCGTTGTCCTCGATCGTGAAATCGCGCCCTTGCAGCATCTTCAATCCGAGCGCGGTGAAGAAGCCATCGGAGACCGCCTCCGAGTTTCCGCGCGGCCGGTCGCGGTCGGTCACGTAAGTTTGACCGTCCACTTCGTACTGGCCGAAATTCCCAAAGGTCATCCGGAAACGCGAGGTCATGGCGGCTTCGGCAAAGGCCGGATTGGTCCGCAGCCCGCGCAAAGTGCGAATGAAGAACTGCTGCCGCGCCTCCGAGGTCGGGTAGTCGCCTTCAAACAAACCCATCCGCGCGCTGTAAACCGCATCCTCATTGTAGCCGTAGTCGACCTTGGTCTGATTCCGCACCGACTTCACTTGCAGCGTGGCGGCGATCAGAAGCGCGGCCGTGAGCGCGATCTGCCCGATGACGAGCACACGGGTGAGCCCGTTCACCAAGCGGTTTGAGTTGCCGCGGCCGCCTTCCTTCATCACCTCCGCGGGATTTGCCCGCGCGCTCAAAAGAGCCGGGATTAAACCCGAAACAAAGGTGGCGACCAGCGTGATCCCGACCGTGAAGACGAGCACGGGCCCATCAATTTCAAACACAACCCAGTAGGGCAACGGGAACGGCAGCGACGACATCGACCGCACCAGCAAGCCCACCGCCCAATACGCCATCAGCACGCCGGCGATCGAGCCTAACGAGGCCACGAGCAAGCTCTCGGTCAGCATCTGCCGTACAATCCGCGTCCGGGTGGCGCCGAGCGCGCCGCGGATGGCCAGCTCTTTCGCACGCAAGGCCGCGCGGCCGAACTGCATATTCATCACGTTCACGCACGCGATTAGAAGCACCACGATGACCGCGCCGAGCATGGTGTAAATCATCTGCCGGAGCTGTGGGCCGGTGAAAGTGTTGAGCAGCGGCTGCACCATCGCGGTCGTTAGTTGGCCGTTGGTTTTCGGATATTCCTTCGCCAGGCGCGCGGCCAGTTGTTTCAACTCCAAGTTAGCCTGATCCAACGAAACATCGGGCTTCAGCCGTCCGATCACCGACCCACCGATCGCCGAAGGATCTTCGCGCGGCTTGATCGGGAATTCATTATAGAGCGGCACCCAAAGCTGTTCCGCCTGCGGGAACTTAAAACCCCGCGGCATCACGCCGATGATCGTTGCCGCCTTGCCATTAATCCGGATGGCCTGCCCAACAATGTTCGGGTCGCCGCTGAAATCGCGCTGCCAGACTTCGTGCCCGATCAGCGTCACTTTCTCGGCCCCGGGCCGGTTATCTGCCGCGGTGAAATCACGTCCCAGAATCGGCGCCACGCCCAGGATGCGAAAGAAGTCCTCCGTCACATACCCGCCCGTATAACGCACCGGATTGTTCTTGTAGGTCACGTTGATGGTCGAGCCATTCAGATAGGCCGTCATCATCGAGTACGAACGCTGCACCGCCTTCACGTCCTCGTAGTCCTGCAGCGACGGAATGTTACCAGCGCCGTTGTTGTTCTGGTTATCGGTCGCCTGCGGATCGATGAAACCCATCCCCACCAGCTGCTCGGGATGCGGGAAGGAAAAACCGCGCAACACGAAAGCGTTCACGACCGTGAACTGCGTCGTCACGCCACAAATTCCGAGCGCCAACACCGTCACAGCGAGGACGCAAAAGGTCTTCTCTTTGAAAAGAACGCGGAGACCGATGCGGAGATCTTGAATGAAAGTTTGGAAAAACATAGAGCGGTGGTGGGGATGAAAAATTGCGTTTGGTCAGGACAGAGCTCGGGCCCCGGGCGCGGCTGGTTGCGCCCGGGTTCGCTCGCGCTCCGTCTCGTTAGACCGAAGGGTCCGGCTTTTCCGCCATCTGGACGATGGGCGTGCCTTGCAGTAATCCGATGCTCGGGAGCTGGAAGCGCTGCTGCGCCATCTGCCCGACCGCGAAAGCCATGGTCAGGATGAGCAGCAGATAGACCCCCGTTTCCGGTAGGCTGCGTTCTTCTTCCTGGGAGCGCACGAGCAGCGCGTAGGTTGACTCTTCGTGTTGGGTGTTGGTGTCGTTGTTCATATCGGTTTGGGTTGACGTGAGATGCTTATGCATCGCGCGTGCTAGCGTTTTCATGTGAAACGCAAGGCACCGTCTTCGAGAGGTTTACGACTACTTCCGTGCGACGGAGACAACGCGAACTGTTGCGCCCGTGGGAAACGCCGTTCCGGAATTGGGAGGATTAAGCCGGCACTCGGAAGCGCGTCGCTCGCGCGCTGGTGCAGAGGCCAAAAACTGTTCGAGTTCTGATTTCGGATCTGCATCTTCTGATAAGATGCAGTGAAGCCGCGTTTGGATTCAAAAAAGGAAAGCGCGCGGCGTACAGCCGCAACAGGCTTTGGAAAAAACAGCCTTCTAGACGCGCTCCTCCTCATATAAAGGAGACGCCACCCGCGATGCGAGTTGTCTAATACGACGGCTAAAACCGCCCCGGCGCAAAGGCTATTCCCGCGCCCAAACCATAGCCACAGCGGTCGTTAGACTGCCGCCCATGTTGAAGGTCAGGTAACGCTGCGCGCCTGGAATCTGGCGCGCGCCCGCTTGCTCCGTCAGCTGCTGGTAAGCTTCCACCACCTGGCGCACACCCGTCGCACCGACCGGGTGGCCGTCGCCAATCAGGCCGCCGCCTGTGTTCACCGGAATCTCCCAACCGATCTTACCTTTAATGTGTTCGCCGCGCACTTGCGGAAGCGCGGTCGCCCCGCTCATCGCCAGTTCTGCACCCTTCCCTCGCTCGGCCAGGCCGAGAATTTCGTAAGCGCAGATTTCCGTGATCGAGAAACAATCATGCACTTCCACGCCGTGCATGTCTTTCGGGGTTAGCTGCGCCATCCCGAACGCCTTCTCCGCTGCCTTGCTCGCAGTCGAAAACGTGGGCGCGTCTTTTTTCTCCAGCGCCAGATAATCGGTCGAACTGCCGTAGCCGAGCAGCCGCGGGTGCTTCGATTTATCGAGCCCCATCTTGTCCATATGTTTGCCGGAGACGAGCACGAGCGCAGCGCCGCCATCAGTGATCTGCGAACAATCGGAAACCTTCAACGGCGGCGCCACGCTCGGGTTCTTGTCCGAAACTTGCGAGGCGGAATCGTAGGTCAGATCGGCGTCGCGCATCTGCGCCTGCGGATTCAGACGCGCGTGCGCGTAATTCTTGTACGCCACCCACGAAAGCTCCTTCTCGCTCGCGCCGTATTTCTCGATGTAAATCTGCGCGATCTTGCCGAAGAGTTTCGGGAACATGAAGTCGCCATATTCCGGCTGCTCCACGTGATAATCCGCCGCCGCGCCCAGACAATCGGAGCCATCCTTCGCCGACATCGTCTTCTGCTGTTCCGCGCCGACCACCAGCACCGCGTCGTGGAACCCACCCATGATCCATTGCGCGCCGAGCAACACGGAAAGCGCGCCCGAAGCGCACGCCGCTTCCGTATGCATAGTCGGGATGCCGTGGAGCGCGGGATCGATCTCCGGCACAAATGCGCCCAAGTGGAGTTGTTTCGTAAACTGGCCGGCGTTAAAATTTCCCACCGCCGCCGCCTCGATCTGCTTCGGATCAATCTTCGCGTCCTTCAGCGCCGCCTGGCCAGCTTCCACGATCACATCGCGAATGGTTTTGCCTTCTTTGCGGAGGTTGCGCTTAAAGTCAGTCCGGCCGGCGCCAAGAATATATACGGATTCCATAGAGTGGCGTTTACCTACGCCAAACTTGCGCTCCTGTCATCCCGGGCCGCGCAGACCGGCGAAGGATCTCGCTAGTCTTGGACGGCGTTCGATGAAAGCGAAGTCGTCCCACGAAACCTGAGCTTCGTGATCACCAGCAGATTCGAAAAAGCAGCGCGCGAGTAAGTGAGGTCCTTCGTCGTCTGCGCGACTCAGGATGACAAGAAAAGCGGGGCGTTCGCTTCGTTCAGTGCTGCTGCTGCAACCGCTCATCGATCGCGCGCGCCTCGATTGTTTTTTCTTTCCAGCAGTTAGAACACCCTGTGGAACTCTTGCGGGCAGGACGCGACACCAGAGCAGTGCTTCGCAAAAAACGTTGGGTGTCGGTTCATGAAAAAATCCTTTGCCGCGCTGCCTCTTAGGACGTTTCCGGCAATCTTCAAAATACGCTGGCCGCGAACTTGCACCTGGCATCGTTGCGCTTTTGCGATCGATGAGTTCATGCAAAGTTGCAGAGTCGATGACGCACGATCGACCTTCGCCACAAAATGCTTTTGTAGGATGGGGATTCTGGCGTTGAAATCGAGACCTGATTGAGAGACACTAATCCTTCTAACGGAGCCCGAAAAATGACACAACCACAACCTTACGTCCCCACCGAACGCGAGCAGAAGTTTCTCGAGAGCGTCGAAGAAACCCGCTATGAGCGGGAAATTATCAGTGGGCTCGGCCCCTTCTTCAACGAGAAGGCGCCGGAGGACATGCTCAACTTCTACTCCAAGGACGAGGTGGCAAGCCTGGAAGCGCTCAAGGGCACCGATCGTGACGTTGAAGCCCGGATGCCCGTGAAGATCACGCGCCATTACTACGAGCTGGCCAGGACCAGCGCCGCGATTCAGCGCATCGTCAAGGCCGACCCCGCCGAGACGATGGATCTGGCGGGCTCAGAGGATCCCGGCAACCAGATGGACTACAGCCCCGTCGAGGGCCTGCTGCACAAATACGAGATGGGACTCATGTATGTCGTGTCGACCTGCTCGGCCCATTGCCGCTTCTGCTATCGCGAAGAATTGATCGCCCGCAAGCAGATCAAGCGACAGGACGGAACCATCGCGAAGAAGGGTCTCGCGTTGATCCCCGAGATCATCCCGTATATCAAACAGCACAACGCGGCCGTGGCGAGGAACGGCGGCGTGCACCCCGAAAGCGGACGCGAAAAGCTGCGCGAGATCCTAATGTCGGGCGGCGACGCGATGGTGCTGGGCAATTCCAAGATCGCGGCCTGGCTCGGCGCGCTGGCCGAAGCCGGCGTCGAGTCGATCCGCATCGGCACCAAGGATATGGCGTTCTATCCCCAGCGCTTCGACCGCACCTTCCTCTCGATGCTCGATCGCTTCCACGAGACCTACCCGCAGGTCGGCCTA
>JBBSLZ010000213.1:0-6075 GCA_038233435.1 Chthoniobacterales bacterium
TAGGGACTGTAGGCGTCCATTTTGCGGTAGCCGGCTTCATACGCCGCGCGGGCGGCGGCGAGAAGTTCCTCCGGTTCACGGAATTCCGCCATGATGCCGTGGAGTTGGGAATGTGAATGGTGATCAGTGATCGGTGACTGGTCATTCATGGCGCGTTTTCCCTCCATTCACTGTTCACCGATCACGATTCACCCTTCTTCTTGTGCACGAGCTCGCGCATTTCGCTGATCGAGATCGCGGGCAGAATGCGGAGGAAGAGAAAGAGCAGGGTAAGGAAGAGGCCGAAGGAGCCGAGCAAGGTGAGCCAATCCCAGCGCGTGCCGTGGAAGATGCCCCAGGAAGAAGGCAGGAAATCGCGGTGCAGACTGGTGACGACGATGACGTAGCGCTCGGTCCACATCCCCACGTTCACAAGCAGGGAGATGACGAAGAGGATAGGGAGGTTCGTCCGGATGCGTTTGAACCAGAGCGCTTGCGGGACGAGGACGTTGCAGGCGATGAGGAGCCAGTAGGCGGGCCAATACGGGCCGAACATGCGGTTCAACGTCATGTAGATCTCGAATTTATCGTCGCTGTACCAGGACATGAAGTCCTCGGTGATGTAGCCGTGCGCGACCATCAGGCCGGTGGCGAGCATGACTTTGGCGGAGTTCTCCAGATGCCGCAGAGTGATGAAGTCCTGGAGGCCGTAGAATTTCCGGATCGGAATGGCGAGCGTCAGCACCATGGCGAAGCCGGAGAAAATGGCGCCGGCCACGAAGTAGGGCGGGAAGATGGTGGAATGCCAGCCGGGCACAATGGCGATGGCAAAGTCTAACGAGACGACGCTGTGCACGGAAAGGACGAGCGGTGCGGCCAGACCGGCGAGGAGGAGATAAGCGATGTGGAATCGTTTCCAATGGCGGGCGGAGCCGCGCCAACCGAGCGCGAGAATGCCGTAGCAGAGCTGGAGCGGTTTGCTTTTCGCCCGATCGCGCATGGTGGCGACGTCGGGGATGAGCCCGATGTACCAGAACATGAGCGAGACGAGCAGATAGGTACTGACCGCGAAGACATCCCAGACGAGCGCGCTCCGCCATTGGGGCCATAGGCCCATCGTATCGGGATACGGCAGGAGCCAGTAGAAGACCCACGGCCGCCCCAAGTGGAGGAGCGGGAATGTCCCGGCGCAGGCGACCGCGAAGAGGGTCATCGCTTCGGCGAAGCGGTTGATGGAGGTACGCCAATCTTGATGGAGCAGGAGCAGAATGGCGGAAATGAAAGTGCCGGCGTGGCCGATCCCGATCCACCAAACGAAGTTGGTAATCGCGAAGCCCCAGGCGACCGGGATATTGACGCCCCAGATGCCGACGCCCTTCAGGAAAAGCCAGCCGATGCAGAAGAGGAAGAGCATCAGGAGGACGAAGGACAAGGCGAGGCCGCCGAGCCAGCCGCGGTGGACCGGGCGGGACAGGACGGCGTCGGTGATCTTGGCGGTGACGGAGGCGTTGTCGTAGCCGGGGGCGACGATGGGCTCGGGCGGTGGTGGAGTCGTCGCGTTCATTTCTGCTGGACGCGGTCGCTGAGGTCGGGGAGCGCTGGCGCCTCGCCCGCTGGTTTTGGCGCTTCGGCAAAACTGACTTGGACGGGGACGAAAGTTCGCGACGGCGGGGCGCCGTCGCCAGCGGGCGTGGCGCCCGCGCTCCCCGGGCTTCTGTTCACTGCGCTCATGCCAGCTCCGGGTTGAGGTTGCGTAGCTTTGCCAGATAAGTGGTGCGCGGACGCGTATTGAGTTCGGCAAGGAGGCCGTAGTTCAACGGTGACTGGCGTAGCTTCGTGACCCGCGCGCTCGCGTCGTTCAGATCTCCGAAGGTGATAGCTTCGGTGGGACAAGCTTGCGCGCAGGCGGGTGTGATCTCGCCGTCACGGATCGGGCGGCTCGCTTTGTGCGCGTCGATTTTGACCGCGTTGATCCGCTGGATGCAGTAGGTGCATTTTTCCATCACGCCGCGGCTGCGGACGGTGACATCCGGGTTGCGCATTAGTTTTCGGGTGGCGGGCTGCTCGAATTGGTTGGCGTCGTATTCGAGGAAGTTGAAGCGGCGCACTTTGTAGGGGCAATTGTTTGAGCAGTAGCGCGTGCCGATGCAGCGGTTGTAGACCATCTGGTTGAGGCCTTCGCTGCTGTGGACGGTGGCGGCGACGGGGCAAACGAGCTCGCAGGGGGCGTTCTCGCAGTGCATGCACGGAACGGGCTGATGGAGGGCGCGCGGACTCGTTAGGCCGGGCTCGCTCGCGTAGTAGCGGTCGATCCGGATCCAGTGCATCTCGCGGTTCATGGCCACCTGCTCTTTGCCGACGACCGGGATGTTGTTTTCCGCCTGGCAGGCGATGGTGCAGACGCCGCAACCGATGCAGGTGTTCAGGTCGATGACCATGCCCCAGGCGTGGCCGGTGTAGGCGACATTCGGGTAGAGTGTTTCAGCGGCGCCAGGCGGCGGCTCGCCGGTGCGGACGATCTGGTGCGGCTGCTGCTGGGATTGGGCGAAGGTGCCGACGCGGACTTCATCGCGGCCTTCCATTTTCCAATGATGCTGAGTGGTGACGAGATCGTGATGCTCGCCGGTCTTTTCGATTTCCAAGCCGGGACCGCCCCAGGGCGCATCCGAAGTGCGCAGAGCGTAGGCGTTATAGCCGACGCCGCTGCCGCCGCTGCCGACGCTGCCGGCGCGCGGCCGCCCGTAGCCGAGGGTGGCGGTGACGCAATCGTCGGCCTGGTCGGGTTGAATCCAGATGGCGGCGCGGACGGAGCGGCCGCGGAATTTCAAGTTTACCACTTCGCCGTTTTCGAGCTGAAGGCGCGCGGCGGTGACGGGACTAACGAGTGCGGCGTTATCCCAAACGAGCTTGGTAAAGGGGTCGGGGAGTTCCTGGAGCCAAGCATTACTGGCGTAGCTGCCGTCAAGGAGGCGGGCGCTCGGACGGATCAGGAGATGGAGGGCAGCGGGTGGGATCGAGGACGAGGACGAGGACGAGGACGAGGACGAGGAGGAGGAGGAGAAGGAGGACGAGGACGATGGAGGCAACGCAGGAAGCTGCGCGAGGCCGTCGTGGAGGGATTTGCGCCAGAATCTTTCGAAGTCGGGCGCGGTGTTCTGCTTTTGCCAATAGGCGCGCACGATTTCGTAACTGCTGGCGGGCGCTTCTTCGAGGAGGGCGGAAAGAAGCTCGTGGCGTGAACGGCCGGCGAAGAGCGGCTCGATCATCGGTTGCATGATCGTGGCCGTGCCGTCGAAGGCGCGTGCGTCGCTCCAGCTTTCAAGCGCGTGCGCCTCTGGGATGTGCCAGTGGCAGAGGGCGCTGGTTTCGTTGTCGTAAAGCGCGAGATGCGCGGTCTGCGGTATTTTTGTGAGGAGGGCGGCGAAGCCGAAATCAGCGGGCGCGTCGTAGGCCGGATTGCCGCCGAGGATAAGGAGCGTGGCGACGGCGCCCGCTTGGATGTCAGCGACCAGCTCGCCTAGTTCGCGCGCAGAAGTGGGCTCGTCGAAGTAATCAACGGTGACGCCCACGTTGCCGAGCGCTTCGTTCATCTGACGGGCGAGCGCGTGGATTTCTGCCGGCTCGAATTCGCCCGCGAGGACAAGGCTGCGGCCCGCATGCGCGCGGAGATCAGCGGCGATGGGATGATCGCCAGCTGCGATCTGGCGCGCGAATGCCTCCAGCTTCGCGGGGGTCAAGACATAGCGATGGTCGGCCATGGAACCGGTGAGGGTGGGGGTGGCTTCGGCGGCGTAGAGCCGATTCATGGCGCGGTCGGAGCGACGGCCGGCGGCGAAGGCTCGGCTGTAAGCGAGACCGGCGGCGGAATCGTTAAGGAAATCGGCGCCGAGGCTGAGGATCACTTCAGCGCGGTCGAAATGATAACGAGCGCGCGGCGGGGCGGTGCCGCGGAGCGGATCGTAGGCGTGCCACTTCGCGGAGGGGTAGCGCTGCAAGAGACGCTCGAGCTGGTCGAGCATGGTAGGCGAGGTGATGTGCGGGGTGAGAATTCGTAGGCCGGGTCCATTGCCTTTCCAGCGCTGGGCGGCGGCCGGGATTCCTCCGAGGAACAAATCCCAGGTGCTGATCTGGCCGTCGTGCTTGACGGCTTGGGAACGCTCGGGGTCGTAGAGCGTGAGCAGGTCAGCCTGCATGAAAACATCGGTGGCGCCGAGGCTGGCGGGATGGAGTGGATTGCCTTCGATCTTAGTCGGCCGGCCTTCGTGCGTCTCGACCAGGACGCCGCGCGCGTAGCCGCCGAGAGTGAGTGCGGTGGCGTAGTAGAGTGGAATGCCGGGAATGATTTCCTCGGGCTGTTTCCGGTAGGGAACAATGTGCTCGAGCGGATTCCGGGTGCAGGCGCTGGTGCTGGCGAGGGCAGCAGAGGCGGCCATCAATTTTAAAAAGCGCCGGCGGCTTAGCTCGTTAGGCCACTCCCCCGCCCCGCTCGGAAACTCTTCGTTTAGCGGTGGCATGTGTAGCAATCGGTCAGGCCGGCTTTCTCGATGTGATTCTTTTGGAGCAGCATCTGGCCGAAAGCGAGTTGGTCAGCCGGAGGGCGATATTTCATCGAGACGACCTGATCGGTCGGGCGGAGATACTTCTCGGGCTGGCGGTGGCAATCGAGGCACCAGCGCATGTAGAGCGGCTGCGTCTTCCAAGTGAACGGCATCTCGTTGACCTGGCCGTGGCAAGTGGCGCAACCGACGCCTTTGTTCACGTGGATGCTGTGATTGAAGTAGACGTAATCGGGTAGATCGTGGACGCGCGTCCACTTGATCGGGCGGCCGGTTTGCCAACTATCGCGCACTGGTTGCAGAACGGGCGCGTCTTTCCAAACCTGCGAATGGCAGGTCATGCAGGTCTCAGTGGGCGGCACCCCAGCGTAGGACGATTGCTCGACACCGGTGTGGCAATAGCGGCAATCAATCCCGAGCCCGCCGACGTGGTGCTGGTGGCTGAACGGAACCGGCTGGTCGATCGGCACTTCCACTTCCGTCCAGAAACTGGACCGGGCGAAGCCAAAGAGGGTGGCGCAGGTGAGGGTGACCAGCGCGAGGCCGCCGACAATGGCCACTCGCGCGAGCGAATTAGCTCGTTCTTGGAAAAGCTGGCTCATCTGCCATCAGGCCGCGGCACTGATCTCACAAAGATTAGTATCGCGCGCTGTTTCCAAAAGAGGGGAGAAAAATCGTCTCTACCCTAAAATATCCTCCGGAGCGTGGAATCGGACTCCCGAAACCGCGCTGGCGAACGGGTCGGGACAGAGAAGGCTTGCCTTCGGCTGCGCGGATCGGTAATCCTGTCCCTTGAACCGGAGCGCAGGGTGCTCCGAGCACACTTATGGACGTTACCGGCACGATCGACGCGATTTTGAATCAGAAGAACGCCGAGGTCTATTCGGTCGCCCCGGACGCGACGGTTTACGATGCAATCGCGCTAATGGCCGAGAAAAATATCGGCGTCCTCGTCGTCTTGGAAAACGAGCAGTTGGTCGGCATTATTTCCGAGCGCGATTACACGCGCAAAATCATGCTCCATGGAAAGCGCTCCCGCGAGACGCTTGTGCGCGAGATTATGTCGACCGATCTGAAAACGGTGAAGCCGAAAGAAGGCGTCGATGATTGCCTGCGTTTCATGACCGAGAAGCGTGTCCGGCATCTACCGGTAGTGACCGATGGGAAAGTGCGCGGCGTGATCTCGATCGGCGACCTGGTCAAGCACGTCATCTCGGTGCAAAACGCCACCCTCGATCACCTCGAGCGCTACATCTCTGGTGGCTACGCGAGCTGATTCGCACCGCAGCAAGACTCGATTTCCATCAGCAGGCCGCGCCACCACGACGGAATTGCGCGATTAGCCCCGCAGATTCCAAACCGTCTTCCCGCCGACGATCGTCCGCACCGCGCGGCCTTTCAGCTTCCAGCCATCGAAAGGTGTGTTGCAGGACAGACTCTCAGAAGCCGTCGCGTCCACCGTCCATTCCAGGTCGGGATCGATCAGAGTGACATCGGCCGCGGCCCCGGCCGAGAGCGTGCCCGCTTTCAGTTTCAACAA
>JBBSLZ010000214.1:0-6070 GCA_038233435.1 Chthoniobacterales bacterium
AAGCGGACGAAGCGCGAGAGAAGGACCGCGAAGTAAACCGTGAGGGCGAAGGCGAGGATGGCGCCTAACGACAGGTGGAGCGAGCCGATGTTCGCCTCGGCGGTGACGAAGGCCTTCAGCCGGTCGAAGACGGGTGTGCCGAGTGAGAAGGCCCGGAGGGTAAGGGTGAGCCAGGAGAGGAAGGCGGCGAAGTAGATGAAACGCCCGATTCGGGCGCGGAGGAGCGGCCGATGATTCTGCACCACGCGCAAGGCGGCGAGGGGTCGAATCTGGAGGGCGAAGAAGGCGAGGCCTTCGAGGATGCCGGCGGCGGCGTAGAGGAAGATGGCGAGGTAGGCGGCGGCGAGGGTGCCGGTGCCGAGGTAGTTGGCGAGGCCGACGTAGCCGAAAAAGTTGGCGAAGAAGACGACCGCGAAGAGGCCGAGACCGAAGCGGGCGGCGGCGCGGGTGGCCTTCCGCGAGGTGGTGGCGTGGGTGGCGGTGCGGGTGGAACGAATGAACCAGACGAGAAAGATGGCGCCGCCCACCATTTCGAGGAGAAGCAGGATGCGGGAGACGACGGGCAGGGCGGCGGTGAGCGACCGGAGCTGCGCCACGATGTAGAAGACGACGAGCGCGTTGAGGATCGGGTAGAGATAGCGGTCCACCAGGCGGCGGAGGAGGATCATGATCGGCAGGAGAGCGAGGGTGGCGAGGCCGACCCAGAAGAGCCGGGGCGCATCCTGGAAGAGAGGACGCCCGACGAGCAGGGTGAGGATGGCGGCGGTGGGGATGGGGAGCTGGAGCACGCGATTGGCGCGCTCGAGGGCGGGATCTTGCTCCGTCCAGCGGGCGGCTTGCTGCCTGATCTTGTAGAGAACGAGGAGGAGCAGGCCGAAGATGAGCGCGAGATAGAAGAGCCGTGATCCATCGCGCGCCAGATAGAGGCGCAGCTGAGTAAACTGGGCGGTAAAGGAGGACTGGCTTTTCCGGACCAGATCCTCTGCGGCCGCCAGGCGGACCTCGGGGTTCCAGATGGGGGCACTATCCTGGGACAGAAGCCGCTCGACGGCGGCGTCCTGGGCGGCTTTGAGACTGCGCAATGCGATCGTGACGCGCTGGGCTTGCTCGGCCACCCGGCTTTGCCGGGCCAACAGAGAGGCGCGTCGTTTCCGCAACGCTTCGGCAGTGGCTTCGATGGACGCGAGCAGTCTCTGAATGCGCTGGATGAGTTCGGGCGGAGCCTCGGAGGTTTGCGCTTCAGCGAGGGTCTGGCTCCAGGTGGATTTCCAATCCGAGATGCGCGCGAGTTCCTTGTCGAGCACGGTGGCTCTGGCGGTCAGGTCGCGGGTCCAGGCCGCGAGTTGGTCGTCCAGTTTGCGCCAGCGCCGCTCGAGATCGCTGACAGTTTCGAGCTGCACTCCGGGTGCGAGGACGCGGGCGCTCTCGCTTTGCAAGGCGCCTATTTCCTGTTTGATGCGGTCGAGGCCGCGCTCGATTTCTTCGCCCGTCTGGGTGGCCTCCAGGTTCGATTGACTTTCCTGTAGCGAGGTGGAAGTAATCTCCGCCGCGCCCACCACATCGGCGAGGGGGACGGGAGTGGGCGTGGGGCTGGGCGTGGCAGTGGCGCTGGGGGATGGAGAAGGGGAGGGCTCGGCTGCGACGAGCTGTCCGAGGGAGCAAAGAATCGCGAGCAGGGCGATGAGGCGGAGGGTCTGACTGGCGGAAAGCATTAGAGAGAGTAGGTGCGTGGCCCAGCGGGCGGTCCGGCGGAAGAGCGCTTCCATCTGTTTCTCCGGCACGTTAGGGTGCGAATTATCGAACCGAGAGTTCCATCGCGGCGAGACGCACGCCTAAGATTTTGCTGGCTCGCGCCGCGTGTCTGCGGGCTCAGCCTTCTCCTGCTCACGCTTTCTGTCAACGCGCAGGAGGCAATCACGGGAACATCGCGGGCGGAGGGCGGCCAAAGATCGGGCTGGTTTTGAGCGGGGGCGGAGCGCTCGGAGTGGCGCACATGGAGTGGGATGTCGCCGGATGAGATTGAGCATTGGTTCGCGGAGGCGGACTGGCGTTATCTGCTCTCCGATGCGGCGCCGCGGGAGAGCCGTTCGTTTCGAGAGAAGGAGCGCGAGGCGCGGCTGAATCAGACTCTGGAGGTGAGCCTTTCGCGCACGGGGGCGTTGCAGTTTCCGGCTGGTTTTATCTCGGGCCAGAAGGTGTTGCTGAATTTGCGGCAATTGATTCTGCCAGTGCGGGAAATCACGGACTTCGATCGGTTGCCAATTCCGTTCCGCGCGATCGCGACCGATTTGCAGACGGGCGAGAAGATCGTGCTCGGAAGCGGCAGTCTGGCGGATGCGATGCGGGCGAGCATGGCGGTGCCGGGAGTGTTCACACCGCACGAACTAGACGGCCACCTGGCTGGTGGACGGCCGGCTGACTTCGAATCTGCCGGTGGCAACGGTGCGCGCGATGGGAGCGCAGATTGTGATCGCGGTGGATGTGGGCCCGAATTTAGAGAAGGCGGCGGAGGACCTGGGCTCGCCGATCGCGGTGGCGAATCAGATGCTCGATATTTTGATTCGACACGAGATGGCGGAGCAAATCCGGACGCTGACGGCGCGCGATGTCTACATTCGGCTGCCATTGCCGGGCGCGACCTCGTCCGATTTCGCTGGGTCGACGGAAAATATTCCGGCGGGCTATGCAGGCGCGATGGCGAAAGCGCCGGAGCTGCGCCGGCTGGCGGTGCCCGAGGGACAATTCAACCGTCTGGTGGAACGGCATCGGGTGCCGCGCGAGACGGGTTTGCGGATCACGTTTCTGGAGTTTCCGGGTCCCAGGGGCTCCAGCGGGCGACCTTGGAGAACGAGATTTCCTTTGCGCCTGGCGATCGGATTGAGCGCTACCAACTGGAGCGGTTACTGGCGGGTCGGGAGGAATTCCGAGACTCCGAGATCGCGGATTTCCGGGTGGTGGAGGCGGGCGGCGAGTACGGCTTGCGGATCGAGACGCGGGCGCGCAGCCGGGGGCCGAACTACGTCAGCCTGGGTGTCGATTTTAACTACACCACGGCGGGGGAGACGGATGCCAACCTGCTGCTTTCGTTTCGGATGACGGAGCTGAATCGGTTGGGCGCGGAATGGGAGACATTCCTCAGCGTGGGCGACCTGACGCGGGTCTTCTCGGAGTGGTATCAGCCGATTGATCGCGCGCGGCGTCTCTTTCTGGCGGCGGATTTTCTTTATGCGAACGAGTTCATCAATGCGCTGGATGGGACGGAGACGCGGCGCGCGTTTCGGCGGCAGGAGTTGCTGGGCGGATTGGACGCGGGGCTCCGCCTGGGGCGGTGGGGCGAATGGCGGGTGGGATACTCGGGCGGGGCGAGCCGGATAGGGCGGACCTTGAATTTACCGCCGGGGGTGAGCGGTTGGTCGGAGCGGAGCGAGCTGCGCACGGCCTTGACGCTGGACACGCTGGACCGGGCCAATTTTCCCACGAAAGGGTTTTTCGGGAAGGCCGTGGCCACCGTCTCGCGGGAGGAACTGGGGGCGGCGGCCAGCTACCAGCGTCTGGACGCGGAAATTTACAAACCGATCACGTTCGGGCCGAACACAATCGTGCCGCGGCTGGTGGCGGGCGTGAAGCTGGGCGGGAACGATCTGCCGCTCTACGATCAGCGTTCCTTGGGAGGATTCCTGGAGCTGTCCGGTTTTTCGCGGCGCGGTCTCTACGATCAGAACGCCGGGGTGGCCGCGCTAATCTATGACCGGGAACTGGCGAAGCTGCCGGCTGCCCTCGGGGGGGGCGTCTATGCCGGGATCTCGCTGGAGGCGGGCGAGGTGTGGGGCGAGCTGAGCGATTTCGAGCTCGGGCATTTGAAGTTTGGGGGCTCGATCTTTTTGGGAGCGGACACGGTGGTGGGTCCGCTTTACCTCGGGCTGGGCGGGAACAGTGAGAGCGAAGTGGCGGTTTATTTGCAATTGAGCCCGGTCCTGCGGACGGAGCGGCGCCCGCGCTGACCTGCTCGTGGGGCGGGGGGAGTGCCTACGCTTTCCTCCCGGCACTGCAATTCTTGGCTCTATCGCGAGCGCGAATGCCAGGCGACGCGTGGACTTAAGGGTTCGAGAATTTGATTCTCGCCGCGCGGCGCGCATCATCCCTTCCCCGTACTGGCCAAAACCAGCATGCCGGGCGGTCTATGGTGAGAGCACCTTCAAACCCCTGAAGTAATCGCGAAAATAGCCGCGGTCGCGTGCTAGCAATCGGTCAGCTTGCAGAAGCGCGTGCGCTCCGATCAAGAAATCGGGGAGGACTCGGCAGCCCCGGCCCCCGCGTTTCAGGAAGGCCTCGAACAAGCCGCCCGCCAGTAAGGCGCTTTCCCAAGTGGAGGGCAGGAAGACAAGGTTCCAGTCCTGGGCAAATTCCAGGAAAGCTTTGGCGGAGAAAGCGGGACGCACTTCCGCCACCACGCACTCGCAAATCACCAGGCCGCCTTGGCCCGCCGCCTGGCGCAGCGATCTTTCGGCCGCGTCCGCTCGTTTCGGCGCGTCGATGATGACATCGAGCAGGACGGAACTGTCAACTGCGGTCAGCATCGCGGGTGAGCTTCAGGTAATCATCCACGTTCGCCGCGCAGGGCAATTTCCCCCGTCCCCGCCATTTGCCGCAGGCGTCCGCCGCCACTTTTTTTTGCGCGATCAGGCGCCCGTTCACCGCTTCCACTTGCAGGACCGCTCCCGGGTGCAAGCCCAGCCGATCCCGCACCGCTTTGGGAATCGTGATCTGCCCTTTTTCAGAAACGATCGAATTCATACCTGGAGGGTAGGAATTCCTACTGGAAGTGTCAACCTTCCTGCGGATCGTGCCAATGAGGTTTCTTATCAGTCCCCGTCGGGCCGGCGTCCTCGGGCCTTCGAACGGTCGCCATGGGTGGCGGCGTTATGTCGAGGTCTGGCTGGAGGGAGGGCAAGGTCTGGCGCGAGCTGGGGGATTCCGAGCTCGGGCATTTAATGTATGGCGGCTCGATCTTTTTGGGAGCGGACACGGTGGTGGGTCCGCTTTATCTCGGGCTGGGCTGGAACAGTGAGAGCGAGGTGGCAATTTTATTTGCAATTGAGCCCGGTCCTGCGGACGGAGCGGCGTCCGCGGTGATAGCGGGTCGACACGCGCCTGGGAACATCTCCTCAGATGATCCTAAATTGCCTTGACCCGGACTTCGTTCTGACCATTCTCGTTGCGTAGCGTGAGTTTGAATTGTCAAAACCAATCGATGAAAACGAAAAAACTTGTCTCCCTTGATCCGTCTTCGGTGAATATCCGCCTAGGAATGTGCGCGGCAGCTCTGGCAGGCACAGCCGCGGCACTTCCTCAGGAAGCCGGCGCCACCGTGGTCACCTTCAACACCCCGACGGCGATCCCGGCCACCTTCGCTGGTATCTATGTCAACTTTCTCACCGGCGCCATCGGAGCCTCGGGAGGGGGGACACCTGGATTCGATTGGAATCCGTATGCGAACGCCCCGAATCTCAGCTTCTACTGGGGCCCGGCGGCCAATGGTGCTGGCGGCGTCGCGACCGGGGTAGGGACGAATGTGTATGCCGACTTAGCGCCTGGCACCACTGTCAGTGGGGCGTCACCCTTCTCGAACATCGCCGCAGGGACTAATCCCACTTATTTGACCACGGGCTCACATATCCTTGGCTTCCGCTTTCTGAATGAGGCAACCGGAATCATCAACTACGGGTATTTAACCATCACCACGAGCAGCGGCACCGGCTTCCCGGCCACTTTGCAAGGTTGGAGCTTTGAGAATAGCGGCGGTGCCATCACGGTGGTGCCGGAGCCGTCGACCACGGCACTGCTGACCATCAGTGCGCTGGCCCTCGGCGCGCTCGGGCTGCGTTCGTGGCGGAAGCAACGCGCGGCTTAGGGCTATCGGCCGACTGGCCAGGTTTATCTTTCATATCCGCGCTCACGCCAAATTTGATTGGCGGGAGCGCGGATTTTTTTTTCGATTCGGCGAGGTCTAAATCACGCATACCCTTCTGATCCTTTATGCCCGTTCCGTTAGCCAAAAAATTTCTTTTGC
>JBBSLZ010000215.1:0-6058 GCA_038233435.1 Chthoniobacterales bacterium
ATCTCGGTGAGCATGCGCGCGAGCTTCGCTTGCACGAGCTGGAAGCTGGCGATGGGACGGCCGAATTGTTCGCGCCGCAGCGCGTATTGGCGGGCTTCGTCGAAACACGCCATGGCGGCACCGATTGCGCCCCAGGCGATTCCGTAACGCGCGTGGTTCAGGCATTCGAGCGGGGAACGCAAGCCGCCGCTTTCCGGCAGAAGCGCGCTCTTTGGCAGTTCGCAATTCTCGAAAGCCAACTCCGCCGTCAAGGCCGCCCGAAGCGAAAGCTTCCCTTCCATCAGCGTCGCTTTAAATCCCGGCGCGCCCTTCTCCACCAGAAAGCCGCGGACCTGCTTCGGGTCCTCGCCGTCCAGTTTTGCCCAAACGATGGCAACATCGGCGATGGTGCCGTTGCCGATCCACTTCTTCACTCCGCTCACGCGGTAGCCATCCGCGGTCGTGGTGGCGCGGCACTCCATCCCGGCGGGATTCGATCCGAAATCCGGTTCGGTGAGCGCGAAGCAACCCAGCTTCTCTCCGCGCGCCATCGGCGGCAGCCAGCGCTGTTTTTGTTCTTCCGAACCGAAAAGCGAGATCGCCATCATGGCGAGCGAGCCTTGTACGGAAGCGAAGGTGCGCAGGCCGCTGTCGCCGCGTTCCAGTTCGCGCATGATCAAGCCCGCGGCCACGCTGCCGAGTCCAGCGCAACCGTGACCTTCGATCGACGGGCCGAAAACGCCCAGCTCCGCCAGCTCCGGGACGAGATCGAGCGGGAAACTCCCATCGCGATAGTGTTGCGCGACGACGGGAAGGAAGCGGCGATCCACCCACTCGCGCACGCGGTCGCGGAGACTTCGTTCCTCGGGGGTGAGGAGATCGTCGAGCTGGTAAAAATCGGCGGCTTCGAACGTAGCGGTGGTGCTCATGTTGCGATGGTAGCGTAGCATGGTCCGGGCGCGTGTTCTGGTTGTAGCGACGGCGCTCTGTCGCCGTTTGGGCGCGTGGATTGCAAGGCACGCGTTCTTACGCCGACAGAGCGGCGTCGCTACAACCTGGCAGCTCACGTGCCCCCAGTGAGCGTGAGCGCGCCAGCTTTCCTTTCCACTTGTGTGAAAGACCGGCGCGTGAACGATGCAGCCCATGAGCACGGGACTGACGCGCCAACTGGGATTATTCGGCACGACGATGGCGGTGATGGGCGGCATCATCGGCGCTGGGATTTTCATTAATCCTTACCTCGTCGCGCAGCTCGTCCCGAGCGCCCCGCTCATCCTCGGCGTTTGGATCGCAGGCGGATTGATCGCGTTGGTGGGCGGCTTCATCTACGCGGAATTGGCGGCCCGCCTGCCGGTGGTGGGCGGGCAGTATGCGTATCTGCGCGAGGCGCTCCATCCGACGGTCGCGTTCATGTATGGCTGGGTCTTACTGCTCGTCATTCAAACCGGCGGAATGGCGGCCGTGGCGGTGACTTTTGCGCGTTATTTTCTGGAACTGACGCACTGGCCGATCAACGACTCGTTAGTCGCAGCGGCCGCGCTGGCAGTGCTGACCGCGGTCAACTGTCTCGGTGTCCGCGCCGGCAGCCGGGTGCAATCCACCCTCACCTTGACGGCCATCGCCGCCATCGGCGTGATCGTGGCGGGGAGTTTTTTCTGGCGCGGCACAACGGCACCGGTGGTGGCGACGGCGCCCCTGCCGGCCAACCTCCTCCTCGCCTTCGGCGCCGCGATGACGCCGGTCCTGTTCGCCTATGGCGGCTGGCAGACCTCCAGCTTTCTTGCCGGCGAAGTGAAGGATGCGCGGCGTGTTTTACCCCGGGCGCTGATCTTTGGCGTGATCGGTGTGATTGCCGTCTACACGGCCGTAAATGTGGCTTACTTGCGCGTGCTCGGATCGGGCGGATTGGCAGCCACCACCACGCCCGCGTCGTCCGTCATGCGCGAGCTGATGGGTGCCGGCGGCGCGCAATTCATCGCCGCGGGGATCGCATTTTCCGCCTTCGGTTTTTTGGCGCAATCAATGTTAACCGCGCCGCGCGTCTACTTCGCGATGGCGGGCGATGGCGTCTTTTTCCGGAGCGTGGCCTGGGTGCATCCGAAGACGCACGCGCCGGTGATCGCGATCGCGCTCCAAGGCGCGGGGGCGATTGCCATCGCCCTCACCGGCACGTATGCGCAGGTGGTGAACTACGTCGTGGCGATGGATTGCATCTTTTTTGGGCTGACGGCGCTGTGCCTCTTCGTTTTGCGCCGGCGCAATCCGGAGACGACCGCCTTCCAAGTGCCGGGTCATCCGTGGACGACGTTACTTTTCATCGCGGCGCAATGGCTCATCGTGGTGAGCACCTTTGCGCATGATCCGGTCCGTTCCTGCATCGGGCTCGGGATCGCGGCGGCAGGATTGCCGGCATTTTACTTTTGGCGGGCGCGGAGCCAGAAGAGAGCATCGATATGAGCGAGAGAAAGATGCGGTCGAGTTACATGGAATGGGCCAAGACGCGCTCGAGCGCGCCGTTTAACCTGGCCACGAGCGGCATTCCCAATCTGCCGATGAGCGAGTTCCCGCTTGCGCTCGAGGAGTTGGAAATCACCACCGTGAAAGGCGGCTACGGCTATGAGCCGCTGCTGGAAAGGATCGCGCGGCACACGGGGGCGCCGCGGGAGTGCGTCGTAAGCACGATCGGCACCTCCTTGGCCAATCACCTCGCGATGGCTGCCGTGTTGTCTCCCGGCGACGAGGTCCTGATCGAAGAGCCGGCCTACGGGCCGATCCTCGACGTAGCCGGCTATCTCGGCGCGAAGGTGACACGTTTCACACGGCGCTTTGAAAATGGCTTCGCGGTGGATCCCGCGGACGTCGCAAGCGCCCTGACCGATCAGACGCGTCTGATTGTCCTGACCAATTTTCACAATCCGAGTGGCAGCCTAATTCCGGTCGAGACATTGCGGGCCATTGGGGAAAGCGCGCAGCGCTTCGGCGCGCGGGTTTTGGTGGACGAAGTTTATCTCGAGATGCTCTTCGAAGGCGGGGCGCCCTACGCGTTTCCGCTCGCCGAGGCGGCGGGGAATCCCTTCATCGCAACCAGCAGCCTAACGAAAGCCTACGGACTAAGCGGGCTGCGCTGCGGCTGGATTTTGGCCGCACCGGAACTGGCCGAGCGGATCTGGAAGCTGCACGATCTTTTCGGCTCGGTGGTGCCACACACGGCCGAGCGGATGTCGGTGATGGCGTTCGATCATCTGGCGCAGTTTCGCGCGCGGGCGGCAGAGTTGTTGGCCACGAACCGCCCCATCCTGCAATCCTTCCTCGCGGCGCATGAGGAGCTGGAATATTTCTGGCCGCCTTACGGTGGGATTGTCTTTCCGCGCCTCCGCGAAGGGAGGACGGATGCTTTTCTGGAAGTGCTGCGGGACAAATATGAGACCAGCCTGGTGCCCGGCCACTTCTTCGAGCGGCCGGAGCATTTCCGCCTCGGCGTGACCTGTGACACTCAGACTCTGACTGACGGTCTGGACCGCGTGGACAGCGCGTTAAAGGAATGGTTCAGCGGACGTAGCTGGCGCCGTTGATGTCAAGCACGGCACCCGTCATCGAGGGCGGTGCGGTCAACGCCAGATAGCTGACCAGGTTCGCCACCTCCGCGGGCTCCGCCACCCGCCCGAGCGGAATGTCCGCCAGCAATTTGTCGCCGCCGCGGCTGGCCAGATATTCCTCGGCCATCCCGGTCATGGTGAAGCCGGGGGCGACCGCAAAAGCGTAGATGCCTTCCACGGCGTGGGCGCGGGCGATCGTCTTGGTAATCGCCACCAGGCCCGCTTTCGTGGCCGCATAATGCCAATGCTGGGGCGAATCGCCACGATGCGCGGCACGGCTGGCCAGGTTCACGATCCGGCCGCCCCCCGCGCGGCTGCGGAAGTGTTGAATCGCCAATCGCGAGAGATCGGCGGGCGCTTGCAGGTTAATCTGCCAGGCACGCTGCCAGGTCTGATTCCAGCGCTCGTTAGGCTCGTCGAGCGTGACCGGTTCGTAGACGCCGGCGTTGTTGATCAAGACATCAATCCGGCCATCGAATGCCTCCATCGCCGCGCCCCAAAGCTCCTCCGCCGCGCCCGCTATCGCGAGGTCGGCTCCGAGTTGCTCCCGGCCAGAAGCACGAGTGCCGTGGCCGAGGACGCGCGCGCCTTTCGCTTTCAGTTCTTGCACGATGGCGGCGCCGATCCCGCGGGTGCTACCGGTGACGAAGACGTGCGCTTTTTCAGGAATCACCGGCTCAGCTTAGCGAGGATTAGCTTTGCCGCAGGTGCGGGAATTTGGTTGGATGCTGTTTAGTCGCCCCCAGGAGAAACCCTAATGCACCATGGTTCTGTCAGCCCGGAGATCGCCGCCGGTTTGCTCGCTCTCCGGAAGCGCATTGCCGCGGCGAAGATCCCGCCGTCGCAACTCGATGAATCGATCAATATCGCGGTCTGGAACATTCGCGAGTTCGGCCGTGTCCGGCGGACGGAAGCGGCCATCCATTACACAGGAATCGGATCGGGGGGGATCGGGGGCACGGGGGGGGATCGGGGTCAGGGGGGGATCGGGGTCAGGCTAAGAATCATGACTCTTTCAGTCCGCAAAAACAGATATCCCTGTCAAGTTTCTTAGCCTGACCCCTAATGCTTGACGGAAGACGTGCGTTTTTTTGGAATTCACCGGCTCAGCTTAGCCAGGATTAGCTTTGCCGCAGGTGCGGGAATTTGCTTGGATGCTGTTTGGGGCGGTCCGAGAAATCAATGCAAGCCCATCTCTTGCCCTCTCGAACGCTGGTCGCAAGCCGCTATGCCTCCAAGGGACCAGAGTGAGGTATCTGCCGGTCGCACCTCGTCTCGTCATCGTTCGCGTATGGCCCGTACGGCTGCTTCTCCTTTTCGCTTCCTCCTTACGGAACCGAATAGATATCGTCTTCACTTTGCACCCCGTCCGGGCCGAGCGAAAAAAGATCGAAGCCCGCAGGGTTTAGTCGACCCGGCGCCAGATAAACATACGGCCGATCCCAAGGGTCAAGAGGAACAACCTCATATAGCTGGACATGCCATTTCCTGCGATCGTCTGCATTGGCTGGCGGCCTCACGAAAACTCCAAGACCCTCCTCATTGCTAGGGTAACGGCCTACTTGCATCTTATACTGTTCAAGGTGATTTCGTAGCACTTTAAGGTGAGTTCGGCAGATCGACTCTCTAGGATATCTCCCTCCACCTTCGAAACGAAGTAGAAGGACCATCACCGCAAATAGCCCTACTAGGCTGACTAAGATAAGCCGAGTTCTTTTTTTCATTGAGAGTAGCCCTCGGGTGTCCACCTCGTATCAGGTCGCGGTGAAGTGGGATGTCGAAATGGGAAAGACATTCTAAATTCCGTTGGGCTGTATTCGTTGACTTTTCCTCGAGAGTTGCGGTCAAAAAAATTGCGGCCCTTGTACCCGTCCAAGACAAATGTTCTGAATCCAAGATGCTTAGCGTCAGGGGTCGGCTTATATTGTAGCGCCTGATGGTACCCGACCCCGATCATCCCCGGAAGCACCGCCCCGCCGATGACGCTTCCCGTAAAGTAGAGTTCTCGCTTTGCATTATTATTCCACATCGCGCACGCCTGTTCGCCACACTGATTGCCTTTGCTCCATCCCGGACTCGTCTTGTTCCACTCGCGGGCCCCGGCTACCAACTTAGCCTTCTCTGCGTGTGCATCGTCTTTATTCGGGTGACGACTCATCCTTGAGTCCGCCGGGGCTGCGGCGGTTGCGGTGGCTGCGAAACCATCCATCATTTCTCGAGCCGAGCCCGACGATCGATTGCTGCTATCGGCGAATTTCGCAAACTCCCACATCCAGTCGGTTTGGATCAACCCGCTTTTCCCTGATAAAGTGCCGGAGCCTGCCTCCGAGGTGGTCAACCCCATCGGATCCACGTGGTTGACCGGGTCCCCGCCGCCGTAGCGGAAGAGATTCCGATCCCCCGCCGCGAAACCCTTCGGGTCTTCGCTCATGAAGCGGCCCAGCCCCGGATGATAAGCCCGGTTCCGATACTCGGAGAACCCA
>JBBSLZ010000216.1:0-6004 GCA_038233435.1 Chthoniobacterales bacterium
AATGCCGTCTCAAACCGCCCGATCTCGACCGCGATCTCCTCCACCGTGATGGCGCGGCGAGTGATCTCCTCAAAATCATCCACCACCACCTGGATCAGGCCTTGCGCGATCCCGGGAGAGACTCCTACTCCGTAAAAGCGGGTTTCTGGCAGGGCGGCAGAGCTCATCTCGGTGCGAGACTAACTCGCTTGTCAATCAAGGCAAAGTCCGAGAAGAAAACCAGCCACCAACCACCAGCGCGTGCCTGGAAGTTTCTGCGCGAAGCGCTTTAGGAGTGCGGCGCGTCCCCGCGCCGCTTTCCTGCGACGTTGATAATACTTCGGGCGGCTCTCACCATTAACACGCTGCCTGAAAAGCGGAGCGAGGACGCGGCGCACTCCTAAAGCGCTGCACGCGAAAAAGCCCGCAAGCCAAAAAAAGCTCCTCCACGCCCGATACCCAGGGACCTAACGGTACCCTCTACCCAACTCGACCGCGCCTTACTCCTCGTTAAACCGAGACGCCACCAGCGCCTCCAGCTCCTGGATTGCCTGCGCGGCATCCTCCCCATCACAACGAAGGCAAAGCTTCGAGCCCTGTCCCGCTGCCAGCATCATCAAGCCCATGATGCTCTTGCCATTGATCTGCTCCCCATCCTTCTCCACCCAGACCTCACAACGAAACCGGCTCGCCACTCGCACAAACATCGCCGCCGGTCGCGCGTGCATGCCCAGGCGGTTCACAATCGTCACTTCCTTCTCGATCTTTTCCCCGGCAGCTTTCCGATGCAGCAGTCCCATTAACCTTCTTTCTTTCCCATTAATTCGAGCAGCTTTTGATTAAATTCGACTGCGCTGTTCCTCCCGAGCGCCTTTAATTTTTGATCCATCGCAGCCACTTCCACAAGCCGCGCCACGTCCCGCCCCTGGCGTACTGGGATGGTCGTATGAGGAATCTGCAATTTCAGGATCTCGTAATACTCACGGTCGAGCCCGATCCTATCGACCTCGTCCAGATCCTGCCAATCTTTTAACGTCACCACCAGATCCAGCCGCTTCTCGATCCGGATACTCCCGATCCCGAAGATCGACGCCACGTTGATGATCCCAATCCCGCGTACCTCCATATGGTAGCGGGTCAGATCCGGCGCCGTCGCCATCAGTTCCCGTCCTTCGAATAACGTGATCCGGGTCACATCATCCGCCACCAGGCTATAGCCCCGCTCGATCAATCCCAAGACCGACTCGCTCTTCCCGATCCCACTCTGGCCTCGGATGAGCACGCCCACGCCCAGCACATCCACCATGCTGCCAAACTCCGTCACCGTCGGTGCGAAATCCGCCTCCATCGCGATCGTGGCCGCGTTGATAAACCGCATCGTCACCATCGGCGTGCGCAAGACCGCAATTTCCATCTCTTCCGCGATCGCAAGCAAGGCCGGCTCCAGATGCGCCCCGCGCGAGACGACCAGACACGGAATCTTCCGCTCACAAAGCGCCCGGAACCGCCGCAGCCGCACCTTCCCCGAAAGACTTTCGAGATACGATTGCTCGGCCGAACCGAACACCTGTACCCGTTTCTCCGCGAAATATTGATAGAAACCCGAGAGCGCCAGGCCAGGACGATTGATCGTCGGCTCGCGGATCTTCCGCTGAAACCCCACCTGTCTACCCTCCAGCTTCAGATGCAGCGTCGTCCCGTGCGCCTCGAAGAAACTCCCCACCGTCACCACCGGCACGTTCTTCCGGAGCGGACCGGACGAAGTGATCACGGAAGCATCCGGTGGCAGTTCACTCATTGGGCAATGCGCCGCCCTACTTCCCCGCCGGCTCGATCAGGCCGAACTCGCCCGCCTTCCGCCGGTAGAGCACGTTCATCCGGCTGCTCCGCGCATTCAGGAAAACGATGAACTGCCGGCTAGTCGACATCTCGAGTTGCAGGACCGCTTCATCCACAAACATCGGCTTCACCGGATACCGCTCGCTCCGCACCACCGGATGATGCACGCCGTCGTCGTCGTCGCCGTTCGATGCCTCCACCGGCTCCATTTCGAGCACGTGCTCTTCGAGGTGATGCACGATGTCTTTCCGCGGCCGATGCTTCTTCATCAGCCGCGTCTTGTACTTCCGCATCTGGCGCGCCACCTTGTCGACCACCGCATCGATCGCCGCATACATGTCGTCGGTTTCTTCCGTCGCCTCGATCGTGATGTGATTGGAACAAACCAGAATCACCTCCGCCGAATGGCGGTGCTTTACCACTTCCAGAATGGCGTGCGCCTCGATGATTTTCGGATAGTCGAGATGCAGATTCTCGATCTTCTTCGTCACGTAATCATTAATCGCTTCCGTGATCTGCAGATGGCGGCCGGTCACTTTGACCGGCGGATGAACATTGGCTGTTTGCACGCGTATCCTTTCAGGTTACATCCGGCGCCGCCCACTCGGAGAGAGCTGGCGGC
Source organism: Chthoniobacterales bacterium (assembly GCA_038233435.1). Lineage (GTDB taxonomy): Bacteria > Verrucomicrobiota > Verrucomicrobiia > Chthoniobacterales > UBA10450 > JACCTI01. The sequence continues at coordinate 2,441 of JBBSLZ010000216.1, forward strand.
CCGACCGGAATCGTTGATGAAAAATTCCTTCGAAGCGGCACGAATAAGGAAATCGTCGCAGTTCCCAGCCGTCCTGTAAAAACAAAGCTCAAAGCGTCGCCAGCGCGGCGTTGTCAATATTCCCGCCGTAGTAAGCCTTGTAAGCCACCTTCCGCTCCAGGTCCCGGATCACCTCCACCACGAAATCCTTCTTCGTGATCCCCTGCGCCGTGCCCAATCCGCCCGGGCTGAAAACGTTAATCTCCATCAGCTTATCCTCCACGATATCCAGCCCCACCATCCACATCCCATCGCTGACTAATTTCGGCCGCACCATCTCCACCAGTCGCAGCATCTGGTCGTCCACCGTGGCCGCCTTCACCGTCCCGCCCGCGTGCATATTATTGCGCACATCACCTTTCTTCCCCACCCGCCGGATGGCCGCGTATTTCCCGCCCGACATCAGCGGGCGCCCGTTCATGACAAACAAACGCGTGTCTCCCTTCGCCGCCGCCGGCAGATACTCCTGCGCGATCGCGTAGCCATCCCGCACCACCGCCTCGATCATCTGGTTCGTGTTCGGATCCTTCCCCGATTGGATCAGGAACACACTCTGCCCGCCAGAACCCTGGAGCGGCTTGAGCACCGCCCGCCCCTTCTCTTCGCTGATGAACTGCTTGATCTCCTCCGCATCCCGGCTGATGCACGTCCGCGGCCGGACCGCTTCCGGGAAATGCTGGAAATAGGTCTTGTTCATCGCCCGCGCCAGCGAGGCCGGATTGTTTAACACCGTCACATTCCGCTGCGTCGCCAGCTCCGCGAAGAGAATGCCCGAAGTCTGCGCCCAAGGCCGATCAATCGCGTCCTCCGCCGGATCATTTCGCAAAAGCACGATGTCCAGATCCGTCAGCGCCAGCCGCTCGGTGATCGCTTTCTCTCCCGTCCGCGCCTTGTGATAAGCCGTCGCATCCTTGTAATCCTTCCCCGGCGCCCGCGTCGCCCGCGCGTGCAGCGAGCCGTCCGAGGCATAAATGAAATCCCCCACCCCGATGCACCACGCTTCATGGCCCATCGTCCCCGCGATGTGTGCCATCCGCGTGGTCGTGTAGCCCGCTTTTTCGGTGAGAGGATCGTTAACGACAAGGCCGAGTTTCATGAATTATGGCAGCGGTTGAGTGAGAAGAGACAGCGCATTGGTCCGACGAATTCGCTCCACTCGCGCAGCCCCCTCCGGTTCGTTCAGACATTCAGGTAGTAAACGTGGCGCGCGGATGATCTGGCGGTGTCGCAGCTCCTCTATGTAAGGCACATGCTCCAGCGCGATCTTCCCCACATAGAGCGGTTCCAGCGCATGGCCCCCGGCCAGATACCCCAATAAATCCCGCAGCCCGCGCAGGTAAATCTGGTCCTTGATAAATCCGCCCCCGCGGAAAATCCGCATCGTAATTCCGATCGCTTTCCCCGGCAGAAAATCAGCCTCGCCCGTCAGCTTCCGGAACACCTCCACAAAGTCCGCCCCGCCCACCATCCAGTGCACCGCCAGCACCCGGCCCGCCAGCGTGCGCGCGCGGCCCGGCGTCAATCCGCCCACCAGATACTCCGCCAGCACCGCCAGCCCCTCCTGGAGCGCTTCATAGTTCGCCAATCCGGAGCGCAATTGCTGAAACGGCTGCGCGTCCCCGTTAAAATGCGTCACCAGATGCGTCCCGATCTCATGCTGGAAAAGCGCCTCCAGCCGTCCCTCCGCCAGCCGCGCATCCTCCGAAAGATAAAGCACCCCGCGCGAGACCAGCATCCCCGAAGCGATATCCCCCCGGATCTCCACCGCCGGATCAAACCCCGGCTCCTGCGCCTGATAACGCCCGATGTGCGCCCGCGCCCGCTCCCGCACCTCCTCCACCTCGCACAGCGCCCCCCGCGCCGGCGCCGCCGGCCGCGGCACCCGCGCGATGATCTCCGCCGCCAACTCCACCAGCCCCGCATCCGGCTTCCCGTAAAGCGCCAGACAGGTGTAGAAAAATTCCGGCCGCCCGATGTCCCGCAGAGCCGTCAATTGCCGATCCAGTTCCGCCTGTTTCTCGCCGAGCAGAAAGGCCACCGTCGGGTCCTCCAGTTGCTCGAGCGGGATCTCGAAAAGCTGCCGCTTCAAATCCTCCGGCTGCTGCATCAACGGCCGGTATTGGAACGAGGGCGCCTGCTCGAATTTCGATTCCTTAAACTGCGCGCGCGCCGCCTCCAGATTGATCGGCGTCACCTGCAGAAGAAAATCGTACGCCTCCGAGACCTCCGCCAGCCGCCGATCGAATGTCTGCGTCGCCTTCACCAACGCCCGCGCTCCCAGCTCATGGTGATGCCGCGGCGGCGCACTCGTCTTCTCCTGCGCGAAAACAAAGAGCCCGCGCCGCAGCGCCGCCGAAAGCTGCGCTCGGAAATCACGCAAAAGCGCCGGATACACCTCCTCCGCGCTGCGCCAAAAAGGATGCACCTCCACCCCGAGCACATAAATCCCCGGCCCTCTTTCCAGCAGTGGCGCCAAACCCGGCGGCGCGATCGGCTCCTCGCCCATCACCATCTCCACCGGCACCTTTTCCGCCCCGAACCGGATCTTCCGAACCTCCCGCCGCAGCGTCGTCGCCACCTTCTCCAGTGCCTCCCCGTAGTGAATCCGAAAAGCCGCTTTCGGCAGCGACGTCTCGCCCGGGCTGCGACCGCCCAGTTCCGCGCTCCAGATTTCCACCAGCAAAAACGCCCCCCGCACCGCGCGCAGATGTTCCGCCAAACCGCTGCAAAACACCTGCAGCCCGGCCGCGTGTTCCTCCTCGCCCGCGGCAAACAAATACGCCGCCTCCGTCGTCACCAAATCCTTCGTCCCGGCATCCGGCCGCTCCGTCGGCGAGCGATAGGCGAACAAAAACGGCACCTCGCCATCGATAAAAAGCGAAGCGACCGGCGGCACCGTCCGCCGCACCGCCTTCCCGCTCGCCAGCCGTTCACAGACCTCCCGCGCCACCGCCGCGATCTCCACTTCCACCGCGGCGCTCGTCACGTGCGCGGCAGCGCGGCCAGCACGCCCTCCACCGTCGCGCCCAGGGCCGCGCGGATCAGTTCCACCTGGGCGCGGTCCGGTTTTCCCGTCCATTCATCCATAAAAAATTTCTTCACCTCGATCGAGAGCGGACACGCCATCGGGTAATGCTCCACCACCCAGCGCGAGAAAGCGCCTCCGCCGAACTTTACATTCTCCCGCACATCCAGACGCCGCCCGCCAAAGTCGAACCCGTGCAGCTCGCGCGTAAACGCATCAATCACCGGTGCCCATTTCGACCGGTCCAGATTGCGCGTCCCGAGATTGATCTCCGGATTGCCCGCCGCATCCGCCGCCGGCCCCGTCGCCCCTTCCCGCCGGTGATTATAAGTGTGCAGATCGAAAAGTACGAAACGGCCATGCCGCTTCACCACCCCATCCAGCAACGCGCCCACCTCGCGGAAAAACGCATCGTGCAAGCCAAGCGATTCCTCCCAAAGCGAGTCCGGCGTTCCCTCCTTCCAAACCGTCAGCCCCCACGCCTACTCCGGCGTGCGATA
>JBBSLZ010000217.1:0-5961 GCA_038233435.1 Chthoniobacterales bacterium
GTCGTCGTCACCTACACGAACCGCGCGGCGAACGAAATGCAGCAGCGCACCCGCGCCGAGATTCTCAAAGCCAAACCAAGCGTGGAAGTGCTGAGCGCGTTCAATCGTGCCTTCTTCGGCACCATCCACAGCTTCTGCGTTCGCCTGCTCGAAACGCACGGCCATTTCCTCGGCTTGCCGCCGCATCTCGATCTCGTGACCGATGATGACGAACTCTGGAACGATTTCGTGCAGCGCCAGGAGGTGCTCGGACGCGGGCTGAGCGACGAGGCGCGCGCCGTTCTCTTGCGGCATGTCGAAGCGCGGCGGTTGCTTCCTCTCGGTCGGCGCGGCGGCGTCTCGGCTGATGCAGCTTTCACAAACGAGCCCTGTCCCGAGGTGAACATCGACGCGCTTTTGCGCTATCAGCCGAAAGGGAGCTCGGTCGAAAACATTACCCGCACGCAGGAAAACCTGCGCGCCTGGCAGCGTGCGCAGAGCGGCGACGTGGAGTTCTTCCCGCTGCCGTTGCGCAACTCTCGCGCCGCCGCCTGGATGCCGCTCTGGGACGAAGCTTTCGGACCATTCCGCGAGTGGTTGAGCCGTGCTGCGCTCTGCGTCGCCGCCGAGTTGGAGCGCGATTACCGGACCTATCGCCTAACGAGAGGAACCCTCACCTACGCCGACCAAATCGCGCTGGCCCTGCAACTCTTCGACAACCCGGAGTCCGCGCGGCGCATTCGCAGCCAGCAATACCGCGTCATCCTCGATGAAGCGCAGGATACCGGCCCGGCGCAATTCGGCGTTCTGCTCGAAGCGAGCCGGCCGCCCGACGCGCCCGGACGCTGGCCTAACGAGTTAAGCGACCCACCGCAGCCCGGCCACTTCTGCATGGTGGGCGATTTCCAGCAGTCCATCTTTAGCCAGCACGCCGATCTGCCGTATTACCGCGCGGTCCACGAAGCGCTCATCGCGGCACCCGGCGGGGAAACGGTGGAGTTTTCCGTCTCCTTCCGACTTGATCAGAAAAGCCTCCAATTCTTGAACAAGGCGTTCTCGAAAATCCTAAACGAAGAACACGACCAGGTTCGCTATGTGCCGATGCAGGGCAGGCCGGGCGTTCTGCCGGGACAGATTGTGCGGCTGGAATTTTGCACGCACGATTTTCTGCCGCGCACTCCAGTGCGCCGCAAAGCAGCTTGGGAAGCGCGTGAGCTGGCTCGTTGGATTCGCGCCACGGGCTTGAAGAAATTGCGCGCGGAGACCTGGCGTGACGTGGCCATTCTATGTCCGCGCAAACTCTGGTTCGGCCCCCTCCGCGATGGGCTCGTGCGCGAGGGTCTCGAGGTGGAAGTGCAATCAGAAACCGCCATCAAAGGCGATCACCCAGCCTACGCCTGGCTCACCGCGCTACTCACCATTCTGGCCGATCCCAGCGAGACCTACGAAACGGTCGGCGTCCTGCGGGAAGTGTTCGGTTTGTCCGACCATGACCTGGCCGCATTTGCGCAGCGCAAGGCATGGCGTTTCGATCTTTCGCAGTCGCCAGCAGGCGATGATCAGGTTGCGGAAAAGTTGCGGCTGCTCAGCCAGCTCCGTACGGCCATCTCCACGCGCCCGCTTTTCAGTGCTGTGCAGGAAGCGATCGAACGCGTGCAGTTACGCGCCCGCTTACAAAGTCTGCCGCCAGAGGATTTCGAGAATCTGGACGACGAACTGGACACACTGCTGGCCAGTGCGGCCCGCGCGGAAGCGGATGGCATGCGGCTGCAAGACTTCGCCCGGCATTTGCGCGACGACTTCCTGACCACGCGAGAGGCGCCCGCCGCGGGGCGTGCCTCCGCCATTCAATTGATCACCTCCCACAAAGCGAAAGGCTCCGAATGGCAGGCCGTGATCGTCCCTTTTCTCATGCGCGAAGTCGATTCGCGGGCGGACAATTTTCCGCGCCTAACGACTGATCGCGCGAGTAAAATCCAGCGCATCCTTTTCGACAAAGAGGAAGTCACCGACGACGGGGAGGCCAAAGCCAAACTGATCGAGCGCCAGGAAATGGAGCGCCTGCTTTACGTTGCCCTCACTCGCGCCAAACACACTCTCGTCCTCGCCGGCGCGCCTCGCCTTTACGCCACCAGCAAATCGTCTCAGCCCAACAAATCGCAGATCACTTGGCTGCGTTGCGATGAGGACGGCTGCAATCACGGCGCGCTCTCCGCGTTTAACCAAGAGGCTTTGGCCGAGCCGGTCACCGCAGCCCATCAAAAGACGAAAGCCAGCGAGCGTTCGCGCGCAGCTAAAGTTCCGGAGTTGCCGGCTACCCACCCCGGCGCCACAGAAGCCGCCTCCTCTTTCATCCAAAAAATCAGCCCCAGCGGTCTCGCGGAGGCTTTCCACAGCGAGAACGCCAGCACGCTTGACCGCCCCGAGCGCGTTCCTTTTCGCGCCGGCTCGTTCGATAACGAGGCGACTCGTTACGGACACTGGTGGCATAAACTTCTGCAATCTCTCAATTGGCACGACGGTCCCCCGCAGTGGGAAGCCATCTTCGAGAAGGCGCTTCTCACCACGACAAAGCGCGCCCAGGCCGAACAGGAATGGCAGCTCTTACGCGATCACGCGTCCAGCAAGGCCGACTTTCGCAAACGCTTCGGAAACGAATCATTCGTCCCGCATCCCGAATTCCCATTTCTCCTCAAAATGGGTCCAACCGCTGCGCTCGAAGGCGTCATCGATCTCATCCTGCTCGCACCCGCCGCGCGCCGAGCTCTGATCATCGATTGGAAAACAAACGCCATCTCACTCGAGCGCGTCGGATCATTGCGCGGAAAGTATCGATCCCAAATCGCCGCTTACTGGAAAACGGTCCGCGAAATCACGGGGTTCGACGTGGACGCCGGACTCTATTCCACCGCCACAGGGCGACTCGTCATGTTCGACGAAGAAGAACTCGTCACCGAATGGGCCCGCCTCGCCCAGCTCCCGCCCGAAAACCTCGAAACCGCCATCGCCCCTCCCAAGGAATGACGGCCTCCGGCCGTCGTGTCTCGTCCCAAAAGCTCGACGGCTCGGAAGCCGTCGCTCCTTGTTTAAGATTGAAAATCGCCCCCGTGATGCACAATAGCCTAGTGCGCGCCCGCCTCCTTCTCGTCCTCCTCCTGGCCGCCGCCTTTCTGCCAAACGCCTACGCCCAGTCCCGCCCAGCGGGATTGCGCGTCGAAGAAGCCGTCGCGCTTGCCCGCCAGCAAAACCCCGAAATCCTCATCGCGCGCAAACAACTCGAAGCCGCGCGCGGCGGCGTTACCGAAGCCCGTTCCGGCTACCTCCCCTCCGTCGTCTCCAGCGGCCTCCTCCGAAAACGCGAGCAGCAGGAGCTCTCCCGCCTCCGCGAAGACGATTACAACGCCTCCCTCCGCGTCGTCCAGAGCGTCTACACCGGCGGCGCCACCAAAGGCCGCGTCACCATCGCCCGCCTGCGCGAAGAACAGCGCGCCCTCGAGCTCGCCGCCATCGAGCAACGCGTCGCCATGGACGTCCGCGTCGCCTGGTATGAGCTCCTCCTCAACCGCGCCAAAATCGAAGTCCGCACCCAATCCGTCGGCGTCATGCGCGATGAACTCCGCGTCCAACAGGAACGCCTCGATGCAGGCACGGTCGGCGAATTAAACGTCCGCCGCGCCGAAGTTTCCCTCGCCAACGAGCAGCCCGAGCTCTTCGAAGCGCAAACCCGCGTCCAGAATTCCCATCTCCGCCTGAACGAACTTCTCGGCCTCACCGCCAACAAAGCCGCCTTCCAACCCGCCGGCGCCTTGCAATACCAGCCCGCGCGTCCCGACCTCACCGAAAGCCTCGCCCACGCTGCCGCATTACGTCCCGAAATCCGCGCCCGCCAGATCGACGTCGCGATCGAGGAGCAGCAACTATTGGTCGACCAAAGCGAACTCCGTCCCCGCGTCGACGTCTTCACCGGCTACGAAGTTTACAGCGAACGCGATCCGCTCGTCGGCGCCCAGTTGAACCACGGTTACGTCGTCGGTTTGAACGCTAGCTGGCACATCTTCGACGGCTTCGCCACCCGCGGCCGCATGCAAGCCACCCGCGCCCGCCGCGACGCCGCCCGCGCCGCCTTGCGCGCCGCCGAACTCTCCGTCGAATCCGACGTCCGCAGCGCCTTCCTCGATCTCCAGCAAGCCGATCGCGTCCTGGAATCCGAAACGCGCAACGTGGTCAACGCGAGCGAATCCCTCGAGCTCGCGCGCAGCAACCTGGGCGCCGGCCTGGGCACCCAACTTGACGTTCTGCAAGCCGCCGCCGACGTCACCCGCGTGCGTACCACGCGCCTCAGCGCCATCTATCTGCACAACGCCGCCCTCGCCCGCCTCGCCCGAGCCACTGCCCGCGAGCCGGAGGAATTAAACTTCCGCCCGAAAAAAATCAGCCAAGAAGAGTCCAAACGACAGACGCGCGCCACCCAAATCGCGCACCCCCCCACGGCCCCAAGCGAGCGATGAAAGCCGTGGGATCCGGTCACCTCTCGCCCGTCAGTTCCAGTCCTGCTGACATCCCGTTCCGTGTCCGCGATCCCCTCACCCGTCGTGCGATCCCAGCGCCCGAAGGGTGCGACGGAATAAAGCCCGGGGTGCATCCCGCTTCTGCGGGAGAAACCCCGGGACCCCCACCGCCGAGGACGGCCAAGCCCCTGAAAGGGGCGACGGAAAACACGGGTAGCAATCACGCCACGCCTCCGTCACCCGTTCCACGGGTTTGGAACCTTGCTCATGGTATTCCCGGAGTTCCTCCCGCAAGAGCGGGATCCACTCCGGGCTTCATTCCGTCGCGCCTCCGGCGCTGGAGACCCGCCGCCTGCGCGTCCGCCGCGCTGATTGCCTCCTCTTTCCTCCTCTCGTTAGGCGACACCTCCGCCATCACCCTCGACGCCGCCCTCACCCGCGCGCTCGAAAAAAACCCCGAAATTCTCGGCGCGCGCGACCATCTCGAACAGGCCGCCGGCCGCCGGATCATCCTGCGCGCGACCGCGTTCCCTGACGCCCGCGTCCTCATCCCCGGCGGCGTCCAGGGCGGAAAACGCGCCGGCGAAAAAAGCGTCCAGCCCTTCGCCTTCGCGCGCGGCCTCTTCTCCCAGCCACTCTTCGACCTCGCCATTCCCGCCTCCCTCCGCCGCGGCAATCTCGAGGTTCTCATCGCCCAGCAACGGCTCAACGTCGCCGTCATCGAGCAACTCCATACCGCCCGCATCGCCTACTACACCGCCGCCTACCACGATTCCCTCCTCACCCTCGGCGAAGCCCAACGCCAGCGCCTCGACACCAACGCCCGCGCCCAAAGCGACCGCTACGAAGCCGGCCGCGCCGATCTCCAAGCCGTCACCGCCGCCCGCATCCTCGAGCAGGAAGTAAAACCACGCGTCGAAGAATCCCGCCGCGCCGCCAGCGGCGCGCTCCTCCTTCTCGCCCGAACCATGGGCGACGACCTCGGCCCCAAGGCTCAGTTGCCCTCCGTCGAAAACGATCTCTCTTTCGCCACACTCGACCTGGACGCCAACGCGGAAACCACGACCGCGCTCGCCCGCCGCGCCGATCTAAAACTCGCGCGTCTCCTCGTGCGCGCCGCGCGTGAAGACCAGCGCATCATCGAAGCCGCTTATTTTCCAGCGGTCAATTTCAACATCTCCGGCGATTACATTCCAGTCTCCGATGTCCGCCGCGGCAGCGAGGGCTCCGCCCGCCGCTCCGACGACATCGTCTCCTCCGAAGCGCGCATCGGCCTCGCCTACACCTGGCGCGTGGTCGATAACGGCGAAACCAGCGGCGCCGTCGCGCAGCGGCGCGCCGCCCACGAGATCAACCAACTCGTCCTCGCAAAAATGGAAGCCGACGTCCCACGGCAGTTGGCCCAGGTTCAAAACAACCTCCGCTCCATCGCCGCGCGTCAGACCGCGCTCTCCCGCGCCACCGTCGTCGCAGA
>JBBSLZ010000218.1:0-5927 GCA_038233435.1 Chthoniobacterales bacterium
GGTTCGGTGAACTTGACCGCGTTCTTGAGCACGTTCCAAAAGACCTGCTGCATGCGGACGGCATCGGCCTGGATGCAAGTGTGGGCGGCGGCGAGGTCGAAATGGATTTTCAACTGCCGCTCTTCCGCTTCCGCGCGCACGATGCCGTAGGCATTGTGCAGCGTCACATGGACGTCGATGGGGCGCAGCTCGAGCCGCAGCTTCCCGCCGGTGATGCGGGTGATGTCGAGCAAATCGTCGACCAGCTCGGCCTGGAGCGCGATGCCTTTCGAGATGACATCGATATCGGCCCGGATGTGTTCGGGCAGGGCGGGATCGCCAGCCAGAGAAGTGGCCAGGAGGAGGGCGGGGTTCAGAGGAGTGCGCAGTTCGTGAGAGAGAGCGGCCAGGAAATCGTCCTTGGCGCGAGTGGCGGCCTCGGCGCGACTCTTGGCAGCTTCCGCACTGACCCGGGCGGCCTCGGCGGTTTCAAAGAGCGCCCGGACTCGCGCCTCACTGACGCGCAGTTCTTCCTCGTGGCGTTTTTGATCGTGGATATCGGTGTTCGAGCCGATCCACATCGTGACCTGGCCGTCACTATCGCGCATCGGAAAAGCCCGGCTGAGGTGCCAGCGATAGTGGCCATCGAGGCGTAAAAAGCGGTGCTCGATGACGAAAGGCTCCAAGGTCTCGATGGAGTGCTGCCAGCGCCGGACGTTTTCGTCCACATCTTCGGGATGGATGAATTGGAGCCAGCCCCAATCGCGGATTTGCTCGAAGGAGAGGCCGGTGAATTCCATCCATTCGCGGTTAAAATAGTCGATTTCTCCAGCGGGAGTGGCGGTGAAGATCTTCTGCGGCATCGATTCGGCGAGAAAACGAAAACGCTCCCCCGCGTCGCGCGCCGCTTCCTCCGCCCGGCGACGCTCGGTGATATCGATGAAGGTAGTGATCGCTCCCCGCAGGGCGCCATCGCGGAAAACCGGGTGGGTGAAATATTCCACCGGGAACGGCTCGCCCTTGATGGGAAAGAATAATTCGTCCACTACGTGGGCCGGCTTCCCCTCCTTCGCCGCCTGGTAGATGGGGCACTCCCTCACTGGATAATTCGAGCCGTCGGGATGCGAATGGTGGATCACATCGTGCAGCTTCCGCCCGATCACATCGCCCGCGCTCGCGAAGCCGAGGATGCGGAGAAATGCCGCATTGCAGATGGTGGTGTTCCCTTCTTGGTCGATGCCGTAGAAACCCTGTTCGGTGGAATCGAGGAGCAAGCGCAGGTACTCTTCGCTCTCGCGTTGGGCCGCGCTGGCCTGCTCGAGTTCCGCCGTCCGTTCCGTGACCTTGCGCTCGAGTTCTTGCGCATGGAGCCGCTGCGCGAGGGCGTAGCGAATGGAACGCTCGAGGACGATTGCGTTCAGCTCGCCTTTGACCAAATAATCCGCCGCGCCCGCTTCCAGCGCCGCCATCGCCAGATCGCGATCGCCTTGTCCGGTGAGGAGGATGATGGGTGCCTTGCAGCCCTGCCGCAGCGCCTCCCGCAGCAGAGCGAGGCCGTCGCCTTTTCCGAGCCGGTAATCGAGCAGGACGGCATCGTGTTCGCAGACTCGCAAGGCGGCCAGGCCGGCCTCGAAATCGGGTGCCCAATCGAGCGAGATCGGTTGGCCGGGAATCTCCGCCAGCAATTCCTGCGTGAGGAGATGATCGTCCGGATCGTCCTCCACCAAGAGGACGCGCACGGCGGATTTATCCACGGTCGCTTCCGGCAGGCTCGTTCGGCAGCGCGACGATCTCGAGCCAGTATTTTCCCAGCACCTTCACCACTTCGGCCATGGCGGCGAAGGTGACCGGCTTGGTGATGTAAGAAGCGGCCGAGAGATCATAGGTGCGGTAGATATCCTCCTCGGCTTTCGAGGTGGTCAGGATGACGATTCGGATGCTCTTCAAATTCGGATCGGACTTGATCTCCTTTAACGCCTCCCGTCCGTCCTTCTTCGGCATGTTCAGATCGAGCAGGATCAAACCTGGCCGCGGTGAGCTGGCGGGATCCTCGTACTTGCCGCGCCGCTTCAGATAATCGAGCAGCTCGACCCCGTCCTCCACGAAGCGCAGATCATTCACGAGCCGGCTCTCTTCGAAAGCTTCCTTCGTCATGAGCCGGTCGTCCGAGTCGTCGTCTGCCATCAGGATGGTGATTGGTTTGCCTTGGGTTTCCATATTTGTGGGTCTCTTCTCTATTCTTGCCGAAGCGGCAACGTTACCAGAAATTTCGCGCCGCAACCAGGCGCACTCCGAGCCGTGATGGTGCCGCCATGGCGCTCCACGATTTTCCGGCAAATGGCCAACCCCATCCCTGTCCCTTCGTATTCCTGGCGACCGTGCAGACGCTGGAAGAGCTCGAAGATTCGATCGAGATAGACTTCCTCGAAGCCAATCCCGTTATCGCTCACCGCGATCTCACAGCGTTCACCCACCGCCTCGCCGTTCTCGTTCCCAGCCTCCAGGAGCCGACTCTCCACCCGCACCACCGGCGGCTCGCCCGGACGCGCAAACTTCAACCCGTTCCCGATCAAATTCTGAATCAACTGCCGCATCTGCAACGGGTCCGCCTCCAGGGTGGGCAACGGCGCCACCTCGACCTGCCCGCCATTGCGCTCGATCAATCCCTCCAGATCGGAGACCACATCCTGTGCCGTGAGCATCAGGTCCACGGTCACGAACGGCTGCGCTTTGGTCGTGATCCGCGAGAAGCTGAGAAGCGCATCGATCAAACTCCGCATTCGCCCCGCCGAGGCCAGCACCCGTTGCAGGTAATCGCGCCCCTGCTCGCCCAGCTCCTGCGCACAACGCGTCTGGAGCCGATCGCCAAACGCCTGAATCTTCCGAAGCGGCTCCTGTAAATCGTGCGACGCCACGGAGGCGAATTGCTCGAGTTCCCGATTGCTCCGGCGGAGTGATTCCACCGCCTCGCCCAGATCCTCGGTGCGAGTGGCGACGCGCGTTTCCAGCTCATCATTCGCCTTCGCCAACGCTTCGAGACCCTGGCGACGCGTCCGCGTCTCACGGGTCGCGAGGGCGTAGGCGGTTGCGACCAAAATTAATCCGAGCAAGGTCGTCCCCCAGAGGGTCACCACCGCGGTCCGATAGCTGGTCCGCGATTCGCGCTCCCGCGCTCTCAGCAAGCCCACCTCCGCCTGCCGCATTTCCGTCACCTGCGTGCGGATGGCGTCCATCTCCCGCTTGCCTCGGCCGGTCAGGACGAACTGGCGCGCCGCCTCGAAGCCTCCCGTATCGCGCGCGGCAACCCCGGTCTGGAAACCGCTCAGACGCTGCGCCACCATTTGCTCCAAGGTGGCGAGACGATTTTGCTGGCGCGGATTATCGGAAGTCAGCTCGCCGAGACGCTGTAAGAGGCCGCTGACCGAGGAAAGCGCGGCGCGGTAGGGATCGAGATAAGGTTGCTCGCCCGTGATGATATAGCCGCGCTGCCCGGTCTCGGCATCCACCAGCGTCTTCACCGTGTCCTGAAGATCATCGAGCACTTCATGCGTGCGCTCGACGAGGGCTTCATTCCGGGAAAGCTGCCGGATGTTCCGATAGGAAAGCCAGCCGCTCGTTAACAGGACGAGGAGGGTGAGAGCGAAGCCCGCGGTCGCACCTTTTCCGAGAGTCCCTTTCATGCGCGCGTGCGGTTTTGCCCCTTCTCAACGGGGACGTTTGACCGGGACCGGAGACATCGGCAGGCACCATCCGGAAGAGCGCTGCTGGCGCAAGGGAAAGCTTCACCTCCCGAGCGGGGTGGCAATCCATTCGGCGGCCCAAGTCGACCGCCGCCTATTTCAGCGGCGCGCCGGGCGCCTTGGTCTTGAAAGTCAGGTCGGCTTCCCAGATCTGGCCCAGATGAGCGACCGGGCCGGCCGTGGCGAGGTGGCCGCTCAGAGCGCCGCCTTTGTTCTGATACTCCGTCATCTTCAATGAACCGGCGGAGCCGAAAGGCAATTTCGCGTTAGCCGTGTGCGCCACATTGCAAGCCAGCACTTGGCCGGTCTGCGCGAAGATGGTTACGATGAGCGCGCTCCCGTAGGTCTTGAAGGAAGCCTCGGCCTCGGGGTTTTCATCCTTCGTGTGATCTTTCTCGGTGAAGATGAGGGTGAGCGTCGCTCGGCCCGCTATTTCCCGACCCTGCAACGTCGAGACGAAGGCAAGGCGGGCTGGTTTCCCCTGGCCGGAAAACGTGCCGCTGACTTCAGCAGGCGCGCTTCTGAGAACGGCGAGGGTAAGGAAAAGAGTAAGGGGGAGGACTTTCAACGGGTGGCGCGAGATTACTCAGGCCGCGCCGGCCCTGACGAGCGGCAATTTCCGCTGCGATCCCGCTGCCAAGTCCTGCCATCCATTTCGACTTCGGAAAATTCCGACTCGGCAAACCCGGAGACCGCGCCCAGATTCTCGCCCGATGCTAGCTGAACGCGCCCTCATCATTTTGCACGAATGGGTCCAATCCGAAAGCCTGCGAAAGCATTGCTACGCCGTCTCGGATTCGCTCCGCCATTTCGCAAACGAGGCAGACGCCGATCCAGATCTCTGGGTGGCCGTCGGCCTCCTCCACGACATGGACTACGAGCGTTACCCGAACCTGGGCGAGCCTCCGACCGCGGGGCATCCCTTCGTCGGAGTGGCCTGGCTGCGGGAAAACGGATGGAGCGAAGAAGTCTGCCGCGCCATTCTTTCCCATGCCGACTACGCCGGAATCCCGCGCCAGACTCCGCTCGAGCACACCCTCTACGCGGTGGACGAGCTGAGCGGATTCGTGATGGCCGTGGCGCGGGTGCGTCCTTCCAAAAGCATCCACGAAGTCGACGTCACTTCTGTGAAGAAAAAGATGAAGGACAAGGCTTTCGCCCGCGCCGTCCAGCGCCCGGATATTCTGCGCGGCGCCGAGGAGATGGGTCGGCCGCTGGAAAAAGTGATCGCGAGCGTGATCACCGCGCTACAGAGCGATGCGGAGCGGCTGGGACTGGCAGGTGATCTCCCCGACGTCCCCGTCTCCTAGAGCGTGTCATGCACTTTTTCCCGGGACCGAAGGCTATGTAGCACAGGCATCTTGCCTGTGGGGACAGCGGGCATCTTGCCCGGTGTTTCTCTCGTCGGCTTTGTCGAAGCTTTTGCTTCAGCGGGCAAGATGCGCGCTCTCCCCACAGGCGGGACGCCTGTGCTACGGCGTCTCTGCCGGCTGGCCGCTAACCAAAGTGCATGACACGCTCTAAGCCGGAACCAATCCCGGCAAGCCGATCGAAAATTCTTCCTCCACCTCTTCCTCGATCGTGGAGAGCGGCGCGAAGCGTTCCGCGCGGAAACCGCGCTCGATGCCGTGCGCGTTTAACGGGCCGCTAATTTCGCACAAATAGACCGCGACCTCGCCCTCTTCGCCCGTCAATCCGACCCCCGGCACGATGTCGCGTATCGTGTAGGTGTTCCCCTCTTTCGGCAACTCGGAGTAGAGCTTCTCAATCCCGAGCGGAAACTTACCGTCTACGCACACGACCTGTTGGTTCGGAAGGAACATGGTGCCAAGGTAAACGCCTGCCGTCCGCCTTTCAAATCACCGCGCGTAGCCCAGCCGCGCTTGCCCGCTGCTCTCGCTTTCCAGATCAATCCCTTTCCGAAATGCGCCTCTCAAAAAAATGGCGGCGACGTCTTTTCCGCGCGATGCCGCGGCGCCGGCATCTCCGCGGCGGCCGTCTCCACCGGGTCCTGGGCGAAGGCCTCTTCCGGCCGGAACTCTGGGCGTTGACCGAACCGGAACTGTCCAAGGGGCTCGCGCTTGGTCTTTTCATCGGCTGTACTCCCACCATGGGCGTGCAGATCGCGCTCTGCGGCGTGGCCGCTTTCTTTCTGCGCGTGAACATTCCCATCGCGCTCCTCGGCACGCTCATCAGCAATCCCCTCAC
>JBBSLZ010000219.1:0-5927 GCA_038233435.1 Chthoniobacterales bacterium
AGCGCGAAACACGCTCCTCGGACGGCGCAGCGCGACCGTCCCTACCTTTCTTTCCCTGCGTCGGGGACGTCCGCGCGCAGGTCGGCGTCCAGCAGTTTTCCCCACATGCCGTTGTAGGGGTGCACTTTTTTTACCCCATGGCGGTCGTGCTCGATCGGCCGGCCTTCATTGGCCCACTGGAAAATCGAGCCGCTCATGTTCTGCACGTTCTTGTAACCGGCTTCCTGCAGCTTTTTCGCCAACGCGCCGGACCGGTAACCGACTGAGCAGTAGGTCACGATCGGGCGATCGTGTGGCAGCTTCAGAGCGCTCACGTCGGCTCCCGGCTCGATGCGTCGCGCGCCCGCGATGTGGCTGACGTCGTATTCCGCCTGTGTCCGAACGTCGAGCAGGACGGGCTGCGGCCGGTTTTTGTCTTTCAACCAGGCGGCCGTTTCCGCGGGCGTGATCCGTTTCACGCCGGGGAAATCGTGACGCACCTTCCAGTTCATCAAGCTCCAGCCGATGCTTTGGGCACGGACGAGACCGGCGCCGGCCAGGACTAAAATGGTTAAGCCAAGGGCGAAGAGAATGGTTTTCGTGCGCACCCTCTTTATTCGCGCGCGCGGCAGAAAGGGGTTCCACCCATTTCGCGGCAGAGCGCGTCGCCGATCTCGGAGACGATCTCGATCTTGGTGGGGTGATAATACTCGGCGTCGATCAAGTCGTGCACGGTGTGGCTGTGATCGATCGCGTAAGCGGGGAGGTGAATCAGGTTACTGGCATCGTCGCAGAGCAAGCCGGCGCCGAGGAGGCGGCCGTCCTTGGCATCCGCGATCAGTTCGCCGAAACCGAGGTCGTCGCCCGCCAGATGCAGCTTGCCGATATCCGCGCTTTCGGCCGAGCCGCACCTCACTTCGTGGCCGGCTTGCTCCGCGCTTTCCCGGCTCATTCCGGCAAAGGCGAACTCCGGATCGGAGAAGACGACTTGTAAATTCGAGCGCCGCTCCCATTTTCGCGCGCTTTCTTTGACCGCATTTTCGGCCGCGATTCCGGCCTCGATGTGGGCCTGGTGCACCACCATCCGGAGACCGGCCACATCGCCCGCGGCAAAAATATGGGTGCTGCCTTTCACCCGCATATCCAGGTCAATCTCGAGTTTGCCCCTCTCAGTCAGCTCGATGCCGGCGGCGGCTAAATTCAATTCTTTCACCGCCGGATGCCGGCCGGTGGCGACCAGGACTCGCTCGCAGAACAGATCGTTTTTGTCCTCCTGAGTCGAGATCCGGAAACCTCCGTCGTCCGCTCGCTCCACGGCGCGGAGCTCGCGCCCGGCCAGAATGCGCACGCCTTCCCGCTGGTAGATTTCCTGCAGCCGCGCGCCGAATTTTTTCGGATAGCGGGAGAGGACGCCAGAGCGCGAGAGCATCGTGACCTGACAACCCAAACGCGCGTAGCGGAGAGAGAACTCGAGCGCGATCGCGCCGGCCCCGATCACGCCGAGCGTCTTCGGGATGGTGGTGTTGGCGAGAATTTCCGAGTTTGTCCAGGCACCATCAAGGCCGATCGGCACGCGCACTTCCGGCGGGATGGAATTGGAGGAACCGGTGGCGATAATAGCGGCATCGAAGGTGTAACGAGTCTGGCCATCCTCGACTTCGTGCGGGCCGGAGAAGCGCGCCGGGAAATGGATGATCTGAAAATCATCCGCCGCGCGCTTCAGGATTTCCTTGTGTCGGTAGGAGCGGAAGCCCGCGATCTCGCGATCTTTCCAGGCCACGATCTGGGCCAGATACTCGTTAGGCTGGCGCGGCTGCACTTCCAGCCAGCCGTGTCGTTTGGCGCGGTGCATGGCATCGATGGGCTCGAACATCGCCTTCGATGGCATGCAGCCGCGCTCGATGCAGAGCGAGGTGCGGTCGCCGCGTGCGCCCATGAAGAGGAGGACTTTGGCGCCCAGCTCATGCGCGACGCGTGCCGCCGTGAAACCCGCTGAGCCGCCGCCCAGGATTGCGATCGTTTTCCTATTCGCCATGGCGCTGACTCTAGACCGCGAATCCCGTGCTGGCCTTCTCTTTTGCGCTCCCCTTGCTGTGCGGTTTTTTCTCCGGTTAACCTTTCCGGTGATGCCAGCCCCGCGCGCGTGCCCGCCATGATGCGAAACCTCCCCGCGCATTTCCAGAAATTCCAAGGCAAGTCGCGGCCTGTCGTCAGCACTTGCCTCTACGGCCTCATCGCCAGCCTGGCCGCGGTCGCCTTCCAACTCGCCATTACCTGGATTTATCGCCGGCTTTATTTGATCCCGAGCGAAGGCGCGTTCTGGACTTTCGCCTGGACGAGTCTGGCCATCATCGTCTTCAGCTCGCTCCTCGTCGGCTGGCTTTTGAATTCCTTCTGCCCGGAAGCGGCTGGGAGCGGGATTCCGCAGGTGAAGCTTTCTTATTGGAAGGAATTCGGTTACGCCCCGCGTCGCATCGCCTGGATAAAATTCATTGCGGGCCACGAAGATCTCTCCGACGCGCTCACCAACGGGATGGTCTGGCGGCTGGCCGCCTTCTTCCTTGCCGGCAAACTCATCGCCACCATCGCCAGCTATGGCTTCGGCGGCTGCGGCGGCATTTTTTCGCCGAATCTTTTCTTCGGCGGAATGTGCGGATCGCTCGTGGCCGGCGGGGCCTCGCACTTCCTCGCGCTCAATCAGTCCGATGCGCTCCTGCTCATGATCGGCGGGATGAGCGCCTGCCTCGGCGCCGTCGTGCAGGCGCCGGTCACGGCGGTTTTGATCATCTTTGAAATGACCCACCAATTCGCGGTCGTGCCCGGGCTGATGCTGGCGGTGCTGGTCAGCCAGGTCATCGCGCGCTCCCTCGTTAGGCATAATTTTTACGATGAAGTCCTGCTCCAGGACGGCCACCAAATGGAACACGTGGTCCCGCCGCGCGATCTGCGCAGTTGGCATAATCTGCCCATCTCCGCGATCGCGAATTTTAGTCCCGTGGTGCTTGAGGATTTGAGCGGGCCAGCTCTGCGCGCGATCATCGACGAGCATCCGTACCGCTATTTTCCGGTGCTCGAAGATGGCCGGCTGAAGGGGATGGCGTCCCGCGCCGAGATGGAAGCCGCCCTGGCCGAGGGTCGCATCGTCCAGTTACGGCCAGCCAAAGAATGCCGGCCCGCCGACTCCATTCGCGCTTCGCAGACTTCGTTGATCGAGTCCGTCACTAACACGGTGCTGCTGACGGATCACGCCAACGGCAAAGTGCTGGCTATCGTGACCCTGCACGACATCCTGCGCGCGCAGGTCTCGCTCAGCCAGCGTTAGCCGCGGCGCAGTCCGGGGCGGTCGGTCTCGGGGCGCTCTTTGATCCAGAGTTTCAAGTCGTCGCCAAAGCGCGTCTGGACGCAATCGTAGCAGCTCGGAATATCGTCCGCGTAGGCCATGAAAGTGACCACGCGAGTGCCGAGCGGACGGGCACCCAACTGCGCGGCGACGTGGCGGGTGTATTTCGTAAAGAGAGCAGGGGAGAGCGGGATGTGGGTGCCGATTTGGTGCCCGTGCATGTTTTCCTCGAACGGATTGAAAAGGTAGAAGGCCTCGTATTGCGCGAAGTCGATCTCGAGCACGTTGGCGTGCAGGAACTCGACTTCGGTGAGATCGAGAGCGTGGCGCGCAGCGTTGGCGGCTTCCACGAGTTCCGGGCGCTGCTCCACTCCGGTAAAACGGCCGTTGCTGGTGGCCGCGGCTACCAGGCAAAACTTTCCCGCACCCGAGCCGATATCCAGGACGCGAGTCGCGTCGGTCGTGACGAGCCATGGCGCGGCCTCGGCTGCGACCGCCACCGGTGTCCAAAAAATGGCCGAGAGATCGCGAATGGCTGCGGGATAGATGCGATCGAATTTCTCGTCCTCGACCGAGAGCATTTCCGGATCGGCGGGCGCGTGCTTCATGTCCGCTCGAAAATGCCGTGGCCAGACCGCTCTCGACAAGCTATTAACCTTCTTATGAGCGATACCCACGTCCCCATGATCAGTTCCGGCACCGCCGGCCCACTCGGTGTTCTGCATTTGCCGCGGCTTTGGCAGAAGCTCTCGCTGGAAGCCGCCGGCAAACTGGCGGCCGGCTATCCTGGGATGGGCCGCGGCTATGATGCCATGACCTGCGCGGCCCTCGGACTCGAGGAAGAGGCGGTCCAAAATTTCATTAAACAGGAAAAGCCGACCTACCCGGCGTTTGAAGCGTGGGTGAAGCAGAACGCAAAAACGCTCACCCCGGAGGCGATCGAGAAACACAACGCGGGCGTGACCGGCTACATTCATGAGGACGAAACTCGGAAGAGTATCGCGCAGGAATGCGGCCTGGCGGAGGACGATGCGCTGGCCAGGGATGCGGTGAACCTGAACAATCTCGACGATTGGAATGCGTTCCACGCCGCCGTCCTGAAATAGGCGGCTGGACCGGGCGGCCCGACTCGTTAGACTGGCGGCGGTGGATTTTTTCGCGCGGAGCGCTCTCGCACCGCTTTCGAGCGGGGTGTGTGTGCGGAGAGACGCGCGGGCTTTCGTAGCCGCGCTGGAGGAAAGCGGCGCGGGGACGCGCCGCACTCCGAAAGCAGGCTACGCCTGCGAAATGCGGAGGACGCTTTTTCACGAGCGACGGCGGAGCCGGCGGTAAATGCCCGCCGTGTAAGCGAGGTAGTAGCCGAGCACGACCGCGCCCACCGCCATGGAGCCCGCCACGCCAGCGGCCGCCAGCCAGGATGAGTCGGCCGTGCGGGTGACCCACGCGTGCCAGGCGCGCCAGAGTCCATAGGCTAAGCGCAACGCCACCGCCGCGGTCAGGAACAGAATCAGCCAGCGATTCGGGGTGTAGTGCAAGGCACGCGGCGTTTCCTCCCAACGAGTCAGGAACAAGCCCAACACGCCCAGGACCGCGCCAGCCAGCAGGCCGAGGAGAGAGTAGGCAAAGGCGGGCGGCGCCCAGAAATTAGTGAGCGCGGCGATCCAGACAAAGAACCCGCAGGAAAGAGTAAGCGCGCCCAGATTGATCAGCACAGCCCAGCGCCGGCCAGGCCGGCGCGCGGTCCCCGCCCGATAGCGCAGGAGGAGGGAGAACGGAATCATCAGCACGATGACGAGGGGGGCAAGCAAGATCAAGACGAGCGGCAGGAGCGGCACGGCGTCAGTGTAGCGGCGACGCCTCGCTGCCGGAAGTGTCGGCGGCGCTCTCGCTGCGGTTTGTCCCGGTGAGCCACTGCGCACGGGAAGGCGGCGGGGCGGGGTCGTCGCCGTTACAGGCGGGTTACGTCTGGTGACGGGAGGAGTCTACCCTGTGCGGCCACGCTCCCCATCATGCCATCCGATGCGCCCACTTCAGTTGCCGCCCAAAGTTTGGCAACGCTATTTTGTTTCGCCAGAGATTTTCGCGCAGGAGCGGCAGCGCATTTTTTCGGCGGAGTGGATTTGTGTAGGTCATCAAAGCCAGCTCGCGCAGGCGGGCGATTACTTGTCGCCGAAGTCGCGGGCGAAAGTCTGATTATCACGCGCGATCAGAGCGGAACGATCCGCGCATTTTATAATGTCTGTCGACATCGCGGGACGCGTCTGTGCGAAGCGGGGACGGGACATGCGGCGACGATTCAATGTCCGTATGACTCGTGGACTTATGCGCTCGACGGGCGCCTGCTGGGCGCGCCGCACATAGAGAGGTAGCTGGTTTTGCCAAAACAGATTACTCCCTGCACGGCGCGGCGCTGGAGGTGTGGGAAGGGATCGCGGGCGGCGGATCGATGCGGTCCTGGCCAGCGAGTCGTTAGGCAGGCGCTGCGCAGGCTCGGGGGTGGATCGGGAGATGAGGAAGGGGAAGGAGCCTTCTGATCATGCGCCGATTTGGGGCGAGTTCGGGTTTCTTTAGAGAAACGTTGAAGGTTGAACGTTGAATTGAAGTTGGG
>JBBSLZ010000220.1:0-5874 GCA_038233435.1 Chthoniobacterales bacterium
AAGCCAGTCAGACCTTCGCCACCTTGGGGGTGGAGCAGCCCAGTTTCGGTGAAGCCAGACTCGCGCAGGGTTGTCTCCCACTGCGGCGGGTGTTGAAAATCGCTCGTTAGACCGAAGACGACGTTCCACCACAAATGTGGCGTGGACACCTCAGCGATGAACAAGCTTCCGCCGGGAACGAGAAGGTCATGCAGATCGCGCAACGCAGCCGGCGCATCGCGTACCGCGTGGAGCACGTTGGTGCCGATGACGAGATCGAAGGAGCTCGCTTGGAAGTCCTGCTCACGGGCCGGTTTTTCCAGATCGAACGTCTGGTATTCGACTTCGGGATAAGCCGCTAATTTCTGGCGCGCTGCCGGGAAGGATGCGTCGGAAGCATCGCTAAAAACGTAGGAGTGCAAGCCGCGTTCGAGCATTGACAGGATGTGAGAGGCCAGTCCGCTCGTGCCGGCGCCGATTTCGAGGATGCGCAAACCGCGGCCCTCGGGCAGTTGGCGCGCGATTTCATTGACCGCGGCGGCGATCGCCGCAAGCCAGGGACTGCTGACGAGGCCGTCGCCGAAAAAGTGATCGAGATGTTCGGGTCCTTCGTTCTGCGCGAAAACTTGAGCCGCGTCCTTCTCGCCGCGGAGGATAGGTCCGAGATCAGCACACGCTGTCTGGCAAAGCAGGGCCTCTTGCACATGGCCCGGATGAGCGGTGACGAATTTACGGAATAATTCGGGCGATTCCGTGGCCGTGGTCAGAAATGCCGGTGTCGGTTGGTAGCCGTCGCCGGTCTCGACTAGCGATTTATCCTGCACCAAACCGTCCATGATTCGCGCGAAGATGGGTCGCTTGGTTTCGACGACTCCCAGCGAATCCGCCGTGAAAGTTTCTTCCGGGTCGGTCGATGCGCCCATTTCTTGCAGCGCACCTGCCACCAAGGCCGCGGTCAATTTGTCGCCAGTTGCGGCAGCCGCTTGCAACGAAGCCCGTCCACGCAGATCGAGAACCTCATCGAGCGCCTGCTGCGCCACCCTCTGCAGACGCGCCAACGGCACCGGTTCGCGCTGCGCGCGTGCAATCGGCGTGTCAGTTTTCTCCCAGCCGACGTGATACATGAGATCGCGCCCTTTGCCGGCTCGGCGCGCACCTTGCACGCTGATTGCCCGAAAGCCGTCGACTCGGACACACGGCTGGCCCGTGTTGTCATACATGTCGATGCTGCCTTCGAAGAACTCCTCGTTAGCCTGGGTCACGGTCGTGCGCACAAAACCGCCCGCCCCCGGGGAGCGGAGGAACAAAATCCGCGCGAAACGCACCGGCAGTCGAAGTCCGGCGGAAAGCCCTTCCACCCTGGCCGCGCCGGCGAGGAACATCTGCAGCCCGCCGTCGAAGAGCACGGGATGCAGAGAATATTCTCCCGCCCGGCGCGCGCTCGCGTCGGTGAGTGAAACGCGGCCCGCCGATTTGCCGGGGCCAGCGGAGAGGTCACGGACAGGTTGGAATTCCTCGCCGTAATGCAGGCCGAGGTCGCTCATTTGGCCGTAGAACTTCTCGCGATCCATTTTTTCCAGGTCCGACTCGTTAGGGCTCTCCCAAGTCGAAGCGGCGAAAGGCGATTCGGTGCGCTCGCCGCGCATCGATCCGACCACGTGGACCGACCAGGAGGCGGCATTTTCAAACCGGCTCTGAATCGCGAACGTGCGCTCGTTAGGCTCGTAGGTCAGTTCCAGGAGTAACCCAGACGGAGGGTCGGGCAGAATGAGCGGTTTGCGGATTTCGAAATCCTCGACCGCGAAGGGTTTCCCTTCG
The DNA here is from genome assembly GCA_038233435.1 of Chthoniobacterales bacterium. Classification (GTDB taxonomy): domain Bacteria; phylum Verrucomicrobiota; class Verrucomicrobiia; order Chthoniobacterales; family UBA10450; genus JACCTI01. The sequence goes on from JBBSLZ010000220.1 coordinate 1,798, forward strand.
AACCACTGCGCGCCCGCTTCGAGCACCATCTCGACGAACGCGGCCGCGGGGAAAACGACGAGGCTTTCGACGCGATGATCCTTCAGGAAAGCCATGTGCCGGCTATCCAACCGTGCGGTCCAAGTCGGGGTCGCGCGGTGCAACCGCTCTTCGAGTAACCCGCGGCCACCCGGTGCCAGCCGACTTTCGCGCATCTCGTTGGACTCATGCCACCAGCGGCTCTTGTCCCATGAATAAGCAGGCAGATCGAGCAGCCGGCGCGACGGCGTCATCGCCGCAAAATTGAGTTCCACGCCCGCGCGGTGCAGATCCATGGCCGCTTCCAGCAAGGAAGCGTGCTCACGTTCCCGGCGGACTGAGCCGATCACGGCGGCTTTGGCGCCATTAAGCGACAGGCATTCCTCGATCGAACGCACGAGTGCCGGATGGGCGCCTAATTCCAGCCAAACATCCACGCCGAACTTGGAGAGCGCGTTGACCGCGGAAACAAACTCCACCGGCTCGCGGACGCCCTGCGCCCAGTGCGCGGCATCGCACCGCTGGCCCGCAAACCGTTCGCCGGTGACCGAGCTGAAAAACGGAACAGTTTCCGCATGCGGCGTGAGGTCGGCCAGCGCGGCCTCGATCGCGTCCGCCGCCGGCTGCATCATTTCGTGATGGAAGGGACTGGCCACCTGCAGGAACCGCGCAAAAATGCCATCTGCCTCCAGCTCGGCGGCGATGCGCTCGAGCGAAGATTTCAACCCGGAAAGAGTCAGCGAACGAGGTCCGTTGAACGCAGCGATACTCACCGCGCGGTCATGCCGGGCGATGACCGCACGCGCTTCATCCGCGCTCATGCCGACGGCCAGCATGCTTCCTTCCGTCGGTCCGCAATCTTCCATGAAGAGCGCCCGCAGCGCGATGACCCGGGCGGCCTCCTCCAGGCTGAGGATACCAGCCGCGCAGGCCGCTGCCACCTCGCCTGTGCTGTGGCCCATGATAGCCGCCGGCCGCACGCCCCACGATTTCCAGAGATCAGCCAGCGCGACCTGCATCGCGAAGATGGCGGGCTGCACGATTTCTGTGCGATGCATTTGGGAGCCTTCTTCCGGGCGCGCCAATTCCTCCAGGAGCGAAAAACGCGCCCACGATCGCAGCGCCTCATCGCAAGCTTCCATCGTTGCCCGGAAGACTGGTTCGTGCCGCATGAGTTCGCGGCCCATGCCCCACCACTGCGGCCCCTGGCCACTCATGACGAAGACGACGCGTGCCGCCTTTTCCAGCCTCGGGGTGAAGGCGCTCCGCAGAGTTGGTCCCGCTTGTCCGGTTGGGAAGGCGCCGAGTTCTTTCGCCAACTCGGCCACCGAGCGCGCCGTCAAGGTGAGCCGGTGCGTGTGATGATTGCGCCGCGCGCCGAGTGTGTAGGTGAGGTCGGGGAGCTGCGGCGAGACGGACTTGCCGTTTAATCTCACCTGATCCTCCAGCCAGGCGCCCAACTCGAGAGCGGACGCCTTGAGCGCTTCCTCGGAACGGGCGGAAAGCATGACGGGCCAGGCGCGGTCCGCCGGAGAGTTGAAAGGCGCGGGCAGAGACCGCGCTGGCGGCTCGGCCAGAATCACGTGCGCATTTGCTCCGCCAAAACCGAACGAATTGACGCCCGCCATACGAACGCCGTTCGTCTTTGGAAAGGGCTCGCTCACCACCGGCACCCGGAGTTTTAAAGCGGCGAAATCAATATTTGGGTTGGGCGTTTCAAAATGAAGGTTGGGAGGAATGAGCCGGTGCTTTAGCACCAACGCGGCTTTGATCAGGCCAGCAATCCCGGCCGCGGTTTCCAAGTGACCGAGATTCGTTTTCGCCGAGCCAATAACCAGAGCGTTTTCCTCTGTGCGTCCTTGGCAGAGCGCGTCCGCGAGGGCCTGCGCTTCGATCGGGTCGCCGACGGCCGTGCCGGTGCCGTGCGCCTCGACATATCCGATCCGCGCCGGATCGATCCCGGCGTTCGCACAGGCGTCGCGCACAAGCCGCGCCTGCGCCTCGGTGCTGGGCAGAGAAATGCCGTTGGTGTGGCCGTCCTGATTCACCGCCGATCCGGCGATGACCGCATAGATCGGGTCGGCATCCGCCACGGCGTCGGAAAGCCGCTTGAGCAGCACCATGCCCGCCCCCTCGCTGCGCACGAAGCCGTTCGCCGAAGCGTCGAACGCCTTGCAGTTGCCATCGGGCGAAAGCATTCCCGCTTGGGAAAAGCCAATAAAACCGTCCGGCGAAATCAATACCGTGACGCCACCCGCGACGGCTGTTTTGCAACGACCGGACGTGATGTGTTCGCAGGCGAGATGGACCGCTGTCAGCGCGGACGAGCAAGCAGTATCCAGCGCCAGGCTCGGTCCGCGTAGATTGAGACAATAGGAAATGCGGTTCGCCGCGATGCTGTGAGCGGTGCCGGTGGAGGTGTGCGCGCCGATGCCGCTGCGTTCCTGGATTCCCTGGTAGTCGCTGTGCGAAAGCCCGACGAAGACACCCATGTCGGTTCCGTTCTCGATGTCCAAGACGAAGCCGGCGTCTTCCATCGCTTCCCAAGTCGTCTCCAGGAGCAACCGGTGCAGCGGATCCACGAAAGGCGCTTCCCGCAGCGAGATCCCGAAAAATTGCGGATCAAACTGATCGATCCCGGACACGAATCCTCCGCGGCGGGCAATCGATTTCCCGGCCACGCCCGGCTCGGAATCGTAAAACCGATCGATGTTCCAGCGATCGGACGGCACGTCGGAGACGGCGTCGCGCCCCTCGACCAGCAGCTTCCAGAACGCTTCCGGGTCGTTCACGCTGCCGGGGAAGCGACAGCCGATTCCGATGATGGCGATTCCTTCTTCGTTCATGACTGGCAGGGCGGGAGCACGCGACGAAGTAAGGAATTCCAAAGTATAATGATATTGTGGAAAACGAGCCGCCGGTTCAGCGTCCGCGAAGATCCCTCCTCTGGAGCCAGGAGGATTCGATAGCCCGAAAAAATACACGCGACGGACGCCCAGCGCAACGGAAGGTAACCTTTTCTACGTGTCGGGTGCATATTCTAAATCCTGGGAGCGGCTCCCACTCTATCCACGGAATGCGAGTAATTTTGGACGGGGCCATGGCTTTTCTATTCGGCTCCAGCTTTTTTTGGACCAGTTTAATACGTTTTTCGTAAATGGGGTTGGCCCTTGAGAGCGGTCTGGACTACAGGAATCGCGTCATGTGCGGAATTGCAGGCGTCATCGATCTGGCCGGGCGGCGAATGGTGCCGGACCATGTCATTCGGAGAATGGCCGAGGCGATCGTGCATCGCGGGCCGGACGAGGACGGTTTCCTCCAGCGCCCAGGAGTCGCGCTTGCCTCGCGCCGGCTGAGCATCGTCGGGTTGGCGGATGGCCGGCAGCCGATCGCGAATGAAGACCAGAGCGTGCAGGTGGTTTTCAACGGCGAGCTCTTCGATTACGTCGAGAGGCGCGCCGAGCTGCAAGCGCGCGGGCATCGTTTCGTCACCCATTGCGACACGGAAATCATTCCGCACATGTGGGAGGAATATCAGGAGGGGATGTTCGAGCGCTTGCGCGGCCAGTTTGCGATCGCCCTGTGGGACACGCGCCGGGAGCAACTGACGCTCGGCCGAGACCGCTTCGGCATCGCTCCGCTCTACTGGTCGCGCCAAGGCGACTGGCTCCTCTTCGGTTCCGAAATCAAAGCCCTCCTTGCCTCCGGCATGGTGCCGGCCCGACCCGACCGGCGCGGCATCGATCACATCTTCACCTTCACCGCCATGCCGGGGCCGATCACCTGTTTTGAAGGGGTGCAGCTCTTGCGGCCCGGTCATTACTTGCAGATCACTCCTGGCCACGAAAACGGCACCGACCCGGTGATCGAAGAGCACGCTTACTGGGAGATGGATTTCCCGGATCAAGGCGATGAAGTCTCGGGCGATCCCAAGCAGCTGGTCGATGAGTTCGAGCAACTGCTCCTCCAGGCGGTTGAGAAACGGCTGCGCGCCGATGTGCCGGTCGGCGCTTATCTCTCCGGCGGCCTCGATTCGAGCATGATCGTGGCCATGGCCTG
>JBBSLZ010000221.1:0-5864 GCA_038233435.1 Chthoniobacterales bacterium
CACGATGTGGATCGGCTCGAACACCGATATCCACGATCAAAAACGCCACGAGGAAGAACTGCGCGTCAGTGAGGCGCGGGCTCGGGCGCTCTTTGAAACCGCCGAGGCCGCCCGGGTCAGTGCGGAAGCTGCCAAGAGTCGCGCCGAGGCCGCCACCCGTGCCAAGGATGATTTCCTTGCCGCCCTCTCCCACGAACTGCGCACTCCTCTGAACCCCGCCCTCCTCCTCGCCACTTCCCTGGCTGGCGATCCCGCCTTGCCCGAGCACGTCCGCGCCGATATCGACGTCATCTCGAAGGGCATCGCACTCCAGGCCGAGTTGGTCGACGATTTGCTGGACATCACTCGCATCACCGGCGGGAAGCTGCGGCTCGAACTGCGGCCCATCGACGTCCATCTCACGCTTCAGAACGCCTACGGCATCGTGCGCGCAGATGCCGAAGAACGGCAGTTGAAAATCCATTTCGACCTCGCCGCCGCCCACACTTGCATCCAGGCCGATGCCGTCCGCATGCAGCAGGTCTTTTGGAACGTGCTCAAGAACGCGGTCAAGTTCACCGAACCCGGCGGCACCATCTCCATCCGCACCTGCAATCCGAACGATAAACCCGGCGCCATCTTCATCGAGATCATCGATAGCGGGATCGGCATCGCGCCCGAAATAATCGGCTCCGTCTTCGACGCCTTCGTCCAGGAAGAGCACGATCGCGGTCACCGATTTGGCGGCATCGGCCTCGGCCTCGCCATCACCCGGCGCCTCATCGAACTGCAAAACGGCCACATTGCCGCCGAGAGCGCGGGTCGCGGCCACGGCGCCACCTTCCGGATGGAATTCCCGCTCGAGGCCGCCGAGCTTTGCGAAAAAGCCGAGCCCACTCCAGTGCAGCCGGCTGCCGCCTCCGCTATCTCCCGGCGCATCTTGCTGGTGGAAGATCACGAACAAACCCGCGTCACCCTGGCCACCCTCCTCGAACGTCGCGGGCACTTCGTCGTGGCAGTCGAGAACACTGCCACCGCCCGGGCTCAGGCCGCCACCGGAAACTTCGATCTCGTCGTCTCCGATCTCGGTCTCCCGGATGGCGATGGCCATCAGCTGATGGCCCACCTGCGCGCCGCTCACCGCCTGCCCGGCATCGCGCTCAGCGGCTACGGAATGGACGACGATATCGCTCGCAGCCGCGCCAGCGGATTCTTTCTTCACCTCACCAAGCCGGTGGACATTCGGTCCCTTGAATCAGCCATCGCTTCCGCTCCCAGACCGCGCTAGCTCCTTTGGCTGTGTGGGTGGCGCCACTACGGCGGGGACAGTGAAAAATTTAGCCCTGGCGGTTTGCCAGCTCCAGCCGGCGGGTGGCCCAAAGCGCTAGTAGACGTCGCGCTTGTAGCGTTTGTCTTTCTTTAGGTGCTCGATGTAATCGTTCGCCTCATCGAGCGATTTGCCGCCGTGGATTTGCACGATTTTTTTCAAGGTGGCGTCCACGTCTTTCGCCATCCGTTTGGCGTCGCCGCAGACGAAGAAATGCGCGCCTTCCTCAATCCATTTCCAGAGTTCGGCGCCGTTTTCCTCCATGCGGTGCTGGACATAGACCTTGTGTTCCTGATCGCGTGAGAAGGCGCAATCGATGCGGGTGAGGAAGCCTTCCTCTTTCATCTGCGCGAACTCGTCGCCGTAGAAGTAGTCGCAATGCGCGCGCTGCGAGCCGAAGAAGAGCCAGGATTTTCCGCGCGCGCCGATGGCTTTGCGCTCTTGCAGGAAGGCGCGGAAGGGCGCGATCCCAGTGCCGGGGCCGACCATGATCATGGGCGTGTCTGGATTCTCCGGCATGCGGAATTTCGAGGTCGTGGGGTAAACGGGGAACGGGCCGTCATCGGCGCGCTCGGCCATGAAGGTGGAGCAGACGCCTTTGCGCGCCCGGCCGTGGCTTTCGTAGCGGACGACATCGAGCGTGAAGTGGACGGCGTCTGGGAATGCCTTCGGGCTGGAGGCGATGGAGTAGAGACGCGGCTGGAGCTTCGAGAGAAGGGTAACGAATTCTTCCGGCGCGAATTTTACCGACGGGTGGTCGACCAGGAAATCGATCACCTCGAGGCCGTAGAGGTAGGTGTCGAGGTCGTGTTTGCGATCCGCGTGGAGCAGATCTTTCAATAAGGGGGCTCCGGAGGCGCGGCTGGCAATGGCCTTGAGCAATTTAGGGGTGGGCTGCGTGATGAGATAGTCTTTCGAAAGAGCAGCGCGAAGAGGCACCGGATCTCCTTTCGGCGGCGGGACCATTTCATCGCCCGTGGCGCCCAGAGCGTGGATCACTTCCTCGACTAGTTCGGGATCGTTCGACGCGTAAACCGCCATCGAATCACCCACTTCAAAGCTGAGTCCCCAGCCGGCGAGATCGACTTCCAGATGGCGCGTGTCTTTCTGCGAGCCGGGATTGAGCCGGCGGTTGACGACCAGCTTTCCCGGGAATGGGTTCTGACGTGTGTAAGGCGATGGAGAAGCGGAAGAGTCAGGCATGTGAAATTGGATTCCTAGGAGAGGATGACAATTTTGACGCAAGCCGGCAACCTCAAGCATTCCGGCGGCCAGCGGAATTCTCTATAGCGCTTCAATCGAGCGCGCCTGGCGCTTGATTGCGCCGAGGAATGACTTTGTCGAAGCCGAAAGATTCTTCTGGGAAAGCGCGGCGATGACGAGCGGAGGAAAACCGGGAAGCGGCAACGCGCGCAGCCCGCGCGCGAGCTTTAGGCGCGGCACGGCTAACGAAAGGCCAATTCCGAAACCGAGCCCGACGTAGATCGGGATCAAATCCATCGCGCTGACTTCGACTTTGGTGCGCCAGTTCACGCCCAGCTGGCGGAGATGGCTTTGGAATTGTTTGACCATGACTTCGTCGGGCGGGAGAGAGATGAGGGTCCCCGGGTTCGCCCCGCCGTGCCATAATTCGGCGGCCGTTTTCGCTTTCAGACGCTGCGGCACGATGAGAATGGGAGCGACCTTGAGGAGAATGGTGGAGTTCAAGCCGGCCGCCGGTGCGCCTTCCAGCTCGGTCACCGCGAGGTCGATCTCCTGTTTTTGCAGGAGGCGCTCGGCGGAGGCTTGATTGGCGTCGTAGAGGCGGAGTTCGAGGTTCGGATGCTGGCGTTTATGCTCGCTCAAGACGGCGGGCAGATGCCGGCGCAGAATGGTGGCGGGCGCGGCTAGGCGGAGCCGGGAGTTTTCCTCCGTGCGTATCCGGCGCGAGATCTCGCCGAGGCGGCCGAAGAAGGGCTCGGCGAAGGCGAAGAGTTCGCGACCGGCGGCGGTAAGGGCAAAGGGGCGGCGCTGGAACAACTGCACGCCAAGTGAGCGCTCGAGCTGGAGAATCTGACCGCTGACCGCCGGCTGCTGAATACCATAGGTCATCTTGCGGGTGGCGGCACTGATGCCGCGATGCCGGGCCACGTGGTAAAACAGTTCCAAGTGATGAACGTTCATTTCGTGACATCGTTTAAAACGATGATCAGAGCAAAAATTATCGATTAACGGAATGCGCCGCCGGTGTTCTACGCTGGGCGCATGGATTTGCTTCTTATCTTCGCGATCGCGGCTGGCTGCATCGTCGCGGAGCGTCTCTGGCCGGCGGGTGCTCTACCGGTCGTGAGGGGTTGGTGGGCGCGGGTGGCCCTGGTGAATGCGGTTCAGCTCGGCATCGTCATCCTCGCGGGACACACGTGGACCCGCTGGATGGCCCACGCCTCGTTGGTACATTTGGCCCAATATGTTGGCGACTTCAGTGGTGCCGCGATCGCCTATTTCGTTTCGACGTTTGTTTACTATTGGTGGCATCGGTTGCGCCACGAATCGCGTTTCTTCTGGCGGCTGTGCCATCAGTTGCATCATTCGCCGCGCCGGATTGAGGTCCTGACCAGCTTCTACAAACATCCGGTCGAGGTTTTTCTAAATTCTCTCTTAAGCAGCGCGCTCGTTTTTCCGTTGCTCGGCTGCAGCGTCAAGGCCGCCGGCTATTACACGATTTTGACTGCGGCAGCGGAGTTCTTTTATCACTGGAATGTGCGGACGCCGCATTGGTGGGGCTATCTGGTGCAGCGGCCGGAGTCGCACCGCGTGCATCATCAATTCCGCCGCCACACGGCGAACTTTGCGGATCTGCCGTTGTGGGATCTTATTTTCGGCACTTTCAACAATCCGAAACGCCCTGTCGTCCGTTGTGGTTTCGATGATTGGAGGGAGGATCGCTTTGCCGACATCCTCGCGTTCCGAGATGTTCACGCGTCGGACGCTCAGGCGCAGGAGCCGTTGCGATTGCTGCCCACCTGTTTCGGTTGCCGGAAGCGTTGGGCCTGTGCCGCTGTGCGGAAGGAGATGGCGTCGTGAACTGGCGAAACGTCGCCGCCAGCGCGGTCTTGCTCGTGGGTCTCACGCAGATGGCTGGTGAACTCCTCGGGTCGCGCGCCCTGAAAGGGATCGGCGCGGTCACGGTCATCGCGCCGTGTCCGAAAGTCTTCTGTGATATGAACGGCTTTGAGCCGTTCGCGGCGGATTTCGCTTTCACCATGGACGACGGGTCTGCGGTGGTCGTCACGCCGGAACTCTATTCGCGCATGCGCGGCCCCTACAATCGGCGCAATGTTTATGGCGCTGCGATCGCCGGTGCGCCGCTGTTGCCAGACGGCATTCGAGACAGCGTGCTGAGTTATGGCCTCGGGCGCGGGGGACCTTTGCGGGGCGAGTTGGGAATCTCCGAAAACGGGGAGGCGATTAGCCTCGTGGTGCGCGACCGGAGCCGCGGTCGTAGTGGCCGGTGGTCGTTTCGTTATTCGAAATGAAACGAACCTCCGCACGACAGTTCGCTATCTTTCGGATCGCGCTTGGCACATACCTGGCGGTGCATTTTGCCTTCCTGCTCCTGTATGGGGCCGAGCTGTTCAGCGATCGCGGCGTTCTACCGGACCCGGCGCTCAATTTCACGCACGGTTTTTTCCTAAATCTTTTGAACGGCTGGGATTCGCCGTTCGCGGTCACCTTGTTTCTGCTGGCGCTTGTGATTCTGGCGATCGCTCTTGCTGCCGGGATCTACCGACGGGTGGCGGCCGCGCTGCTGTGGTTTGGGTGGGCGTGTTTGTTCGATCGAAACAATCTCATCAACAACCCGTCGATTCCCTATATCGGCTTGATTCTCGTCCTTAGCCTTCTCGTCCCAGTCGGCGAAGCTGTGAATGCCCGGCGCTCCGATTGTGCCTGGCAAATGCCGCCAGCGGTTTACTGGGCCGCATGGATTCTGTTGATGGCTGGCTACACCTTCAGCGGCTGGATGAAGGTGCAGAGCCCGAGTTGGATCGATGGCAGTGCGATGCTGCATATGCTGGATAATCCGCTGGCCCGGCCCGGCGCGATCCGTGATCTGCTCCTGGCGCTGCCGGGCTCGTGGCTGCGCGTGCTCACTTGGGGAATTCTCGCGTTGGAGTTACTCGCCCTGCCGCTGAGCCTCTCGCGCGGTACCCGAATGATTTCCTGGTCTCTTCTTACCGGGATGAATCTGGTGGTTTTGTTGGTGATTAACTTTGCCGATCTCACCGTGGGAATGCTGATGGTCCATGCTTTCACTTTCGATCATGATTGGTGGCGCTCTCTGTCGATTGAAAGGCTTAAGATATGAAGCGTAAAGCGACGCCAGCACTCGTCCTTCTGGGGCTCTACCTTGCGGTCATCGCTTTTCCTATGATGCCCGATCGATTCATTCTGTTTCCGACTAACGAGCGGACTGATTTCGGCAGCGCGGTGCGGCAGGCGATTCCATAATTCGCCGATGGAGAGGGCGACTCTGGACGAACTGGCAGCCGCGTTGCCGTGGCTGCTCGAGGGTCGGCGG
>JBBSLZ010000222.1:0-5838 GCA_038233435.1 Chthoniobacterales bacterium
ATCACTCGATAGGCGGGCGACATCCCCTTCGGGGCCCGGCCGGCTTTTCTCTCCCCGCCAGCCACTGCGTCCAGGCTCAGCTTTGCGGATGCGTCTCCGCGTAGCGCTTTTGTAAAAAGATGACCACGTCGCCGATCGTCTGCATCTGGCGCAGGTCCGAATCCTCGATCACGAGATCGAGCGCGTCCTGCACATCGAGCACCACTTCCAGCATCATGAGCGAATCAATCCCGAGCGCCGCCAGCGGCGTCTCCGGCGTAGCCTGTTCCACCACCGGCCGCGCTTCCGGCTGCACATAGCGCCAGACAATCCCGCGCACGATCGTGGGGATTTGCTCCGGGTCGCCCGTCTCGCGCAGAGCGATGATGGCATCGGGGGTGCCTTCGCGGCAGCGTTTAAAACTGCGGCGAAGGCCGTCTTTCTCTTCCGCGGTCAATTCGGTAGCCATAATCCAGGTCAGCTCGGCACTCATCTGGGACCGCGCCCCCTCTTTGTCAAGAGGCGCTGCGGACGCTGCGACGCCGATCAAAGCGTTCGATTGGTGGCAAGAGGGGGAAGCCGTTCGGATCGAGTCTTCCCAACTTTTCGGCGAGTCATGCGAACAGCTACGCTGGCTTGGATCGGAATACTTCTCCGCGGCTGCCGGGCTGTAACTGTAGCCACGCCGCTCTGTCGACGGCACACGCGTGGCCAGGGATCGACGCGTCCAAACGGCGACAGAGTGCCGTCGCTACAGCTCGTCGAGCGGGAGCGTGATGTTTAATGCTCTGCCTCTCTTCAAGCGCGCTTCGTCGCTCTACGTGAGGCACGTATAGGGCGTCGGTCGGGACGTGGGCGTGCGTCCAGGCCAGAACGGAACCGGCGGAACGGCTGTCCCGCGAGGCGCGAAACAGGGCGGGCGAGGCGCCCGCCGCGTTGGAGCCGGCCCGCCCTCGGGCTGAAGGATCAGAAGCGGGGCTGCCAGAATTAACCTTCGGCGCGAGGGCGCGCCGGCTCCATCTGCCGTGTCCAGGTAGAGGGTCGGAACACTCATACGTTTGGAGGCGGCCCTAGACCCACAACGTCCGATCGAAGGTGCGGTATTGGATCGCTTCGCTGACGTGGTCGGAGGTGATGGCTTCGGCAGCGGCGAGGTCTGCGACGGTGCGGCTGACTTTTAGGATGCGGTCGTAAGCGCGGGCGCTCAGGTTCAGCTCGGTCATGGCGATGCGGATCAGCTCTTGGGAGTCATCGGTTAATGAGCAGTGCTGTTTGATCTGGCGCGGGCCCATGCGGGCGTTGCAGTTGGTTTTCTGATCGGACTGGAAGCGGGCTTGCTGGCGTTCGCGGGCGCGGATGACGCGCTCGCGAATGGCATCGGACGGTTCTTCGGCGCGGGTGCTAGAAATGTCGCGGTACTCGACCGCAGGGACTTCGATATGGAGATCGATGCGGTCGAGGAGCGGGCCGGAGATGCGCTGGCGGTAGCGCTGCACCTGCACGGGACTGCACCGGCATTCGCGTTTCAGGTCGCCGAAGTAGCCGCACGGGCAGGGATTCATGGCGGCGACGAGCATGAACTCGGAGGGGAAAGTGACGCTGCCCGCGGCGCGCGAGACGGTGACCTTTCCGTCTTCTAATGGCTGGCGCATGACTTCGAGGGTGGAGCGTTTGAACTCGGGCAGTTCGTCGAGAAAGAGGACGCCATGATGCGCGAGGCTGACTTCGCCGGGCTGGGGAATGGCGGAGCCGCCTAACAAGCCAACATCGGAGATGGTGTGGTGCGGCGAACGGAAGGGACGCGTGGCCACGAAGGCTTGGTCGCCGTTTAACATTCCGGCGATGCTGTGAATCTTGGTGCTCTCGATCGCTTCCTCGAGCGACATGGGCGGGATGATGGTGGCAATGCGTTTTGAGAGCATCGACTTGCCGGAACCGGGCGGACCGATCATGAGCAGGTTATGGCCGCCGGCGACGGCGACCTCGATGGCGCGCTTGACGTGGCCCTGGCCTTTCACATCGCTGAAATCGACTTCGTAGTTTTGGTGGTTGGCGAAGAAATCGGTCAGATCGCCGCGGGTCGGCTGCAGGCTGGCGTTTTTGCCGCTGATGAAATCGTAGGTCTGCCGCAGGTTTTGCACGCCGTAGATGTCGATGCCCTCGACCATGGCGGCTTCACGCGCGTTCGCTTCCGGAACGAAGAGTGCTTTTTTGCCGCGGCGTCGTGCTTCGATCGCAGCCGGCAAGACTCCGCGGACGGAGCGGACCGCGCCGCTGAGCGCGAGCTCGCCGAGGAAGCTGTATTGCTCCAGCACTGGGTCGTCGAACTCTTCCGCGGCGACGATCATCCCGAGCGCGATGGGCAGATCGAAGCTGGGGCCTTCCTTTTTAATGTCGGCCGGCGCGAGATTAATCGTAGTGCGGCCATGCGGCCAGTAGTAGCCGCTGTTACTGATGGCGGTGGTGACGCGATCCTGGCTTTCCTTTACGGCGGTGTCGGGCAGGCCGACGATGATGATCTTCGGATCGCCGCGCGCGGCGTTGACCTCGATCTCGACTTCGTAAGCATCGATGCCGTAAACGGCGGCGGAATAAATCTTAGCCAGCATGCCCGGCGAGGGTGGCAAAGGGGCGACGGGAGTAAAAGCAACAAATCGCCCTGGAGTTAAGCGCCCCCGTTGAAAAGGCACAGTCCTTAGCCTCCTCGCGCTTGTCAGGCGGCTCCTGTCATGAGCACTATTCGTGAATGAGTTTACTAGTCCGCCTCAGATGGGGAGCCATGATTTTAAGTTTGTCGGCAATGGCGGTCCCGGCTTCCGGGCAGGACGCGGACGGCATGCAGCCCGTCCCACTCGGGCAAGGCGCCCCGCAGCAGGCCGAAGCCGGGCCGCGCATGAGATTGGGAGCGATGATGGAAACGCTGCAATTCGTCGATCTCGCGGCCGCGAAGGCGAAGCGCGCGCAGGCCCTGGCTGGCCGAAGCAATTTTGAAGCGATCCTGGAGTATGAGGCCTTGATCACCACCGGTGAGGCGCTCCCGGAGTCGGGCCGGCGTTTCTACGAGTTTGATGTCGTGATGGCTAGCGCCCACCTCGAAGCGGCGCGGCTCCGACTTGCCTACGGAGCGGGGCTAAAAGGCGACTTGCGCAGCAGCGAGCAAAACAAGGCGATCATCTTGCAGCATGCAGACAAGGTGCCCAGTTACGTCGTCGACGCGATGAGGAGCGCAAAGGAAGCCGGAGGGGCGGAAGCGTTTCGATGCCAGGCGATGAAGATGCTGGGGGAAGGTGGAGTGTTAAGGGGTTTGGCGGCCGGCTCGCCGAGCGATCTTCATTTCGCCGTCGAAACGTACGAAAAAGTCGCGGCCTGCGATCCGGAATCGCGGAAAAACGCACGCGCGATGATTTCATATATCAAGGGTGTGGAGCGTGATCTGTCCGCGGGTCTGCTCCATCCCGATAACATGGTTAAAGTGGTGACGCGCTTGATCGAGGTAAGCGTGCCGGAGCTGGGCAATTTCCTCTCCGCCGGAATCGATCTGGCCTACAAGTTCTACAAAAACTCACGGCATCTGCCTGAGCCGCCTCGTTAGGCGATGAGCCGCTGGATGCGGAAGAGCCGCGCTCAGTGTAGTCATTCTGATGCGATTCCCCGTTCGTTTCCTCTTGCTCATCCCATTTCTGACTGGCTCTCTCCCGGCGGCGCCGGAAACGATTAAACCCAGGCTCGATCCAGAAATCGCAACCGCGCTGGCGGAAATTTCTCCCAAGAATATCGAAGCGACCATCCGGAAACTGGTCAGTTTCGGGACCCGCCACACGCTCGCCGAAACCGAGAGCGAGACGCGCGGGATCGGGGCCGCGCGACGCTGGATTCGCTCGGAGTTCGAACGCTACAGCAAAGAAAATGGCGATCGGCTTGAAGTCACCATGGACGAGTTCACGCAACCGTCCGGCCCGCGCAATCCGGAGCCGGTGCAGGTGGTGAATGTCGTCGCGACGTTGCCAGGTTCGCAGCCGGAATCGCGCGACCGAATTTACGTAGTGAGCGGTCACTACGACTCCCGCGTGACCAATGTGATGAACGCCACCGCCGACGCGCCGGGCGCGAACGACGACGCTTCCGGCGTGGCTGCGGTGATGGAAATGGCGCGGGTGATGTCGAAGCGGAAATGGGATGCGACGCTCGTTTTCATGGCGGTGGCGGGCGAGGAGCAAGGACTCTTCGGGTCAACGCATTGGGCGCAAATGGCGAAGGAGAAGAATTGGAATATCGCCGGCATGATCACGAACGACATCATCGGCAGTTCGCATGCGGACGACGACACGGTGGAGAAGGATCGCGTCCGCCTTTTCGCGGAAGGTGTGCCACCGGTGAAGGAAGTGCCCGACGCGCTCCGGACGCGTTTGCAGACCGGCGGAGAGAACGACAGCACGGCGCGGGAATTGGCCCGCTCGATAAAGGAAAACGCCGAACGTTATGTCAGTGGGATGAAAGTGGACATTGTCTATCGGCGGGATCGATTTCTCCGCGGCGGCGATCACAGTCCCTTTCTCGACGCCGGCTATCCGGCGGTGCGCCTGAGCGAGCCGCATGAAGATTTCCGCCATCAGCATCAGGACTTGCGCGAGGAAAACGGCGTGAAATACGGCGACCTGCCGGAGTTCTGCGATTTCGATTACATCGCGCGAGTGGCGCGGGTCAATGCAGCGGCTCTGGGTTCGTTAGCCCTCGCTCCAGCAGCGCCAGCGGAGGTGGAGGTGGAAACCAAAGAACTCACCAACAGCACGACCTTGCGTTGGAAAGCGAACGCTGAGCCCGACCTCGCGGGCTACGAAATCGTCTGGCGCGAAACCACCGCTCCGCTCTGGCAACAATCCGCCGACGCCGGAAACGTGACGCGCTTCACCGTCCCAAACGTCTCCAAGGATAACTTCATCTTCGGCGTTCGCGCCCTGGACAAGGATGGCCACGCCACCCCGGCAGTCTATCCGATGCCGCTGAAATAGGCGGCGCCTTTTGGCGCTCCGGTAGCGGCGCAGGAATTTCTCGCTACCTTGCCGCGGCGACGCGGTGCCAGCGGGGTTCGTTTCCACTTGTTAGGCGCTACTCCGCGCTCGTCGCTTTCTCAATGCTACTGGAACAAATCAAACGGCGCCGCACTTTCGCTATTATTTCGCACCCGGATGCGGGGAAGACGACGCTGACGGAGAAGCTCCTCTTATATGGCGGCGCGGTGCAGTTGGCGGGTTCGGTGACGGCGCGGAAAAAGCAGCGCGCGACTACTTCCGATTGGATGGAACTGGAGAAGCAGCGCGGGATTTCGGTCAGCTCGACGGTGCTGCAGTTTGAGTATCGCGATTGCGTGATCAATCTGCTCGACACGCCCGGACACAAGGATTTTTCGGAGGACACCTATCGCGTGCTCACGGCGGTGGACGCGGCCATCATGGTGATCGATGCCGGCAAGGGCATCGAAACGCAGACGCGGAAGCTCTTCGAAGTTTGTCGCCGGCGCGGGGTGCCGATTTTTACTTTCATGAACAAGCTGGATCGACCGGCGCGCGATCCGCTGGCTTTGATTGATGAACTGGAAAGCGTGCTCGGGATTGGGGCGTGCGCGATGAATTGGCCACTCGGGCAGGGGCCGCAGTTCAGCGGGATATACGATCGGATGAAGCACGAGGTGCATGTCTTCGAGCGCGCGGTCCATGGGGCGCATCGCGCGCCGGTTTCGGTGGGCGGGCTGGACGATCAGTTTGTGCGCGATCGCGTGGACGAGGAGGCGCGGTTGTTGGCGATCGAGGAGATGGCGATGCTGGATGGCGCGGGGCATGAGTTTGATGCCGAGGCGGTGGC
>JBBSLZ010000223.1:0-5831 GCA_038233435.1 Chthoniobacterales bacterium
GCCGCCTCGCTTACGCGAAGGGCATGTTCAACTTGATCCGGGCCACGTCGGTCTCGTGCACGACGGCGGATTTCGCCATGTGGCGCTTCAGTTTTCCGCTCTTCGAGGAAAGCAAATGCCGACGGGAGGCGTGCTGGCGCATGACCTTGCCGGTTCCGGTGATCTTGAATCTTTTCGAGACGGCTTTCCGCGTCTTGCTGCGCGCGATGGACTTCGGCATAAGGCGCGGAAGATAGAGGCTTTTTCGCGCGAGACAACCGGTTTCCTGCCCGGGCGGCGCTCCGTTGCGGATCACCACGACGGCGGTTACTCTTGGCAGATGAGCGCTGCTGAATTGATCGAGCAAATCAAAGCCCTTCCTCCAAGCGAGCAGGAGATGGTGCGGGAGTTTTTGGTTAACGGGGAAGACAGCCCGCCGGCAGCAGGAGCGCGTTACGCCTCTGATCGGAAATTGGAGGAAGCTGCCGATCGAGTTTTCGAAAAGCACGAAGATCTTCTGCGAAAGCTCGCCCAATAGTGGAGCCGATTTTCGTTACCTACGAGCAATTGCTGGTGGCGCATGAAGAATCGCTGCGTCGCCACGGCGGCAGCCCCGGCTTGCGCGATGAGGGACTGCTGCGGTCGGCACTCTTTCAGCCGCTGAACGACTTTTCCTATGGCGGGGCCGACCTTGTTCGGAGTTACATGAGCATGGAGACCGATCCCGAGAAACCGCACGTCGTCATCATCGGGGCTGGCTTTGGCGGATTGGAAGCGGCCAAGCTGCTGGGCTGCGAACCGGTGCGGGTCACCGTGATGGACCGCACCAATTACCACCTTTTCCAGCCTTTGCTCTATCAGGTGGCGAGCGCCGCCCTTTCTCCGGCGGATATTGCCTCGCCGATCCGAGCGATCCTGCGGAGTTGCCGCAATATGGATGTCATCCTGGCCGATGCACGCTCGATCGACGTGCCCCGGAAATGCGTCGTGACCGGGGAACGCGAGCTGAGCTACGATTATCTCATTCTCGCCACGGGCGCCCGCCATTCTTATTTCGGAAACGAGCAATGGGAAAAGCTGGCGCCCGGCTTGAAGAGTCTGGAGGATGCGGTCGAGATTCGGCGCCGACTGCTCCTGGCATTTGAATACGCGGACCGGGCCACGGATGAAGCGGCCCGTCAGGCGGCGATGACATTTGCCATTATCGGTGGCGGGCCCACCGGGGTGGAAATGGCGGGTGCGATCGCGGAGATCGCTCGTTTTACTCTGGCGGAGGATTACCGGCACATCGATCCGTCGAGCGCGCGCGTCATTTTAATTGAAGGCGGCGAACGCGTTCTGGGTGGTTTTCCAGAAGACCTGAGCGCGAGCGCGGGGCGGCAACTACAGGCGCTCGGGGTGGAAGTAATGACCGGCGAGCACGCCAAGAATTTAACCGAGGAAGGACTCGAAGTGGCCGGGAAATTCATTCCCTGCCGGGTCAAGATCTGGGCCGCGGGAAACACCGCTTCCGCGCTCGGGAAAACGCTCGGCACGCCCGTGGACCGGGCCGGTCGCGTAATCGTGAATCCCGACCTGACCATCCCCGGTCACCCGGAAGTGCAGGTGATCGGCGACCTGGCTAACTTCTCCCATCAAACCGGTGAGCCACTTCCGGGAGTCTCGCCGGTGGCGATGCAGCAAGGCCGACACGCCGCGCGCAATATTCTCGGGCTGCTCGAAGGCCGGCCGCCGCAGCGTTTCTGGTATTGGAACAAGGGCAGCATGGCCACGATCGGGCGGAACAAAGCGGTGGCGGATCTGAACTACGTGCACTTCAGCGGGCTGCCGGCGTGGTTGGCCTGGCTCTTTGTGCATATTATTTTTCTGGTTGGCTTTCGTAATCGGGCAGCGGTCTTCCTACAGTGGGCCTGGGCCTACCTCACCTTTAACAAAGGGGCGCGCCTGATCACGCGGAACTTCCAGGCCGAGCAGCGGTCGCCGCAGTAGTGAGAGCGCGCTACGTCCTGCCGAACTTTCGGATCGCGGTGGTGGGCGCCGGGGCGATCGGGGGCTACTACGGGGCGAAGCTCGGCTATTACGGACGGGACGTGCATTTTCTGATGCGGGGCGATTTACGGGAGGTGCGGCGTCTCGGCCTCCGGGTGCGCGGCAAGACCGAGAACTTCCGGCTGGCGAAGGTGAATTGTTATCACTCCACGGACGAAATCGGGCCGTGCGATTTGGTTTTGATCGCGCTGAAGACGACGGCTAACGAGGAGTTGCTCCACCTCCTGCCACCGCTCTTGAAAAAAGAGACGATGCTTCTGACCTTGCAAAACGGACTCGGCAACGAGGAGTTCCTGGCCGAGCACTTCGGGGCGGAGCGGGTCCTGGGCGCGCTTTGTTTCGTCTGCCTCATCCGCGAGGCGCCCGGCGTGATCGAGCAATATGGCCACGGCCGGATCGTGCTCGGCGAATACGAGCGCTATCCGCGGCCGCGGACGCACGATGTCTCGTGGGAATTCAAACGCTGCGGCGTCGTCTGCACGGTGGCGGAAAATCTCGGACGGGAACGCTGGCGGAAACTCGTCTGGAATATCCCTTTCAACGGTCTGGCGGTCACTGCCGGCGGCATCGATACGGCCGCGATTTTGGCTAACGACCAGTTGCGCGCGCGTGCGCTCGCCTTGATGGATGAAGTGATCGCGGCCGCGAATCGGTGCGGCTATTCCCTGCCGACCGCGGAAGCGCTCGAGCAAATGAAACGGACCGAGAAGATGGGCGCTTACAAGCCCTCGACGCTGCTCGATTTCGAGGCTGGGAAACCAATCGAGCTGGAAGCGATCTGGGGCGAACCGCTCCGGCGCGCGCGGGCGGCCGGCGCGGCCATGCCGGAACTTGCGGCTCTTTACGCCGAACTGGGCCAACTCAATCCAGCAGCCACGTTGTCGTGAATTCGTCCATCCAGCTGCGGAATGCGCAACGCGCGGTCGCCGTGGATGCGCGGGAACTTGAGCGTTTTGCGCAGCTCGTTTTTCCGCACTGCTGCGAATCTCCGAGCGCGCGCCTCGACCTCGTCGACGCACTCCCGGAGATCAGCGTCGTCCTGGTCTCGGATCGCCGAATTGCGACGCTGCATCGGCAGTTCATGCAAATCGCAGGGCCGACGGATGTGTTGACCTTCCAACATGGGGAGATCGTGATCAGCGCGGAAACGGCGCGCGAAAATGCGGAGCGCTTCGGTGTCTCGATCGAGGAGGAACTGCGCCTCTACATCGTGCACGGATTCCTCCATCTACTCGGCTTCGATGATCGGACGGCGAAGGACGCGCGGCAGATGGAGACGGCCCAGGCTGGCGTCCTGCGGAGGATGGAGCGGCTGCGCGCCAGCTCGCCCGCGCCTCGGCTCGGTTTGAACTGAAAGCATCGTATGTTAGCCTTTTCAGTATGAGTGGGAAGCCAGGGCGGGACGATGAAAAAAGCCCGTTCGTCCGGCCGCACCTGGTAATGGGGAACACCTCTTTTCCTCGGCCGGCGCGCGCGGCGACCGCCAGTCCGGTGATCGAGCAGGAGACCCGGGAGAAGGAGGCGGTCGATCTTCCCTGGCAGGTGGTGGTGCATAACGACCCGGTCAATCTGATGAGTTACGTCACGATGGTTTTCCAAAAGGTGCTCGGTTTTGAGCGCGAGAGGGCCGAGCAGCACATGCGGGAGGTGCATGAACTGGGACGCTCCATCGTCTGGAGTGGTCTGCGGGAACGGGCCGAGCTTTACGTGCAGCAGCTCCACGGTTACCTGCTGCTCGCCACCTTGGAGCAAACCCCGTAAATGGAGATTCGGCGCCACGCGGACGTGTTGGAAATTTCGGAACTCGATCCGTTTCTAGCCGAGCTCTTGCGTCAGGTGCCGGAGAGCGCGAATCCGGAAGGCACCGCTGCCGCCGAAGAGCGACTCTACAGCCTGCCCACCGCCGACTCCGATCCGGCGATGTGCGCGGAATGGAAACTTTACGTCGAGCCGGAGCTGCGCCGCCTCTTCAGCACCGCCACCGAAACGGTGAGCGCGGATCTGCAGATGCTAAATGGCAGCGCAAAACCTTTCGCAAATTGCACCCTGCGCATCCCGACCCAGCACGCCGAAGCGTGGTTGAACGCTTTAAATCAGGCCCGGCTCGTCATCGCGGCCAAGTATGCTTTCACCGATGGCGAGCTGAGCGATCACTATCGCTCGCCGATCGGTTCGCGCCGCGATCTCGGACTCTTTCAGGTCAACTTCTACGGCTTTCTCCAGGAATTTATCCTGCAGGAAATGCAGACCGGCGCCGGCGGGAATTCCTGATCTGGCGCCGCTCAGGCGCTGCGCGCGCGCACCTTCTCCATCAGGCGCTGCTTCAGCGAATCGGACGATTTTTTCGGCTGCAAACTGAGCGCGAAAGCCTCGTGTAGATCGTAGCATTCTGCGATGAAATCGTCCGCTTTCTGGCCGAACTCCCGCCGCGCATTTTCGAGTTCCTCGGTTTCATCGGACTCGAGCGCGCCGATCACGTAAAGGCGGGCGCGATCCTGGAACTGTTCAAAGCTCATCGCGCAATTCTTTCAAACCTTCGTACATCTTTTTAAGGCCCAGCTCCAACCGGGTTTTGACCGTTCCTAACGGAGTATTCGTATTTGCGGCGATTTCGCGCTGGCTCATGCCGCGAAAAAATGCCAGCTCGATCGCCTGCTGCTGCGCTACCGGCAGAGTATTGATCACGCGCCGGACGAGGATCCGCGTATCGCCAAAAGTGATTTCCTCCTCGGTCGCGTTATGAACCCAGGCATCCGGCTGCTGCTCGGTCTCATTCTGCAGACGCTCGCCGGCCCGGTTGTAGGCCTGTTTTTTGCGTAAGCCGTCGATCGCGCGGCGGCGGGCCAGCGTCACCATCCAGCCCAGCGGCTTTCCTTTCTGGGCCGAGAAATTTTTCGCCTGCTTCCAGATCTCCATGAAAATTTCCTGCAAGAGATCATCGGCTTCCGCTTCATTGTGGACGACGCGCAGAATCAGCGCTTTCAGGATGCCGTTATAGCGATCGTAAAGCTGCTCGAGGGCTTCTGGATTTTCCTCCTGGATGGAGTGCATCAGCTCCAGGTCTGTCGGCGCCCCCGGCGGCAGAGCGGGGGGCGGGGCCGGCGTCGGTCTCCCATCTGGCGGCTCCGGCAGAGCGTCCTCGGAATTAGCGACGACCATCACAAAAAAGCGGGCAGCGACTGGCCTAACGAGTCCAGGCGGGAGGTGGAGGAGAAGGGTGCGTGCATGGAACTGGTGGTTTAGTGCGGACGCGCGGATTCGTCCACTTGATTTCGCACGGACGATCGCGGTAGGAAGGGCAAATCTGCTCGCTGCGGCGAAACGTGTTGACCGCCCGAAGTGAGCCGCACTACGATCCTCTCTTTCTGGCGCGATGAATTGCCTCAAAACCTTCTTCCTGGCTCTCACTCTCGCGTTCTCTCTTTCGCCCGTGCTCCTGGCGCAGGATGCAGCTGCACCGATCCGGCGCGCCTCGCCCACGCCGGAGAGACCGGTGCCCACCCCCTTGGGAAAAGAAGATCCCTCCACGCCCCTGCCAACCGCCACTCCGAAGCCTTCGCCGACTGCGTCACGGCTTCAGGAAGTGCCGCGCAGTAGCGACGGGATGGCCTTGCCCATACCGCCTGAGCCCACCCACACCCCGCGCGCGATCCAGCCCGTGCCGGCGGCCACCCGCACGCCGGCCTCCATCCCCGCCCCACCGAGAGTCCGGGAGACGCCCGCGCCTCCGCCCTCTACGCCGGCGCGCGAAGAGCCCACGCCTTCACCCCTGCCCTCCACGCCCACTCCACTCCCGAGCACGC
>JBBSLZ010000224.1:0-5784 GCA_038233435.1 Chthoniobacterales bacterium
ATAGTGTGGGCCTCCTCGGGGAGGCGCTCCCAGCGCGGCACAGGTCAAGAACGCGAAGAAGGAGAAACTTACCTCTCATTGATGCACCGGAATCCAGCCTAGGGCGGATGGCAAACCATCGCTAAGCAAAATCACCGCCCGAAAAAAGAAAACGTCGCCATCCCGCGTTCTGCGCGGCGATGGCGACGTTCCCAAATCTGGCTTTTCGAAACTACTGGATCGTCCGGCCGACGGCGGCCTTCACCTGGCTGACATCCGTCCCGTTGACCGAGCCGCTGGCGTTGACGTCGGCCCGGAAGTTCGAGCCGTCGAGGATGGCGCTGGTGGCCGCTTTCGTCATCCCCACGTCGGAGCTGGAGACGGACTTGCTCGCATTGGTATCGCCCACCAGCACATTCATGCTCACCGGCGTTTGCGGCATCGATTGCGCGAACTCGTCGGTCACGTTGTTTAACGTCACCGTCACTTTCTGCATGTCGGCCACCCCGGAGAGATTCAGCGTCACCGTGTTGCCGCTGATCGCCGGGCTGCCCACTGTCGCAATCCCTTCGGTGACGGCGGCATCGCCGGAGACGATGTTGTTACTATAGGTCATGACGAGGGTATAATTGCCGCCCGCGTTCCCGGTCCGGCACTCCACCCCCGGCTCACCTGAGAGAGGCAGATTGATGTCGAAAGTGCCGGCCGCGCCATGCGTCTTGCGGGAGACCGCGCTGGCGAAGGCGAGCGGAGCGCAGGCAGCCGAAGGGGACTGGATCGCGACCGTGATCGGTTCACCCGTCTTGTAAAAGCCAATGACCGCATTGCTCGTCACTGGTGGACGATCAGAGTCGAAGCGGAAGTTGAAGATGGTGCCCCAACGCACTGCATTCGCGTTCGGGTTTTGGGCAAAAGTCTGGGTGCTCCAAGTCAAGGAGTCCGTGCTCTGGGTAGGCGTCCAGGCCGCGTTGCTGATGCCAGCGCTCCCGACTGTGCCGTCGTTACTAACCCCCGCTTCATTCGACGGAGCGTGGAAGCCGACGTTGCTGACCGCGACTCCGCAGCCCAAGGGCACGCTGAAAGACTGCACCGCGCGATCCATGGTCTGATTGTAAATCGCATACTCGTAATGCCAGACGCCCGGCGACGGGTTCGACACTTTGTAGCCGACGGTTCCAATCCCATCGACACCCGGAGCAGGCTCGATCGGGACGAGAGTCGCGCCCGTCCATGCGGTAATGCCTGGTTTCGTCCGGACCGTCGCACCGACGGGCGAGAAGCTGAAGCCCGTCGTCCCCGAGACGCTGTATTGCCGATACGAAACGTTGTTGCTCATGTGGCACTCGCCCGGATTGGTCTGGCACCAGGCGTATTCGTGCGGTGTCACGTATTGGCCTTCGGCAAAATAGGTAGCGCCAGCATTCTGCGCGGCGGTCAGGTCGCTCATCGCCACCACCACGCGGTGGGAGATGCCGGTTTCGGTATGCCCGCTGTGATTACGCGCCGTGCCGGGATATGCTCCTGTAAACGGATTCACCCAGGCGCGCGAACCGAGCCCGCTTTGGCTATAGTTTAAGCTCGCGGTGTAGGGATCGGAGCAGCCCGAACCAAGGTGGCTACCACCCGTACCGTTGCAGCCTAGGTTGCAAATGTTTTGGGTCAGCGCGGTGAAGGCGTGCTTGAGCCAAGACTGGCCGATTTGCTCGAAGCGCTCGTTGTTGCCCGTACCCCCGCTCATCCGATACAAATTCTGCGGAATAACCGGGTGATCGACCTGGGGCATCGCGAACCAGTTCAGGTCCACCACGCCGACATTACACGAAGTGGTGCCGACGCCCAGCCCGACAAAATTCCCGCTGCTGCCGCCCTGTTGTAGGCCAATGATATCACCCACGATAACGTCCGGACCCGGCACCGTGCCCACCTCAGGCGAGCCAGTGCGTGCCTTTAGAACCGCGGAGGTCACTTCGCCGTTCACGACCTTATCGACCTCGATCTGCCGCAAGCTGGCGGTGACACCGATGTTGCCCACGAATGCACCCGCATCCGTTGGACGGCCCATGTTTTTGGCAAAACCATCGGAAACCAAGAGGCGGCCTTCGCTGATGCGGAGCGTCTGCGCCTGGGCGTCATAGTCATAGTGGTGGCCCTCGATGTTAAAATAGACGAAGCCCGTTTTCGCATCGCGCACGACCAGATCAAACTGCTGCTCAAAGTCCACCTTCTCGATCACGAGGCGATTCAACGCTTCGCCCAACTGTGCCGGCAACGCTGGCGTGTCAGTCGTGCTGAGCGCGATCGCGCCCGGCTTCGGGCCGCGCAGTTCCTGATTGAAGACGAGGATGGGGAAGAACGAATTCCCGTCCGCCTGGAAGCGCACCGTTTGCATCCGGCTTTCCTTGCCCCGAATGCCATTGAGCTTGTTCAGATCAAGGTCGAGGCTGGCATTACCGTTGACCACGATTAACGTTTCCAGGGTGCCAGAGGAGTCCGTTCGACCTGTTTCCCCGGCGATGGAATTACCCGAGGTCAGGCCGAAAAGAGCCAGCGCGAGCAGGATAAACTGCGATACAATTTTCTTCATATGATCTTTCGAGGGGGTCCTACGATTGGGAGAAATCCTCCGGTCGACATCAGAACGGAGGCATGAGAAGCGTCCTCGTATACAAACGTTTCCGCCGGAAAGGGAGAAGTATTTCGTCTTTTTTCAAACTTTCTTTTCGATTTACCTTAAAGGGCATGGTCTTTGCATAGGGAGAAGTTTTTTTGTGAAAAAGGGATGCGAACAAAAACCGGGGCGGATGACGGGCGCAATCGCCGCCGCCAGAGCTTCGCTACCCAATTCGCGTTTCGGCATTCGTCCTTCCAAAACCAGCCGTTGGCGGGCCCTTGCGCTGGGTTTGGTCAATCTCCTGATGGTGGCGCACATCATCCAGTGGTGGATGACCGGCCGCACCGTTTCGCCCATCGAGCCCTCGGAGACGATGCACACCCTCCAGGAAGGCGCGGTCAACGCAGGCTTCATTTTTTTCACTCTCGCCATTTTGGGCACGATTGTTTTTGGGCGCTTCGTTTGCGGCTGGGGTTGCCACATCCTGGCGCTCCAGGACGGCTGCGCCTGGTTGTTGAAAAAAGCCGGCATCACGCCGAAGCCCTTCCGCTCCCGACTCCTCATCTACGTCCCGCTGGTGGCCGCGCTCTACATGTTCGTTTGGCCCACTTTTTACCGCCTCGTTCTCAGTCCGGAGCCCGGGCCGCTGCTGCCCACCTTCACGAACCATCTCGTCACCGATAATTTCTGGGCCACCTTCCCGACCGTCGCGGTGGCGATTCCCTTCCTCTTCATCTGCGGCTTCGTCACGGTTTACTTCCTCGGGATGAAAGGATTTTGCACTTACGCGTGTCCTTACGGCGGATTCTTCGTCCTGGCCGATAAGCTCTCACCCGCAAAAATCCGCGTCACCGATGCCTGCCACCAGTGCGGCCACTGCACCGCGGTCTGCACTTCCAACGTGCTCGTCCACGCCGAGGTCAAGCAATACGGCATGGTGGTCGATCCCGGGTGTATGAAATGCATGGACTGCATCAGCGTCTGTCCGAACGACGCGCTCTATTACGGATTCGGAAAGCCGGCCTTCGCGCTCCCGAAAGCGAAAGCCAAAACGAAGCCCATCCCGCGTCACTACTCCCTCACTTGGCCGGAGGAAATCTTCGCCGCCGCGGTGTTTCTGGCCAGCTTTCTCGGCGTCCGCAGCGTCTATGGGCTGGTCCCGTTCTTAATGGCGCTGGGCTGCGCGGCCGTCACCACCTTTCTGGCCTTGAAAGCGTGGCGCCTGCTCACCGCGCCGGAAGTTTACTTCCATCATTATCGGCTCAAAGCCGCCGGCACCTTGCAAAAAACCGGCTGGGCCTTCCTCCTCACCGCCTTCTTATGGATCGGGCTCACCGCGCACAGCGGCTGGATCCGTTACCACGAAGCGCGCGGCCAGGAAGCCTTCCAGCATCTGCGCATCCCCGATGAACTCGCGCTCGCGCAGCTCAATCCTACTCGCTGGCTCACCCCCGTCGATCGCGAAAGCATCATCCGTGGCGGCTCGCACCTTCGCACCGCCACTCGTTACGGCCTCTTCCAGAACAGCGACGCCCTCGCCAAGCTAGCCTGGTTCGACTACCTGGCCGGCGATGCCGACCGCGCCGCCGATCTCCTCGCCCGCGCCGCTGGAGGCCAAAAAGGCGAAGCCAAAGCCCTCAGTCTCTACTATCGGGGCGCAATCCTGAACCGCCTCGACCGTTACCCCGCCGCCCTGGAAAGCCTCGACCACGCTCTCGCCGAACGCGATAACCTTATCCTCGCCCGTCAGGAAAAAGGCGAAACCCTCTGGCTTCTCGGTCGCAAAGAAGAAGCCCTCGCCTTCTGGCAGGCCGCCGTGCAAAGCAACCCCCGCCTCCCCCTCATGAACAACCAACTCGCCGGAGCACTCCGCGCCGCCGGCCGCCTTGACGAAGCTGCCGCTTGCGAACAATTAGCCGATCGGGTTACACCGAACGATCCCCTCTTCCACTGGATGCTGGGCGAACGCCTCCGCCATCTCGGCATGGAAACGCTGGCCGCGAAACATTTCGCTCAGGCGACCCCGCTTGGTCCGCGCTAATCAGCCGCCTCGGTTTCAAGCCGCCCCACCGGCCACCGCCACTCGCTTCTGCCGGCTGAGCACCACGCTCAGCACCACGCCGAGCAGCACTAAAAGGATTCCGAAAAGCGACTGCACGCTGTAGCGCTCCCCGAAGATAAAAACGCTAAACGCGAGCGCATAAAATAGCCCCGTGTAATTCAAGATCGACACCTTCGCGATTTGCTCCGCTTGTAACGCCCGCGTCATCAGCACCTGCCCGATCAGGGTCAGCAAACCGCACATCAGCAGGCAGACCCATTCCCAAGCCGTCGGCGTCACCCAGTAGAGCAGGCTAAACACGAGGCCCGCCCCGATGCCCACGAGTTGGAAATGGAGCACCACCACCCAGGCATGCTCCCGCTCGCGCAGCCGGCGCACCAGATTATAAGCCACCGCCGAGCAAAAAGCAGATGCGATCCCCGCCAGTAAATAAACCGTCGAGACATCCGCGCTGAAGCCTTTCAACACCAGCACACCCGCGAACGTGAGCGCGTAGAAGAACCATTGCCGCGCCCTCACTTGCTCACCCAAAAACGAGATCCCGATCAAGGCAGTAAAAATTGGCGAGAGATACTGGATCGTCACCGCCGTCGCCAGCGGCATGTTTTGCAAAGTCACGAAAAAGAGGAACAACGCCAGCGTCCCGAAAGTCCCCCGCGCTACCAGCAGCCGGTTATTATTCCCCTTCCAATCCACCCCAGCGCGCGCCAGCCCGGCACCGCAAAGCATGCCCGCCACCAGACAACGAAAGAAGACCGTCTCCATCGCCGGGATGCGGTCGAGCTGCTTCACGAAAATGTTCATGACCGCGAAAGCCAGCGTCGCCAGGAGCATGTTCCACATCCCCGGGCTCACCAGGCGGGGTTTCGTCGTGGCTGGAGCTAGAGCTTGGAAATGCATCGGGGGCAGGCGCGCGGTGGGCTGGCATTCGAGTTCAGATCAGCCCCCGGCGCAAGCGCCGCGCTGGCGGCATTTTGACGCGGGCCCCTGCAACCCCATGGGCCCTCACGATGACCGCGCCCCCTCGCTCCCACCACTGCGGCGCGCCCGCTAATTTTTCGGAGTTGCACCGCTTCCGGCGTGTTGCTATTACAGCGCGTGCCGCGGTCGCCCGTTTGGCGTGCGATTCTTC